>JANOIS010000431.1:0-12411 GCA_031407755.1 Chloroflexota bacterium | reverse complement strand
CCGGCGCGCTCATGGATGCGCATGACCGCCTCGCGGGACGGGCCGGTCGCAAGGCAGAACACCTTGCCCGAGTCCGGATCGAGCCAGGCGCGCTCGAAGTGCACGCCTTCGTCCTTCTCGATCGCCAGATCCGCATCGTGTGCCTCGCGCAGCTGCGCCCCGGTCACGCCGACGAATCCGGAGTGGACGTCCATGAATGTGGCCATTCGCTACCTCCTGGGTGGCTTTGTCGACCCATCCGACAGGGTCGCTGGCTCACACCCTCGACTCAGGATCGCAACCCGTCATCGGTCGAATGACCGATGACGGCGAACGGCGACGACCTACACTCCGGGTATGGGCACCATATCGACCGTTCGCTGCCCGCTGCTGATTGGACGAGACGACCTGCTGGAGCTGGCCGAGCGCCGGCTCGACGACGTCCTGACCGGGAGCGGCCAGTTTCTGCTCGTGGCTGGAGAAGCAGGTATCGGCAAGACGCGGTTCGTGGAGGCGGTCGTCCAGCTGGCCCACGAGCGCGGGTTCGTCGACGCGTGGGGATCGCTCGCGCCGCAGGACCGTGACGTTCCGGCGGCCTCCATTCTCGATCTGGCGAGGACGATGGGCCGGATCCCGTCGTTCGCCGCCGCGGGCGGTGCGTTGCTTGCTCTGCGCGAAGCCACGCTCGGAGCCGGCCAGGTTCGGCGTCGCCAGCTGGTGATGGACGCCGTCGATGCCATCCTCGGCGCGGTCGTCGGACCGTCGCTGTTCGGGTTCGAGGACCTCCAATGGGCTGATGACCTGAGCCTCGAGATCATCGCCGAGCTCGCACGGCGGGCGCGCGACCACCACGTCCTGCTGTGTGCCGACTACCGGACAGACGAGGCACCTACCGGCACCAGCCTGCGCGACTGGCGGTCACGGCTGATCACCCAGCGGCTCGCGGAGGAGGTGCGCCTGCGGCCACTCGACGAGGCGCAGACCGCGCTGGTCACGACCCTGATCCTGGACACCGGCCTGCCCGCCCCTCGCGATGTGGTCGCCGCGGTCCATGAGCGCACCGACGGGATCCCCCTCCACATCGAGGAGCTGCTTGGCGCGCTGAGCGCCGATGCCCGGGCCAACGGCTATGCCATCCGCGAGGCCATCGTCCCGGAAACGATCGAGGACGCGGTCATCGCCCGCCTGTCCCACCTTTCGCCGGAGGCCCAGGCGGTCGCCCGGGCGGGCGCAGTCATCGGGCGCTGCTTCGTGCCGGACGTCCTGGCGGGCATCATGGACGTCCCCGCGGACGCCGTGGACGCGCCGCTCCAGGAACTCATCGACCACGCCGTCCTCTGGCCTCCCGGCGGGCGGGGCCTCTACGACTTCCGGCATCAGCTGTTGCGTGACGCCATCTATCGGAGCGTCCCGGCGGCGGATCGGCGCCGGTTCCATGCCCGGGCCGGCGAGTTCGGAGCCCAGCTCGAAGGGCAGTCCGAGGTCCACTCGTCTCTCCATTACGAGCGGGCCGGCCTGCGCCGTCAGGCGTTCGAGACGGCGCTCGCGGGGGCACGGGACGCGGCCCGCCTGTCGGCGCATCGCGAGGCGTTCGAGCTGTATCAGCGCGTCGTCGGGAACCTGCCCGACGACCTGCCGACGGGTGAGCGGGCGGCGATCCTGTCCGCGGCGTCCGACGAAGCCTCCGCGATCGAAGAGAATGTGCTGGCCGATGATCTCGGCCGGCAGGCTGTGGCTGCCTATCGAGCGGCCGGAGACCATGTCCGCGCGATCATGGCGCTAACCAGCTTGGAGGCCATGACCCGCCGTGGCGGTCGACCGCTCTCCGAGATGAAGGCTTCGATGGAGGCCCTCGTGGCGGAGCTCGATGGCCTTCCGGACTCGGCGGTCGCGGATGAAGCTCGGGCGGACATCAGCTACTACCTATCGGTGATCTACATGGATCTCCGGGACCTGCCGGCGGCGCGGGCGTCTCTCGCCGAGATGCGCCGATTCGCCCAGCATCATACCGACCCGGACTACCGGGATCTCGACGCCTGGAGGGGCGCGCTCGTCGACGTCTACGACGGTGATGTCAGCGGTGGCCTGCACCGGCTCGCAGCGGCAGCGGGCGCGGCAGAGCGGGAGGGTCGGGAGTCGACGGGCGTGGGCGCCTACCGGGACGCCGCGGCCGTCGCGACGTTCGCGATGGACTATCCGACCGCGAACCGCATGCTCCGGGCAGGGCTCCGGTACGCGGACTCCATCGAACAATCGTTCTGCGCGCACCTGATGACTGCGACGTCGGCGGTCGTCGCGTGGGCGGACGGGCGGTGGGACGACGCCACGAGCGAAGCTCGACATGCCATGGCAGATCGTGGATGTCGACGCGGCGCCGAGCTTGCGCGGTGGGCCCTGGGGTACGTGGCGGCCGGACGCGGTCAGATCGAGGACGCCGAGGCGGCCTTGGCCCAGGGGCTATCGTTCGGCATCCAGTCAGAAGCGATCGAACTCACGCTCCCACCGCTTTGGGGCCTGGCGGAGGTCGCGCTGCAGGCCGGGGATCCGGCTCGGGCCGTCACGCTCTGCGACGATGCGCTGGCCAGGGCCCAAGCCGTGGGTGAACGCCTGTTGTTCGTGCCGTTCGTGGTGACGGGCGTGCGGGCCCACCAGGCAGCCGGTCGTCCCGCGGAAGCCGCGGTCTGGCTCGCCGCATCCGAGGCACACGTGTGCGCCATCCCGGAGGTCTCCGGTCCCGCGATCGAGCATGGTCGCGGGCTGGTGGCGCTCGCGAACGGCGCGACCGGCCTGGCACGCGTGGCGCTGGAAGCCGCCGTGCGCGGCTGGGACGGCAAAGGCCGCATCTGGGAAGCGACGTGGGCGCGCCTCGACCTTGGCCAGTGCCTCATCCGCTCCAATCGGTTCGCGGAGGCACTGGCGCTAGCGGTCGAGGCCAGGACCGTCGCCTCGCGGCTCGACTCCCGGCCCCTCGCCGAGCGAGCGGATGCCCTGCAGCGAATGGCCCGCGGCCGAGTCACAGCCGAGGCGCCATGGCGACCCTTGACCAGCCGCGAGTTCGAGGTCGCGCGGCTGATCGGTGAGGGGCGGACCAATGCGGAGATCGGCGACGTTCTCGGGATCGCCCACAAGACGGCAAGCAGCCACGTCGAGCACATCCTGGCCAAACTCGGGGCGTCGCGCCGGGCGGAGATCGCGACCTGGGCGAGCACGATCGAGCGGGAGCTCGTGCGCCACTGATCCGGTGGGGCTCGGTTGATGCTGGGGACAGCCGCCGCTCCGCTGGAGGCGACCCCTCGACGCCGATGCACATAGACGTCATCAACCGGTGGCGGCCCCCGGAGCGACCCACGACGTCGTGATGCGGCCTACGTGCATCACCGCGGGGACCCGGTCGCGAGCTGGCGGCCCCCGGCGCGACCCACGACGTCGTGATGCGGCCTACGTGCATCACCGCGGGGACCCGGTCGCGAGCTGGCGGCCCCCGGCGCGACCGGTACAATCAGCCGCGAACCCCACCGAACCCTCACCAGCGGAGCGCGGCCGTCACCAGCCCTCCGTCGCCCGACCCGACAATGACCCGGAGGACCCCGCATCATGACCGCGACACCGACCGAGGCCCAACCCGCGGACCGCGCCCACAGCGCCGCCAAGCGCTACATCTACGCCTGGGGTGACGGCACGGCCGAGGGCAGCGGCACGATGAAGGATCTCCTCGGCGGCAAGGGCGCTGGCCTCGCCGAGATGACCATCGCCGGCCTGCCGACCCCGCCCGGATTTACCATCACCACGGAGGCCTGCAACGACTACTTCGCCGCCGGCGAGACCCTCCCGGCCGGCCTGTGGGACGACGTCCTTGAAGCGATGCGCGAAGTCGAGGGACGCTCCGGCAAGGGCTTTGGCGATGCCGCCAACCCGCTCCTCGTCAGCGTCCGCTCCGGCGCCAAGTTCTCCATGCCCGGGATGATGGACACGGTCCTCAACCTCGGCCTGAACGACGAGACCCGTGCAGGACTCGCAAAGCTCAGCGGCGACGAGCGCTTCGCCTGGGACGCCTACCGCCGGTTCATCCAGCTCTTCGGTCGGATCGTCCTGCACGTCGACGGTCGCCTACTTGACGGCGCCCTCGAGCGCAAGAAGCAGGCCGCCGGCGCGCAGACAGACAGCGAGATCTCCGCTGAAGACCTCCGGGACCTCGTCACCGAATTCAAGACGATCGTCCGCGCGGAAGCTGGGCGCGACTTCCCGGACGACCCATACGAGCAGCTCGACCTCGCCATCAAGGCGGTCTTTGCGAGCTGGTTCGGCGAGCGAGCCCGGGTCTATCGCGACAGCCAGAAGATCGCCCATGACCTGGGGACCGCGGTCAACGTCGTGACGATGGTGTTCGGCAACATGGGCGAGACCTCTGGAACAGGCGTCGCGTTCACCCGGAACACGATCAACGGCACACGCGAACTCCAGGGCGAGTACCTCACCAACGCCCAGGGCGAAGATGTCGTGGCCGGGATCCGGACGCCCAAGGACATCGCCGCGCTCAAGGACGAGATGCCCGAGGCCTATGACGAGTTCGTCCGGATCGGCCAGCAGCTCGAGCAGCACTACCGCGACGTCCAGGACCTCGAGTTCACGATCGAGCGCGGCAAGCTGTACATGCTCCAGACGCGGGCCGCCAAGCGGAGCGCGGCGTCGGCGGTGAGGATCGCCCTCGAGATGGTCGAGGAGGGGATCATCACCAAGGAAGAGGCCCTCGGCCGGGTCGAGCCGGCCCATGTCGACCAGCTCCTCCGCGACCAGTTCGACGAGGCCGGCCTGAAAAGCGCGACCCTCCTCGCATCCGGACTCAACGCCTCACCTGGTGCCGCCGTCGGCCAGGCGGTCTTCCACTACCGCGATGCCGTCACCTGGGCTGAGCGTGGCGAGAAGGTCATCCTCGTCCGCGAGGAGACCTCGCCGGATGACTTTCCCGGCATGGCCGTCGCCCAGGGCATCCTGACCGCCAAGGGCGGTGCGACCTCGCACGCGGCCGTCGTCGCGCGCCAGATCGGCAAGCCCTGCGTCGCGGGTTCCGCCGAGCTGCACGTCAACGTCGACGCGAAGCACGCCCGCTCGGAGGCCACCGGGGCAGAGATCCACGAAGGCGACTGGATCAGCCTGGACGGATCCACAGGGAGGGTCTACATCGGGTCCCTGCCCACCGTCTCCGCCCGGTTCGAGGATCAGCCCGAGCTCCAGAAGCTTCTCGGCTGGGCAGATGAGGTCCGGCGAATGGAGGTCTGGACCAACGCGGACAAGCCCGAGGAAGCGGCCCAGGCGCGGCGCTACGGTGCGGTCGGCATCGGACTGTGCCGGACGGAGCACATGTTCCGCGAGGGCGATCGGCTCGAGATCGTCCGCGGCGCGATCCTCATCGCCTTCGAAGCCACCCGGGCCAAGGCCAAGCGCGACGCGGGCACCGAGCTGACCGTCGAGGAATCGGGCGTCATCGGTCGCTTCGATGCGGCGATGGGCAAGCTGGAGGTACTCCAGCGTGGCGACTTCGAGGGCATCTTCGAGGCCATGGACGGCCTGCCGGTCGTGATCCGCCTGATCGACCCACCGCTCCACGAATTCCTGCCCAGCCACGAGGAGTTGATCGAGCAGGTCACCCGATTGGATGCGACCGGCACGCCCCAGGACGACCCCGTCTTCGCCGAGGCCCGGACGTTGCTCGCTGCCGTGTCCCGGCTGCGCGAGCAGAACCCGATGCTCGGCCTGCGCGGTTGCCGCCTTGGGCTGATGATCCCCGACTTCATCCGCATCCAGACCCGTGCCATCCTCGAGGCGTCGATCGCCCGCAAGAAGGCCGGCGGCGATCCCCACGCCAAGATCATGATCCCGCTGGTCGGCCACGTGAACGAACTGGCCGAGACCCGGCGGATCCTGGAGACCGAGGCCCGGGCCGTCGTATCGGAGCACGGCGTCGAGCCGGACTACAAGTTCGGCACGATGATCGAAGTCCCGCGCGGCGCCCTGACCGCCGATGAGATCGCTCGCGAGGCCGATTTCTTCAGCTTCGGCACGAACGACCTGACCCAGATGACGTTCGGCTACAGCCGCGACGATGCAGAGGGCAACTTCCTCCTGAAGTACGTCGAGGAGAAGATCCTGCCCGTCAACCCGTTCCAGACGCTCGACGATGCGGTCGCCGGGCTGATGAAGATGGCCGTCGAGAAAGGACGGGCGACCAAGCCGGACATCGAGCTCGGGATCTGCGGTGAGCACGGCGGCGACCCGGAGTCCATCCACAAGTGCGAACAGATGGGGCTCGACTACGTCTCGTGCTCGCCGTTTCGCGTCCCCGTCGCGCGCCTGGCGGCGGCGCAGGCCACGCTGGTCAACGCCGCCGAGCGCGATAGATAAGCAGCGACAGCACCTGAGTCTTCGGGTCGGTTCGGTGTAGTCTTGACGGACCTTATGGGCATCGACCTTAGTTCGTGGCTGCGCTCGATCGAGGCCGGTTTCGGTCTTGTTCCGGGGGCGCTGATCGCCATCGTGTTGCTCGCCGGACCGACGGCCTTCTGGCTGCTCTATCGCTACGTGGTGCAGCCACGGACCAGCCGCTACCAGGCAACGACGGGGGGCGCGATGTGGATCTGTCCAGCCTGCCGCTCCGTCAATGAGCTCCGCATGGTCAATTGTTATCGATGCGACCGCGTGCCCGACGAAGCCGACCTGCGGGTGATCGACCCGGACCTTGACTCGCCGTTTCCGATGAGTCTGCCGACTGCGCCATCGCCCGGAGTCGCGGTCGGGCCGGGTCGGTCGGACCTGACGTCACTGCCCGGGTTGACCGGGCTTGCCGGCGTGCGCGGCGTGACCGCGACCGAGTCGCGTCCCGCGACGATGGATGGTCGCCAACCCAGCGCGGTCGGTCCGGGCCGAACACGGGCCGCGCGACCGACGCGTGTGGTCGCCGCCGGCCGCACCCGCGCCAAGCCCTCCGACCCGGGCGGTCGGCCGGCAGCCTGACCCCGCGCCGCGTCGGCCCCGAGACGCCGCGCCCTCAGTCGAAATCGATGATCTGGCGGGTGTATTCGCCGCGGCGCATGGCGCTGAACGCGTCCTCGAGGTCGTCCAGGCGGATCCGCCGGTCGATCAGCCTGCTCACCGGCAACCGCCCATCCAGGGTCCACTCCGCATAGCGCGGGAAGTCGGTCGCGGGCTCCGCGAAACCGTAGTTGGAGCCCAGGATCCGGCGCGAACCGTCCACGAAGGGGTACACCTCGAACGCCGCACGTGCCCCGAGCGGGGTCATGCCAACGAGCACCGCGGTGCCACCGACAGGCAGCGCGGCGATGGCCAGCTCGGCCGTATCCGTGCGCCCGATCGCCTCGAACACGAAATCCGGGCCGCCATCGGTCAGGTCCCGCAGGGCCTCGATCGTTGTGGCCGTGTCGTCCGACGCGAGGATCGTGTCCGTGGCCCCGACCTCTGACGCAGCGACGAGCTTGGCCGTCATGCGGTCGATCCCGATGATCCGCGCCGCGCCGGCGACGACCGAACCCATGACGCACGAGAGCCCGACCCCGCCCAGGCCGATGACCGCGACCGACGCTCCGGCCGGCACGGCCGCGGTCTTGAGCACGGCCCCCACGCCGGTCGTGACACAGCAGCCGATGAGCGCCGCGACGGCCGGGTCCGTGTCGTCGGGTAGCGGGATCGCCGCCGCGGCCGGCACGACGGCCGCCTCGGCCATGGTCGCAATCGCGCAGTACGCGCGAATGCCACGGAACGGGGTCTCGCCATCGAGCAGGGTGTGCCGGTAGGACGGGGAGTCGGGGCACGCCCAGGTATGCCCGCGACGACATGACCGGCACGCGCCGCACGGGATGAGCCACGATAGCGCGACGAGCTGACCGACCCGCGGCGTGGTCACGCCCGGCCCGACGGCCTCGACCAGGCCCGCGCCCTCGTGGCCCATGACGATGGGTGTGGGTCGATCCCACTCCCCGTCGCGCACGTGCAGGTCCGAGTGGCACACACCCGAGGCCAGGATCCGGACGCGGACCTCGCCGGCGCGCGGCTCGATCAGCTCGAGCTCGCGGATGATCGCCGGCGCCCCGACCTCCTCGAGGACGGCGGCCCGGATGGTGATCGGCAGCGGTCGCACGGCTCCAGTATCGTTCGTCGGATGGAGTCTCTGCCGACCGGTTTCCGCTGGCCAGACGGCGTGCGGGCCGCCGCCCTGTTCAGCTTCGACCTGGATGCCGAGGCGGTCATGCTGGCCGATCACCCCGAGGTGGTCGACTACCTCGATGTCATCGCCCACCAGCGCTATGGGCCCAGGGTCGCCGTGCCCCGGCTGCTGCGGATGCTGGAACGGCGCGGTCTGCGCACGACATTCTTCGTGCCCGGCTGGGTCGCCGGTACGATTCGGGGTTGATGGACTCGGATCATCCGTACCGGCTCGGGACGTCGGCGGAGCCGGGCGCCGCGTCGATCGTGGAGTTGCCGGTGAACTGGGCCCTCGACGACTGGAATCGATGGAATTACGTGCCCGGCTACGCGGCGTCGCCGATCCTGCGCCCGTCGGCGGCGGTCGATTGCCTGGGGCGAGGAGCTCGATGCGCTCGTCGAGGTTGGTGGCCTGTTCTCGTTGACGATGCACCCGTTCGTCTCCGGTCGACCGGGTCGCGCGGCCGCGATCGAGGGCCTCATCGAGCGGGCGCAGTCGATGGATGGCGTGTGGGTCGCCGCCGGCGACGAGATCGCGGCCTGGGTCGAGGGCCTGGACCTGCCCACGGTCGTGCACGTGTGACCTGAGGCGCCCTGACGCCCGGTCGCCTGTCCCGCGTGCCGGCGCCGGCTGGCAGCCATCCCGCACGGCCGATGCACATAGACGTCATCAGCGGCGACGGTCCTGCGTGCCGGCGCCGGCTGGCAGCCATCCCGCCCGGCTGATGCACATAGACGTCATCAGCGGCGCCTGTCCCGCGTGCCGGCGCCGGCTGGCAGCCATCCCGCACGGCCGATGCACATAGACGTCATCAGCGGCGCCTGTCCCGCGTGCCGGCGCCTCCCGCGTGCCGGCGACCGGCCCGCGTGCCGACGCCCGTCGCGTCGCGTCGCGCACGCGCCCGCCTCGCCCACGCCTGGCACGAATATGTGTACGAGTGTCATAGCGCGCGTAGTCAACGTCGCCGCCGCCGCACGGCGCCGCCTGACCACGGCGACGAAACGTGGTGCCAGAAGGCACCGCTGCAACGACACGGCAACACCCACCGTGTAGGCTCTTGCGAGCCTGCTGACGCAAGCCTTGTCCGAGCCCCGCCACAACCCGTGGCAACAGCTCGGAAAGCCCGGGACGCGGCCCAGGGATGACCGTGACCGGAGGACGACGCGACGAGCCGCCGGTGAGGGCCGGGCGGCTGGAGGGTTTGGCATGATCCGACACCGTGCCATGGCGGCGATGGTTGCCATGTTTCTGGTCGTGGCCCAGGTGGCCACCGTCGTCGCGGGGACCGGTCCGGGGCCCTCGGACAGCGGACCAGGCGCCGCCGCACCCATAGACAAGGCCCTCCAGAAGGGTCTCAAGGCCGGCACCGCCACCGCCCTGATCGTGGAGTTCGGCGCCAAGGCTGACCTCGCGCCCGCAACGAAGGTCAAGGACCGCACCAAGCGCGGCGCAGCGGTGCTCAAGGCCCTGAATGACACCGCGACCGCTGCCCAGCGAGACGCCCGCGCGATAGCCGCGAAGACCCGCGGCGCAAAGGCCACCACCTACTGGCTGACCAACGTCCTCGTCGTCGAGGGCGACGCAAAGACCCTCGACCGGCTCGCCACCCAGCTCTCGAAGGTCGCTGGCGTGACCTCGGTCCGCGCCCCGAAGAGCTACCCGCTGGTCAAGCCCGTCGAGACCAGCATCGCGATCCTGGCCGCCGCAGGTGAGCCCGAGTGGGGCGTCGCCAAGATCCGGGCCAACGAGGCCTGGGCCGACGGGATCCTGGGTCAGGGCATCGTCGTCGCCAATATCGATACCGGCGTCGACTACCTCCATCCCGCGCTCATCGAGCAGTACCGCGGCAACGACGGCGGCGGCTCGTTCACCCATGATTACAACTGGTGGGACCCGTCCGGCATCTGCGGCCCCGAGCCGTGCGACAACGCCGGCCACGGCACCCACACCATGGGGACCATGGTCGGTGGCGATGGGCCCGGGCCATTCACGCCAGACACGGGCGTAGCTCCGAGTGCCCAGTGGATCGCGGCCAAGGGCTGCGAGGACTTCTCGTGCAGTGAGATCGCCCTGCTGTCATCCGGCCAGTTCGTGCTCGCCCCGACGGACCTCAACGGCGAGAATCCGGATCCGTCCCTGCGCCCGGACATCGTCAACAACTCGTGGGGCGGCGGCCCCGGCGACACGTTCTACCTCGAGACGGTCCAGGCCTGGCGCGCGGCCGGCATCATCCCCGTCTTCGCCTCGGGCAATCCCGGCCCGTTCTGCGGCGAGGGTGGCTCGCCCGGTGACTTCAACGAAGCCTTCAGCGCCGGCGCCACGGACGACACCGACCAGATCGCCGAGTTCTCGGGGCGCGGCCCGTCCACGTTCGGCAAGGTCAACCCGGATGTGGCCGCCCCTGGCGTCGACGTCGTGTCGTCCCTCCCGGGCGGCGGTTACGAGGCCTTTTCCGGCACGTCCATGGCCGCGCCCCACGTGGCGGGCACCCTGGCCCTCGTGCTGTCGGCCGAGCCCGTGCTGCGCGGCAACGTCGCGGCTGCCACGAATGCCGTGCGCGTCACTGCCGTCGATCGCCTCGACGACAGCTGCGGTGGCGACGACGACGGCGATCCCAACAACGTCTACGGCGACGGCCGGATCGATGCCAAGGCCGCGGTCGATCTCGTGGCCACCGGCGGCACCCTGGCCGGCACCATCACCGACGCCACCACCAACGCCCCGATCGCCGGTGCCCGCATCACCGCCGACGACGGCACCCGCGAGTTCAGCGCCGTCAGCAACGCGACCGGCGACTACGACCTGTTCCTGGCCGCCGGCACGTATCTCGTGACCGCGACCGCGTTCGGCTACGCGACCGGCGTCAGCCCAGGCGTCGTCATCATCACCGACGCGACAACCGATACCGATTTCGCCCTCGTGGCCCTGCCGCGCTTCACGGTGACCGGTCAGCTGACCGCGGCCGAGGACGGTTCCCCGCTGGTCGGGGCCACCGTCACGGCGGTCGGCACCCCCGTCCCGCCGGCGGAGACCGACGCGACCGGCACCTACGAGCTTGAGCTGCCGATCGGCACCTACGTGCTCCACGCCACCTCCAACGGTTGTACGGAATCGGCCGACGCCGAGATCGTCGGCTCCACCGGCGGCGAGGTCGTCGAACAGGACTTCGTCCTCTTCCGCAAGCTCGATGACTTCGGGCACGCCTGCGCCCCGATCGCCTTCGACTGGGTCGAGACGACCGGCCAGAGCGCCCTGTATGGCGACGAGTTCGTCGGGCGTCTGCGCCTGCCGTTCGACTTCCCGTTCTACGGCGAGACCTACACCCAGATCTATCTGTCGGACAACGGGTACCTCAACTTCATCGGTCCCGACCAGTACAACAGCTTCCCGCTCGCGATCCCCTCGCCGACCCCGCCCAACGCGGCCATCTACCTCCTCTGGCAGGACCTGCGCCTCGACGCCGGCAGCGCCATCGGCTACGACCTCGTCGGCAGCGCACCGGACCGTGCGTTCGTCATCTCGTACGACGCCGTCCGCGCCGGGGGGGCCAGCAGCGGCCTCAGCTTCGAGGTCAAGCTCTGGGAGTCCGGCGCGATCGATCTGCTGTATGGCGCCAACCCGGCCAACCCGGGCGATGGCCGCAACGCCACGATCGGCATCGAGAACGCGACCGGCACCGACGCGCTCCAGATCGGCTTCCGTGAGGCGGTCCTTGGCGCCAACCGGGCGATCCGCATCACCGAGGTCCCGACCGGGATCGTCAGCGGGGTCGTCACCTCCACCAATGATGGTGCCCCGATCGCCGGGGCCACGGTCACGGCCACACCCGGCGGCCGCAGCGCCCAGACCGACGAGACCGGCACCTATCGGCTGCGGCTGCTCCCGGGTTCGTACAGCCTGACCGCGAGCAAACCGCCATACACGGACGCATCGAGCCCCGTCATAGTCGTCGACGGCATCGAAACGACACAAGACTTCGCGCTCGACGCACCGATCGGCACGGTCGAACCGCCCACGATCGAGGCGACGGTCGACTTCGGCACCACCACCCAGGTTCCCATCACGATCGGCAATGCCGGCTCGGCCCCGCTCGATTGGGAGGCGCGCGAGCGGCTCCTTGGCGTCACCCCGCCGCCTCTGCCCGCTCCCACGGTCACCACCGTCCGCCGACCGATCTGGTCGCGCGTGCCGGTCCCGGTCGGTATCCCGCTCATCGT
>JANOIS010000430.1:0-2440 GCA_031407755.1 Chloroflexota bacterium | reverse complement strand
TGGCGGTAAGGTCGATGACACCCATGCAGTTGGGACCGACCAGGGCCAGGCCGTGGCGACGGGCGATGGCGGCGACCTCGACCTGCATCGCGGCGGCGGCTGCGCCACCCTCCACGACCCCGCCGCCCGGGATGATGATGGCGGGGATACCGGCCGCAGCCGCGTCTCTCGTGACCTGCCCGGCACGCAATGGGTTCAGGGCGACGACCGCGATGTCCGGCCGCTCCGGCAGGACGTCCAGGCTCGGGTAACACGGCTGGCCGTGGAGCTCCTCGTACTTCGGGTTGACGAAGTGACAGCGGGTCGCACTGCCCATCGAGCGTAGGTTGTCACGCACGGTCTCTGCGATCCAGCTCCGCGGGGACGCCCCGACCACCGCGATGGACCGAGGTGCGAACAACGGCCGCAGATCGATGGTGCCCGGCGGCGCATCCTGCTCGGTGTTCAGCTGGTGGGGCATGCCGCCAAGGATGCGCTACGCCGTCGGGGCGCGAACGTCACCGTCGCGGGCCGTGCGACGACCGGTGGTCAACCGACGACGCGATCGACCCCCCGCTTCTCCAGGGCCCGCGCGATGATCAGGCGCTGGATCTCCGAGGTTCCCTCCCAGATCCGATCGACGCGGAGCTCGCGAAAGAACCGTTCGGCGGCGTTCTCGCGCATGTAGCCGCGGCCCCCAAACACCTGGACCACCCGGTCGGCGCAGCGGAACGCTGCCTCCGAGGCGAACAACTTGGCCAGCGACGCCTTGGCGTGGACCACCTTGGGATCCGCGCCGGTATCGGCCAGCCATGCCGCTTCGCGGGTGAGCAGCCGCGCCGCGGACGCGTCGGCGGCGGAATCGGCCAGCGGAAACGACACACCCTGGAAATCGAAGATGCGCTCGCCGAACTGGACTCGATCCGTGGCCCACTCGACGGCCATCGTCAGCAGCCGCTCCATGGCCCCAGAACAGCGCGCGCCGATGTGGATGCGCTCCTCCACGAACCATTCGTTGGTCAACTCGTCCGCCCGGCCAACGCCGCCCAGCACGGCGCTCGCCGGTACACGCACGTCCGAAAGGACGAATTGCGGATGCCGATCGGCGAAGGTGTGCATGTAGTCCGGGTCGTGTTTCATGGTCAGACCGGGCGTGTCGTAGTCGACCAGGAGCAGCGTCGGTAGCCGCCGGTCGCCATCGACGACCAGGCAGTGGAAGATCATGAAGTCGGTCTCGTCCGGCGGGCCGGTCACGAACCATTTCTCGCCGTTTAGGATGTAGTCACCGGTGGCTGTGTCGCGGACCGCCGTTGCAGCGAGGGTCCTTGGATCGGAGCCGGCCCCAGGTTCTGTGATCGCGTAGCTCCCGAACCGCTCGCCGCGCAGTGATGGCTCCAGATAGCGCCGTCGCTGGTCCGGGTCGCAATGGATGAGCGCGTTGTAGGCCCCCGGGATGAACGACCACAGGCCGCCGGTCCCCTGCCCCAGCTGCTCGTGGACGAGGACCTGCTCGATCATGGACCAGCCCTGCCCGCCGACCTCGACCGGCAGCGGCCCGCCGACCAAACCAGCGGCGACCGACTCGCGCCGGATGTGGTCGCGCGCCTCAGTCGGGAGCCGCCCGCCCGCTCGCTCGAATTCGACCTCCAGCGGCTGGAGCACGTCGTGCACGAACGCGCGAGCCCGGGCCTGCAGCTCGACCTGGACGGGCGTTAGGGTCAGATCCATCGCGGGCCAAGGATGCGGCACGCGACGGGACCGTCATGTATCGCGTCGCGGGCCACGGGACGCTCAAGCAACGAGATCGTCCAGGTAGATCACGTCAAGGTTCGGGATGGACCGCAATCGGCGATCGTTCGTCACGAAGGCGGTCGCCCCGGCAGCGAGCGCGGTCGCAAGGTGCACGGCATCCTCCAGGCCGATACCCGAGGCACCCCGGATCCACGCGGCATCTTCGGCGATGGCTCCGTTGAGCGGAATGATGCTGATCGGCAGATCCCGCAATGCCTCTGCCGTCAGCTCAAACATCCGTGCATCGCCGGCTCGAGCAGGACCGCCCAGGATCTCGACAAGCCCGATGGCCGACAGGACCGCCAGCGTCTGGCCCTCCGCGATCCGATCGACGATAGCGGCGGCGGCGTCAGCGACTGGCCCTCGAGTCTCGATCAGATAGATCAGGACGTTGCTGTCAAGCCCGATCCTCTGGTGGCCGGTCAGCCCGAAGCCGCGTCCAGAGTTCCTCTCGCTCACGCGCTCGCACCTCCGTTTCATCTCGAAGTCGCCGCACGTAGGTCACCGGGTCCGGGTCGTACCAGCCTTTGCCCGCCCCGAGGCCTCGCAGGCGATCCGAGGCGCGAGCCGGTCGTTTGCGCAGCACGATCGCGTCGTCGACGAATTCGACGTCGAGCCGATCACCGGCTGCGATTCCCAGTCGAGCTCGTGCCTCGCTGGGGACCACGAT
>JANOIS010000423.1:0-16736 GCA_031407755.1 Chloroflexota bacterium | reverse complement strand
CACCCCCTGTTCCTGTACGAGTCGCTGTCGGGCTTGATCGGCGCGGCCCTGCTGGTGGTGATCGGGTTCCGGCTGCGAGCACGCCTGCGGGCGGGCGATCTGTTGCTGCTCTTCTTCATCTGGTACGGAGTGACGCGCTTCCTGCTGGAATTCCTGCGCGAGGACAACTGGACCTTCTTCGCGGTGCCGACCGCCCAGATCGTGTCGATCGCGTTCATCGTCGTCGGGATCGGTGGCCTGCTCGTCCGGCACAACCCGAACCGGCCGCCGGATCGGCCGGCCGCCAACCCGCAGGTCCAGACGTGGGGCGCCCTCGGGGCGACGTGGATGACCAAGCCGATCGACGAACCGTGGGCCAATGTCGGCGAGCCGCTGGACCGTGACGACGACACGACCGATATCGACGACGACGCCACCGAAATCGACGACCCGCCCGATGCGGACGGAGCCCCCGGCCCCAGGGTGCCGTGACCGACGAGGACCCGGCGCCCGATCCTGGACGGCGCCGTCCACGACGGCCTCCACCCGCGCGTATCGCGCCCGAGGCTCTGGCGGCGGCCCGCGGCGGCGCGACGGAGGGGCTCGACTGGCTGGGACGCACCCCTGAATCGAGCGCGTCGCTGCTGTACCGGGGCATCAGCCTGCTCGTGCGCTTCCTGTGTTTTGGCGTCTTCCGATTCCGAATCGCCACGTCCGGTCAGGAGCACGTGCCGGCCGGCGGGTATCTGCTGGTCGCCGGCGCCCACCGTGGCTGGATGGACCCGTTCGTCGTGATGCACGCCCTGCCCGTCGAACCGCGCTGCTGGATCCTGGGCAGCGGGCCATCGACGTTCACGGCGCCGTGGCGTGAGTGGCTCGTGAAGCGTGTCGGTGGGCTGCTGCCGGTGTGGCGCGGCGGAGTCGGCGTTGATCAGCACGTCGCCTCGGCCCGCGCGGTCCTTGCCAACGGAGCGGTCTTCATGCAGATGCCCGAGGGCACGATCAGCGGCCCGCCCGGGCGGCTCGGGGCGATGCGCTCGGGCTGGGCCATCATCGCCCTGCGCACCGGCGCCCCGATCCTGCCCCTCGCGCTGGCCGGCACGGAAGAGCTGTACCTCGGCCGACGGATGGCCTCGCAGATCCTCCCGGTCACCTCGGTCCGGGCCCTGGCCGGACTGGTGGCCGGGGCTGAGCTGCCAGAGCCCGGGTCCCGCGCCGAACTCGACCTGGCGAAGCTCATGACCGATCGATTGGCGGACCGGCTCGGCCCCGTCGTCGAGGCGCTGCACGCGGGGACCGTGGACCCACCCGGCCACCCGCGCCGCTTCCGCTGGCGGCTGACCTGGCTTCTGCTGCGACCCGGCAGGCTCGATCGCGACGACTGATCGGGCGGGGCCTCGCGCGTGGATGAGCCCAGGTTCCGGCCCAAGCGCGCCACCAAGTGACGATCTGTCAGGAAAGAGCTGCGCGGTCGGGGCTCATGACATACTCCGCCACGATGCGCTACGCCGAGTCCGTCCTCGATCTCGTCGGAAACACCCCGCTCGTCCGGATCACTAGGATCACCCGCGATCTCGGGCCGCAGGATCGCCAGCCGCTGCTCCTCGCGTAGATGGAGATGCTCAATCCGGGCGGCTCGGTCAAGGACCGGATCGGGCTGCCGATGATCGCGGCAGCGGAGCGCGCGGGCTTGCTCAAACCGGGCGGCACGATCATCGAGCCGACCAGCGGCAACACGGGCCATGGCCTGGCCATCGCCGCCGCGCTCAAGGGCTATCGCTGCATCTTCGTGATGGCCGACAAGCAGTCGATCGAGAAGCAGTCGCTCCTGCGCGCGTACGGCGCGGAAGTCGTTCTGTGCCCCACGAACGTCGACCCTGAATCGCCGGAAAGCTACTACTCCGTGGCCGCCCGCCTGGCGCGCGATATCCCGGGCGCCTTCAAACCCGATCAGTATCGGAACATGGAGAACCCGGCGGCGCACGAGCAGACCACCGGGCCGGAACTTCTCGAGCAGACCGATGGCCGATTGACCCATTTCGTGGCCGGCGTTGGAACGGGTGGGACGATCGCCGGCACGTCCCGCGCGCTCAAGCGCTCCAACCCGTCCATCCAGGTGATCGGCGCGGACCCGGAGGGCTCGATCCTGTCCGGCGACACGGTCCGGCCTTATCTCACGGAGGGCGTCGGCGAGGACTTCCTGCCGGGGACGTTCGACCCGACCACGATCGATCGGTGGGTGCGGGTCAGCGACCGTGACGCGTTCGCGATGGCTCGCCGGTTGACGCGCGAGGAAGGGATCCTGTCCGGCGGCTCGTGCGGAACAGCGATGGTCGCCGCGTGCGAGGTCGTGCGCGATCTCGTGGCCACAGATGGTGGGCACGAAGCCGTCGTGGTGGTCCTGCTTCCCGACAGTGGTCGAAGCTACCTGTCCAAGGTCTACAACGATGAGTGGCTGCGGGCCAACGGCCTCCTGGCGACGACCGGGGCGACGACCCGGATCGACGCCCTGCTCGGTGATCGCCATCACGCCCCGGGTCGGCCGCCGGTGATCGTGGCGCGAACGACGGACCAGGTGGGTGCGGCGATCGCGACCCTCCAACGGTTCGGTGTCAGCCAGCTCCCGGTCTCGGAGGAGGCCGAAGGCGACGACGTCGTCGGTCTCGTCGGTTCGATCAGCGAGAAGGGCCTGCTCGATCGGACCTTCCGTGATCCGAGCGTCGTCGAGCGGACGGTCGGGGAGGTCATGGATCCGCCGCTGCCCCTGGTCGAGGCGTCGGCCACCCTGGATGAGGCGTTCGCTCTGCTGAGCGGCGGCGTCTCGGCGCTCGTCGCGGTTCGCGGTGAGCGACCGGCCGGCGTGATCACCAAGCTCGACCTTCTCGAGTTCCTGGCGCACCGTCCGCGCCAGGATCCCTGACAGCGATCGGCCCGCTGATGCCGCCGCCCGTGCCCTCGATCTGGACCGCGCGGTTCGAGCTCGTGTCGATGTCCCTTCCCTTCATGCAGGCACTGGTACGTCATGACCTTGCGGCTGCGGAACGGGCGATCGGCGCGATCGTGCCGGCCGATATGCCGGACGATCTCGCCGGGTTTCTCGGCTATCGGATCCCGACCGTCACGGCGGACCCAGGAAGCATCGCCTGGCTGGGTCGGGCCATCGTGCTGGACGATGCGGCCGGCCGGCGGATCATCGGCTCGGCGGGTTTCCATGCGCCGCCCGACGCCGACGGCCGGGTCGAGATCGGATATCGGGTGGAGACCGCCCATCGTCGTCAGGGGGTGGCGTCGGAGGTCGCGGCGGCATTGCTGGATTGGGCCCGTCGTGAGCACGGGATCCGTCACTTTCGCGCATCGACGTCCCCGGACAACGCCGCATCCCAGGTCATCATCGGCGCCCTCGGGTTTCGCCAGGTCGGGACCCAGATGGACGAGGTGGACGGCCTTGAGCTGGTGTTCGAGCTCGATGACGCCCCGCCGTCCTTCGAAACGCTGGCCGTCCATGCCGGTGCCGAACCGGACGAGCTGACCGGGGCGGTCGCGCCGCCGATCTACCAGACCTCAACGTTTCGGCAGGACGGGGTCGGCAGGCCGCGCCGGGGCTACGAATACGCCCGTTCGCAGAACCCCACTCGCGACCGCCTCGAGCGCGCGGTCGCGGCACTCGAAGACGGTCGGCACGGCTTCGCGTTCGCATCGGGATCGGCGGCGACGGCGGCCATCGCCGAGCTCGCAGGTCCAGGCGACGAGATCATCGTCGGGGACGACG
Source organism: Chloroflexota bacterium (assembly GCA_031407755.1). Lineage (GTDB taxonomy): Bacteria > Chloroflexota > Limnocylindria > Limnocylindrales > CSP1-4 > SPCO01. Next base: position 12,988 of record JANOIS010000423.1, on the reverse strand, counting down.
TGTACGGCGGCACGTACCGTTATCTGGAGCGCGTCCGCAAGCCCGGTGCCGGGATCAGCACGCTGTTCGTGGATCTCGCGGGCGGGATGGACGGTCTGTGGGAGGGGCTCTCGGAGCGGACCCGCCTGGTCTGGTTCGAGACCCCCACCAATCCGCTGCTCAAGGTGGTCGATATCGCGGCCGTGGCGGCGACCCTGGCGCGGCGCGAGGCCGAAGGTGGTCGGCGGCCGTTGATGGTCGTCGACAATACGTTCGCCTCACCGGCCATCCAGCGGCCCCTGACGCTCGGAGCGGACATCGTCTTCCACTCCGCCACCAAGTACCTTGCTGGCCACTCGGACACGGTCCTCGGCGTGGCCGTCACCTCGGATGACGCCGTCGCCGAGCGCCTGCGGTTCCTGCAGAACTCGATGGGCGCCGTGCCCGGACCGCTCGATTGCTTCCTCGTGTTGCGCGGCCTGCGGACCCTGCACCTGCGGGTCGAGCGCCACGGGACCAATGCCGCAGCGGTGGCCGAGTTCCTGCGCGGGCGCCCGGATGTGGCCTCCGTGCGGTACCCGGGGTTCGGGGGGATGGTGTCGTTCCTGCCCGCGCCGGATTCATCGCGTTCCGCGGCGGAACGAGCCGTCGCGATCGCCGAGGGGACGCGCTGGTTCACCCTGGCCGAGTCACTGGGCGGGGTGGAATCGCTGATCGAGATCCCGGCCGCCATGACCCACATGTCCGTGGCGGGCTCCGCGTTGGCGGTGGATCCGGCGCTCGTGCGTCTGTCGGTCGGCATCGAGGGTGTCGACGACCTGATCGCCGATCTGCGCCAGGCGCTCGACCGCGCCTGACCCGGCCGCCCCCGGGAACCCGGATGTCCGAGCCCATGACACTCGTACACATATTTCCAGGGGCCGCGCGACGGACCCACTTCATCGGCCTCGTCGTCCCCTTCCGCCGTCGCGGCTGGCCGTAAGGCTTGGGGTCCAAACCGAGCCGTTCCAGCCAGGCTGGTACAAGTGACGAAGGTGCTCCTGGCCCAGGCCGACCCGTGCTCCGGACTCCAGCCGCGCTGGTGTGCATGCCGTCGGGAGGGCAATCCTTCGCTCCCCAGCCGGGAATCGCGATGGAATCCGTCGCTCGACACCGGGGGCCAGGAGATGTTTGGTTCCTTGTTCCAGCCCCGCTGGAATAGGCTTCCCGCCGCCGTGACCCTCGTCGCGGTCAGCCGCCCGCCATCGCCGGGAGCAGGACCAGGGTGTCGTCCTCGGCAACGGGAGTCTCGAGGTACTGGAGATGCCGCACGTCGGTGTCGTTGAGGAACGCGTTGACGAAGCGGTTGAGATCGCCGTCCGGCCCAACGAGTTGCGCTCCAAGGGCCGGATGGGCCGCAACGAGTCCGTCGATCACCTCACGGACCGTGGCACCCGGAATGGACACGAGCTTGGCTCCGCCCGTCGAGGCCCGAAGCGTCGGCGGGATGCGGACCGTGCTCACGACCCGTTGTCCAGCCACGCTTCGAACGCGGACAGGCTGGGCCGGATGACCGGCGCCAGGCCGGGCTGCCCGGGCCGGGCCGGCTCGCCGTCTTGCCCGGGCCGGGCCGGCTCGCCGTCCTGGCCGGACAGCCCCAGCCGTCGAGCGTCCGGCGTTTTGAGGCCATTGCCGGTCAACAACGCCACGACCTCGTGCCCCGGCTCGATGATGCCGCGCCGCCGAGCCGCGGCGACCGCACCCAGCGTGACGCCGCCGGCAGTCTCCGGATACAGGCCCTCCAGCCGGGCGACGTCACGGATGGCCGCGGCGGTCACCATGTCCTCCACCGCCTCGATCGACCCGCCGCTGGCGCGCGCGAGGTCCACGGCATAGCGCCCATCGGCCGGGTTCCCGATCGCCAGCGAGCGCACGAACGTGCGCGGCTCGCGAACCGGCTCGATGATGTCCGTGCCACGTTCGAACGCGGTCGCGACCGGCGCGCAGCCGGCGGCCTGGGCACCGACGAACCGGATCGGTCGGCGCTTGATGAGCCCAAGCTCGGCCAGCTCCTCGAAACCGCGCGCCACGCGCGTAAACATCGCCCCGGACGCCACCGGCCCGACCAGCACGTCCGGCGAACGCCAGCCGAGCGACTCCGCGATCTCGTAGGCGAGGGTCTTGGAGCCTTCTGCGTAGAACGGCCGCAGGTTGATGTTGACAAATCCCCAGCCGCTCTCGTCGGCCACCTCCAGGCACAACCGATTGACGTCGTCGTAGGTGCCCGCGACGGGCACGACCGTCGCGCCGTAGGCCAGGGCGTGGTCGATCTTGGCGGGCTCGAGGTCGGCCGGGATAAAGACATAGGCCGGGAGCCCCACGGCGGCCGCGGCGGCAGCCGTCGCTCCGGCGAGGTTGCCGGTGGAGGCACAGGCCAGGGCCGGGACTCCGAATTCGAGCGCTCGGGCGACAGCGATCGCGACCGCCCGGTCCTTGAATGACAGCGATGGGTTGCGCGTGTCGTCCTTGAGCCACAGCCGATCCACCCCGAGCGTGTTGCCGAGTCGCTCGGCCCCGATGAGCGGCGTGGAGCCGACCGGAAGCGACCGCGCCGGCGCTGCGTCGACCGGAAGCAACTCGAGATACCGCCAGATCCCGGGCCCGCGTCGCTCGATCGCTTCGCGAGTGAAGGTCGCCGCCACGACGGCCAGGTCGTAGGTCACCTCGAGCGGGCCGAAGCACGCGGGACAGACATAAGCGAGCGCCAGGGGTTGGGCCAAACCGCAGTTGCGGCAGGCCATGCCGGTGATCCGCGGCCCGACCGCGGAGGTGACACTACGGCTGGACCGGGGATGGGCGGCCGCGACGGATGGGGGCGACTGGGTCAGCACGATCGGGTCTCCAGGGTCAGGCATGACGCGGCGCGGGGACCGATTCGGACGGGACGACCCTGATCTTGTCGAGGGGGCTCCGGGGAGTTCCCTTATCTCGCAGGAGGACCTGCCCGGAATTGGCACCTTGCCGACATCGCGTCGGTAGGTTGTCGTGGCTTCAACGGGCCGGTCCCTCTGCCACTCTTGATAAAGCACTCTTCAGTTGTGGCCGGATGCTACGTTGCGGACGGCCGGTCGTCAAATCGTGTGTACAATGCTTGGCAACGCGACTGTGGAAGCCGACTCCTGTGGCGCCCGGAAGGGCCCCCATCACGCGCGGCCGGTCGATCCGTGATCGCCCGCGTCCAGGAGTTCCAGCCCGATGGCCACCACACAACGCGCCCGCCCCCGACATCTCGTCCGGGATCAGCAGACCCGGACCCAGCCGACCCGCACCCAGCCGCCGCTTGGTCGACAGCTGGTGGTCAACCGATCATCGGCGGAACTGGTCGAGGACGCGGTTCGTGCCGGCGAGGGTCTGCTTGCCGCCGATGGGCCGCTCGTCGTGCGAACGGGCCAGCACACCGGCCGCTCGCCCCAGGACAAGTTCATCGTGGATGAACCGGCGAGCCACGACAAGATCTGGTGGGGAGACGTCAATCGACCGATCAGCCTCGCTCACTACGACCGTTTGCGTGCCCGTCTTGTCGCCGCCTGCGCCGAGAAGGACCTCTACGCGCAGGACATGCTGATCGGCGCGGATCCTGCCCATCAACGACGGCTGCGGATCTACACCGAGACCGCCTGGGCGAGCCTGTTCGCGCGGAACCTGTTCCGCCGACCGACGGCCGCCGAGCTCGATGGCTTCGAGCCCAACTTCACGATCATCTGCATCCCGTCGTTCCAGGCCGATCCCGAGACCGAGGGCACCCGGACCGGCACGGCCATCCTGGTCCACCTCGGGCGGATGGAGGTCATCATCGTCGGCACGGAGTACGCCGGCGAGATCAAGAAGTCGGCCTTCACGGTCATGAACTACCTGATGCCGGACGAGGGCGTCCTGCCGATGCATTCTTCGGTCAACGTCGGGGCAGCGGGCGATTCGGTCGTGTTCTTCGGCCTCAGCGGCACCGGCAAGACGACCCTGTCCGCGGACCCGGAGCGCAGTCTCATCGGCGATGACGAGCACGGCTGGAGCGATGACGGCCTGTTCAACTTCGAAGGCGGCTGCTACGCCAAGACGATCCGCCTCTCGCCGATGTACGAGCCGGACATCTTCCAGACGACCAAGCGCTTCGGGACGGTCCTCGAGAACGTCGACCTGGACCCTGCGACGCGTGAGCTCGACCTCGACTCGGAACGGATCACCGAGAACACGAGGGGCGCCTACCCGCTCCATTTCATCGGCAATGCGGATCCGACCGGAATGACCGTGCAGCCGCGGACCGTCGTGCTGTTGACGGCCGATGCGTTCGGTGTGCTGCCCCCGATCTCGCGTCTGACCCACGCCCAGGCCGCGTATCACTTCATCAGCGGCTACACGGCCAAGCTCGCCGGCACGGAGGTCGGGGTCAAGGAACCAAAGGCCACCTTCAGCGCCTGCTTCGGGGCTCCCTTCATGCCGCGTCATCCGGGCGAGTACGCCGCCATGCTCTCGGACCGCCTGGCCGCGCAGGATGCCACGGTGTGGCTCGTCAACACCGGCTGGACCGGTGGCCCGGTCGGTACCGGCGAGCGGATGAACATCGCGCACACCCGATCCATGGTCCGTGCCGCCCTCGACGGATCGCTCGCCACGGCCGAGACGCGGATCGATCCGGTCTTTGGGGTGGAGGTCCCCCTGACCTGCCCGGATGTGCCGGCCCACTTCCTCGACCCGCGCGCGACCTGGGCGGACCCAGACGCCTACGACCGCCAGGCCGCGACCCTCGCCGCGATGTTCAGAGCGAACTTCGAGGACTACACATCCGGCGCGACCGCGGAGATCCGGGCCGCCGGGCCGCGCGGCGCGAACCCGTCCGGGATGGCCGCTGCGCCCGGCGATCCGGGCGCCGGCTGAGGCCGGCCAGCCACGGCGTAAACGACCGATCGCCCTGGGCAATCTGCCCGAAGGAGAAGGAACCCATGGCCCGCAACAAGGTCACCGTCATCGGTGCCGGCAATGTCGGCGCGACGACCGCCCAGCGCATCGCGGAGGCTGGTCTCGCCGACGTCGTGCTGGTCGATATCGTCGACGGGCTGCCCCAGGGCAAGGCCCTCGATCTCGCCGAGGCGGCCCCGGTCGTCGGGCACGATGCCCGCGTCGTTGGCACCAACGACTACGCAGACACGGCGGACTCGGACATCGTCATCGTCACGTCCGGCCTCGCCCGTCAGCCGGGGATGAGTCGGGACGACCTGTTGGTGAAGAACGCCGGTATCGTGCGCGCCGTCGTGGAGGCCGCGGCGCAGCACTCCCCGAAAGCGATCCTGATCATCGTCACCAACCCGCTCGACGCGATGTGCCATGTGGCGATGACCGCGTCCGATTTCCCGCGCGAGCGTGTGCTGGGTATGGCCGGCGTGCTGGACAGCGCGCGCTTTCGAACGTTCATCGCCCAGGAGCTCGGCGTCAGTGTGGAGGACACCCACGCCTTCGTCCTCGGCGGCCACGGCGACACGATGGTGCCGCTGTCGCGCTATTCGACGGTCGCCGGCGTACCGATCACCGAGTTGCTCCCGCCCGATCGCGTTAAAGCGCTCGAGGAGCGGACCGCGAATGGCGGTGCCGAGGTGGTCGCCCTGCTCAAGACCGGGTCCGCGTTCTATGCGCCCGCGGCGTCCACGTTCGAGATGGTCGAATCGATCCTGCTCGATCGCAAGCGCGTCCTGCCGTGCGCCGTGCTGCTTCAGGGCGAGTTCAAGACCAGCGGCCTGTTCGTCGGAGTGCCGGTCGTGCTGGGCGCCAACGGTATGGAGCGCATCTTCGAGATCGAGCTGACGCCGGAGGAACAGATCGCCTTCGACGCGTCCGCCGCGTCCGTCCGGGAGCTGGTCGCCACACTGGGACGGTAGAACGCCCGCCGTGGACGGGTCCTGTAGCGCGAGGTCCGCGCCGGTCGACGTCACGCGTGCCATGCGGGCCTCCACGGGTACCTGTTCGGAGTACGGTTCGCAGATGAAGACCGTGGTCGTTGGATCGGGGATCGTCGGGCTGGCGGCGGCCTACCGCCTCGCCTCGCGGGGCGCCGAGGTGGTCATCGTCGCGAACCGGGTGCCGGGGGCCGGCGCCTCATCGAACAATGCGGGCTGGGTGGTGCCCTCGCTCGCCGGGCCTGTCCCGGGCCCCGGCGTGATCCTCCAGACGCTGCGATGGATGGCGAAACCCGACAGCCCCGTGTACGTCCGGCCCTCGCTCAGCCCGTACTTCGGGCGCTTCATGATCGGCATGCTCCGGGCCTGCAACGCGTCGTCGTACGCCGCCGCCTTCGATGCCACCGCGCGCCTGGGCCAGGGGACGATGGAGGCGCTCGACGCGTGGGCCGGCGACGGCCTCGTCTTCGAGTCCCACGCGGAGGGCGAGCTCCAGGCGTTCATCGATGCCGCCGAGCTGCTGCACGCGACCGCGGACCTGCCGCGCTACGAGCGGGCGGGCTTCGAGGCCCAGGTCTTGACCGGCGACGAGGCCCGGGCGCTGGTCCCGGACCTGGCGGACGCCGTGGTCGGCGCGATCCGCTTCCCGGACGAGCGCCACCTCCGACCGCAGAGCCTCGTGGACGCCCTGGTCGCGAAGCTCGATGTCCTGGGCGTGACGCGGCTCGAGGGGGCCGTGACCCGGGCCTGGGCACTGCCATCGGGCGGGGTGGAACTGCGCGGCCGGTTCGGGAACGTGCGCGGCGACGCGCTGGTGATCGCCGCCGGCGCGTGGAGCGGGCGCGTGGCCAGGCTCCTGGGCGCGAACCTGCCGGTCCGCCCGGGCAAGGGCTACTCCATCGACTACGTGCCGGCCCAGCTGGGGGCCCGGTGCACGGTGATGCTGTCCGAGGCCCACTGCGCGGTCACCCCGCTCGACGGCGCTACCCGGGTCGCCGGCACCATGGAGTTCGGCGGGCTGGATGAGAAGATCTCGCCCGTCCGGCTGCGGGCCATCCGCCAGGCCCCGGCGCGCTACTTCCGCTCATGGGACCCGGACGCCCCCGCGCTGACGCCGAGCGCGGGCCTCCGGCCGATGACGCCGGACGGCATCGCGGTCATCGGCCGGCTGGCGCCGTTCCGAAGCGTCTACGTCGCGAGCGGCCATGCGATGCTCGGCCTCACGCTGGCCCCCCGGACCGGGGAGCTGCTGGCGGACATGATCCTCGACGGGCGCGAGCCCGAGGAGCTGCTGCCGTTCAGCCCGGCGCGGTTCGGCGCCTGACCCGGCGATATGTGTTACAGAGTACTAAGCCTGGACGATCGCGAGCCTCGAATTCGTGCGTCGTTCCAGGCCCGCGGCCCTCTCGTGGGACCGAGCGACGGTTCGTGCGATCGCCCAGCGGTAGGTCGCCACCGTTTCCGGCAGCGGCAGCTCGCCTAGTTCGCGTGCGAGGATGTCGCACAGCCGGAGGTATCGACGGATGACCTGTGACCGACTGCCGGTCATGCCGTGCACCGAGATCAGGACCTCGTGGGCTTCCTCGCGCAGGGGATCGCGGCTGATGAGGCGCTCGGCGGCCGCACGTGCGCCGTCGATGTCGCCGCTCTCGAGCCGCCGCGCCGCACAGTTCGCCAGGGCATCCTCGAAGCGGTCCGCCAGCCGTTCGCGTTCGGCGGCGAAGCAATCGTGGCCCAGGCCTTCTGCGAAGTCGCCACCGTACAGTGCGACCGCGGTCTCCGCGCCGCATGCCGGATCCGCCGCGCACGCATCGAACAGATCGACATCCAGCGAGTGGACCGCAGCTGGGCGAAGTCCGATGGTCTCCGCGTCCGTCTCGATCACATGGTCGATGGCGACCCCGGCGGCGACGATGGAGCCGCGCAACTGATACAGCGCCTGGCGCAACGGGGCCGTCGCCGCTCCCACCGATTCTGGCCACAGGTCTGCCCCGATCGCTTCGCGGGTGCGCGGCCTTCTGGCCAACGCCAGCAGCGTGAACAGGGCTTGACTGTGACGACCGGCAAGGTTGATCTCGCGTCCATCGACGGTCCGGACAGCGAACCTGCCGAGCAGCGTGATAACCAGATCGGATCCCGCGGTGGTCTGGTGTGTCATGGCGCCCCCATTTGGTCGGTCTCGACGTCCGACCCGCTCCCCCCGGGGGCCGGACGCCTCGACCAGAATCGGCGTGCCCCCAAGCTCGCCGATCAACCCCCATCGTGACGTTGCGCCCCGGCACAACCATCTCGAACAGGCATGATGATGTCGGGTATCCCATCGCCGGGCGACCTGTTGGGTGACAGGCCAGGTGTCGGCCAGCCGACACCACCGGCGCTTGTACACTGGCGCGACCGTGCCGATCGCCCTCCTGACGTTCGACTTCGATCCGATCCTGCGCCTGGGCGACGGCTTCGTCGTGCGCTGGTGGACGGTCACGCTCGCCGCCGTCATCCTCCTCGTCATCGCGGCAGCCGGGGTCGCGGCGCGCCGGGCCGCGCTTGCCCCGGAGGATCTGCTGTACATCGCCGTCGGGGCGGTTCCGGGTGCGGTCGTCGGCGGGCGGTTGGGAGACGTCCTCGTGCGCCAGGATGCGTACGGCGCACACCCGCTGGCGCTGCTGGACCCTGCCGTTGGCGGCCTGGAGCTCGGACTCGCGGTGGTTGGTGGGGTCCTGACTGCGGCCTGCGTCGCGACGCTGTTGGGGGCGCCACTCGGACGGTGGGCCCACCTTCTGGCCGTGCCACTGCTGCTGGCCCTTGGCGCCGGAAAACTGACGATGGCCCTCGGCGGCGCGGGCCAGGGTCTGCCGCTCGACGCCGCATGGGCAACGGCCTACATCGGTCCCGGACCGTGGGGATCGCTGGCGCCGGACCTGCCGTCACATCCGGCCCAGATCTACGAAGGTGTGGCTACCCTGGTCGTTGCGCTGGCCGTGCTGGGGGCCCAGGTGGCTGGCGCGTTCCGGATCCAGGACGGACGCCTCATCCTCCTTGCCGTCGCTGGCTGGGCTGCCGCTCGGACGGCCGTGTCCGGCACGTGGCGCGATCCGGGGGTGCTCGGAGCCGTGCCGGCGGCCGGTGTGCTGGCGCTGGCCATCTCGGCCGGCGCCACCCTAGCGCTGTTCGGGGCAAGCGTCTGGATTCCCCGGCGGCGTGCCGCAGCCAGAGTGGCGACCGCGGCCGCGGAGCCGGCGTGGCCGGATCCGGAGACCCGCACCCGGTTCTGAGGGCCGCGCCAGGACGGGCCAGCAGCGCTCGAAGGAGTATCGTGGGGCCACCGTTACGCAGCCTGCATCGCTCCGCCCCACGGCACACATGAGGAGCCCAGCCATGACCCAGCTCGCCGTCCCCGAGAGCCCCACCCATACGACCCCCCCGGGCCGGGTCAGTCACTGGATCGGCGGGCGAACCGTGGCCGGCACGTCCGGTCGGCAAGGTGACGTGTACGACCCGGCTACAGGTGGGCTGACCCGCCATGTGGACTTCGCCTCGAGGGATGAAGTCGGCGCCGCCGTGGCGGCCGCGAAGGCCGCCTTTCCGGCCTGGCGCGCCACATCGCTGAGCAAACGCACGGACATCCTGTTCAAGATCCGCAACCAAGTCGATACGCGCCGCCACGAGCTCGCGGCGCACCTGACCGCGGAGCATGGCAAGGTTCCGTCCGATGCCCTTGGCGAGATCGCCCGCGGTCTCGAGAACCTCGAGTTCGCGTGCGGCATCCCGAACCTGATGAAGGGCGGCTTCTCGGAGCAGGTCAGCACCGGCGTCGACGTGTATCAGATCCGCCAGCCGCTCGGCGTCGTGGCCGGTATCACCCCGTTCAACTTCCCGGCGATGGTCCCGATGTGGATGTTTGCCACGGCCATCGCGACTGGCAACACGTTCATCCTCAAACCCTCGGAAAAGGACCCCTCAGCCGCAAACTTCCTGGCCGATCTGCTGCACGACGCGGGGGTACCCGACGGCGTGTTCAACGTTGTCCACGGCGACAAGGTCGCGGTCGATGCGATCCTCGAGCATCCCGATATCGCCGCGATCTCGTTCGTCGGTTCGACGCCGATCGCGCGCTACATCTACGAGACCGGCACCCGCAACGGCAAACGGGTCCAGGCGCTGGGCGGGGCCAAGAATCACATGATCGTGCTGCCGGACGCGGACATCGAGATGGCTGCCGATGCGGCCGTCTCGGCGGCCTACGGCTCGGCCGGCGAGCGCTGCATGGCGATCAGCGTGGTCGTCGCCGTCGGCGACGTCGCCGACCCGCTGGTCGAGGCACTCAAAGCCCGCCTGCCAAAGATCAAGGTCGGGCCAGGGTCAGATCCCGAGGCCGAGATGGGACCGCTCGTCACGCGCGAACACCGCGACAAGGTCGCCTCGTATCTCGATTCCGGCCCAGCCCAGGGTGCCGAGCTTGTCGTCGATGGTCGGGACCACGCGCTCTACCGGGATGGCCAGGGCTTCTTCCTTGGTCTGTCGCTGCTGGACCGGGTCAGCCCGGAGATGGACTGCTACCGCAACGAGATCTTCGGACCGGTCCTCGAGATCGTCAGGGTGGAGACCTACGACGAGGCGGTCAGTCTTATCAATGACAACCCATATGGCAACGGCACGGCCATCTTCACCCGCGACGGCGGGGCGGCACGCCAGTTCCAGTTCGAGGTCAACACCGGGATGGTCGGCATCAACGTCCCGATCCCGGTGCCGGTCGCGTATTACAGCTTCGGTGGCTGGAAGGCGTCGCTGTTCGGTGACCTGCATATGTACGGTCCCGAGGGTGTCCAGTTCTACACGCGTGCCAAGATCGTGACCTCGCGCTGGCCGGACCCCGGCACGTCCAAGGTCGATCTTGGCTTCCCGCGCACACGCTGAGGTCCGCCACGTGAGCATCGAAGCGCCGACATGGCGCCCCCAACCGACCCTCGCCGGCGCGGATTACTCGACCGAAGCCACGTACGCCGACGAGCGCGAGCGGATCTGGTTCGGCGACTGGGTATGCATCGGGCGGGCGGCGGAGATCGCGGAGCCTGGCGACTATCTGGTCCGCGATCTCGCCGGTGAATCGATCGTGATCACACGCAACCGCGGTGGCGAGATCCGCGGTTTCTACAACGTGTGCGCCCACCGCGGCACGAGGCTCCTCGACGACGAGCCGGGTCGCGGTCACGTCGGCAAGGTATTCAAATGCCCGTACCACGCGTGGTCGTACGACCTTGACGGGCGGCTGGTCGGCACGCCGAACGTCGATGAGGACGAGGGCTTCGATCGAGCGGCGTATCCGCTCCACGAGATCGGCGCTGAGGCTTACGCGGGGTTCCTGTTCGTCAACCTGGCCGAGTCCGCTGAGCGCCGACCGCTGCTCGCGGCACTGCGGGAGGGCACGGAGAGCATCACCAACTTCGAGCGCTACCGGATGGACGAGCTGCGCGTCGGTGTGCGCATCGTTTACGAGGTCCAGGCCAACTGGAAGATCGTCGTCGAGAACTACAACGAGTGCCTGCACGGCCCGACCATCCACCCGGAGCTGGTCCAGGTCGTGCCGCTCTACCGATTCGGCGAGGTGTGGGACGAGGAGACCCGTGACGACGGCAACTGGATGGTGGACGGGGCGACGTCGTTCACCAGGACCGGCCGATCCGATCTGCCGCCGTTCCCGGACCTGCTGGCGGACGATATGCGCATGTACTACGGCACCTACCAGTTCCCAAATCTGCTCCTGAACCTGCATCCAGATGCCGCGATGTACTACCTCGTGTTGCCGCGCGGGCCGGCCCACACGACGGTCATCTCGGAATACCTCTTCCAACCCGAGACGATCGCGTCTCCCGACTTCCGACCCGAGCCGGTGGTCGAGCTGTGGGACCTCATCTCCAAGCAGGACTGGGCCGTCTGCGAGCGGGCCCAGACCGGGGTCTCGTCGCGCTCCTACCGCAGCGGGATCTATCCGCGCAAGGACCGCTTCCTGTTCGACTTCAACGAGCGCTATCGGCGCGAGATGGGCCGGCCCGAGCTCGGCTGAGGCGCGAGCTGCAACGCGATCATCGTCGTGCCAAAGGGCGCGGGTCGGAGCCGATTCCAGTCGGACTGGAGCAAGGGACAAGGGCACGCCCGCCAATGCTCGTAACGGCCTCGATTCGGGGCCTCGCCGGGCACGGCGACAGGAATCGCCGACTGAGACGTCAGGGATTCCAGTGGCGATGGAACCTACGACCTGGGCTCGAGCGGCCCACGGACGCAACGGGCAATACACGGCGCTTGCTCCAGCCCCACTGAAATTTGCCCAATGGGACGAGCCCGGACCCGGACCCAGGCCGGCCCGAGCTCGGCTGACGCGCGAGCTTGTCACACAGCTGCAAGCCCGTGACGCCATCCGACGAGTCTATCCGGGACGTGCGGCAGGCCATCCTGCGGGCCGTCGACCAAACCCAGGAGGTCAAGCTCATGACCGATTACGAGCGAACCACAACGCGCGAGACCAGCACGGCCAACCCGGCTGTGCAGACCACCTATACGGACCCCGTGGCGCCCGCGCGCGGAACCTCGGTCCGCACGACCGAACGCGAATACCAGCCGGCGGGTCCCGGCGGCCTATCCGTGGTTGCACGGGTCGTCACGTTCCTGTTCGGCCTGCTCCAGGTGGCGTTGATCCTGCGGATCATCCTGCTCCTGCTGGTCGCCAACCAGGGTAATGATGTGGTGTCGCTGATCCTGACCATCACGGACCCGTTCGTCGAGCCGTTCCGGGGCATGTTCGCCCTTGATCGGGCGACCGCCGATCGCTCCGTGTTCGATATCGCGGCTCTTGTCGCGTTGATCGGCTGGACGCTGATCGAGGCACTCATCCTCGCGGGCCTGCGCATCTTCAGTCGCCGACCTGCGGAGGTCGTGTAGCCCCATCCCATCTCTTCTCAAGGGCTCGCCGGATCCATTTCGGCGGGCTCTTTTTCATTGGAACGGCCGATGCCCCCGGATCCGGTGTGTCCGGGCTCAGCCACCGGCGGCCGCGATGAGCGGAGCAAGCAGCGCTCCAAGGTCGGTGTCGTAGA
>JANOIS010000383.1:0-27428 GCA_031407755.1 Chloroflexota bacterium | reverse complement strand
CATCGCCGACGAGATCCAGTCCGGCGCGGGACGGACCGGGAAGATGTGGGCCATCGACCACTGGGGTGTCAAGCCGGACATCCTGCTGACCGCCAAGGGCATCGCCTCGGGCATGCCGCTCGGCGGGCTCGTCGCGCGGGCTGATCTGCTGGAGGCCTGGGGCGCCGGTGCGCATGGCTCGACGTACGGCGGCAACCCGGTGGCATGCGCGGCGGCGCTGGCCACGATCGATCTGCTCGAAGGCGGTTTGATCGAGAACGCAGCGGTTCGCGGAGAACAGGCGCTGGCCGGGCTGCGGCCGCTGGTCGATCGATTCGATGGGCTCGTGACCGACGTGCGCGGCAAGGGCCTGATGCTCGGCGTGGAGTTCGATACCAATGAGCACGCAGGAGCCGTCCAATGGGCCTGCTTCGAGAGAGGCCTCCTGGTGCTGGAAAGCGGCAGGTCGAGCGTCCGGATGTCGCCGGCGCTGACCGTGTCCGAGGCGGAGATCGTCACCGCGCTGCGGATCTTCGCCGAGGCGGTCGAGGCGGTGGCCGGCGGCGGCGCCAAGATCCTGGCCGAGGTCGTCGAGGCGGCGGGTTGAGGCGCCGTCCACGGGTACTCCCAGTACCGTTCTGGCGATGAACGCCTCGTGGTTCGGTCCGGAAACGACATCGGATCGTCGATCCTGCAGAGGTCCACGCACGCCTGTGCGGAATCCGGTACTACCAGTACCGCCCGCCGCGATACTTGTGCGGTGACACGGACATCAAAGGTCGCCACGATGCACGACGCGATCGCCGAGCTGGTGCGGGACGGGGATACCGTCGCCATCGAGGGATTCACCCACCTCATCTCGTTCTCCGCCGGGCACGAGATCATTCGCCAGGGGCGACGCGATCTGACCCTTGCCCGCCTTACGCCGGACCTCGTCTACGACCAGATGATCGCGGCTGGCGTGGCCTCGAAGCTCGTGTTCTCGTGGCTCGGCAATCCGGGGGTAGGCGGTCTCGGGGCCATCCGCCGGCGGATCGAGGGAGAGATCCCCGCCGAACCGCTGGAGGTCGAGGAGTACAGCCATTTCGGGATGGTCGGGCGGTACACCGCGGGCGCCATGAACCTGCCGTTCTTTCCGCTACGGTCCTACTTCGAGACGGACCTGCCGGTCGCCAATCCACTGATCCGGCCGATCAAGTCGCCGTACGGCGAGGAGACGATCTACGCGGTCCCGCCACTGAAGCCGGATGTCGCCATCGTCCATGCCCAGCGAGCATCGACCGGAGGCGATACCCAGGTATGGGGCCTGCTCGGCTGCCAGAAGGAGGCGGCCTTTGCGGCGGACCGGGTCATCGTGGTCGTGGAGGAACTCGTCGATGACGCGGTCATCCGGGCCGATCCAAATCGCACGATCTTCCCGGGATTGATCGTGGACGCCGTGGTCGTCGAGCCCTGGGGTGCGCACCCTTCGTACGTCCAGGGTTCGTACGATCGAGACAACCAGTTCTACCTGGACTGGGATCCGATCACACGTTCGGAGGAGGCCGTCCAGGCCTGGCTGCGCGAGTGGGTCCATGGCGTGACCGGTCGAGCCGAGTACCTGGAGAAGCTGGGCGTGGAGCGCATCGCATCGCTGAGACCTGGCCCGGCACCCTCCGGCTCGGTCGACTACGGGGCGTACCGGTGACAGCCACCGTGCGCTACATCGTCGGTGACGTCGATCGATCCGTCGCGTTTTACGTCGGTAAGCTGAGCTTCACGCTCGACGAGCAGATGGGTGCGGCCTTTGCGCGAGTCTCGCGCGACGACCTCAGCCTGTGGCTGAGTGGCCCGATGAGCTCGGCTTCGAGACCGATGCCCGATGGCCGACAACCAGCACCTGGCGGATGGAACCGACTCGTTATCGAGATCGATGACCTGGTCGCGACCGTAGACGCCCTTCGTGCGGACGGCATCGGCTTCCGCAACGACATCGTCACCGGCCCCGGAGGCAAGCAGATCCTTGTCGAGGACCCTGACGGCAACCCGGTCGAACTGTTCGAGGCCCGCTGATGGGGCCCACCACGGCCGAGGCCCAGGCCTTCAGCAAGTCCGAGATGATGATCGTGGCCGCGGCGCGCGCCCTGGATGGCCAGCGGGTCTGTTTCGTGGGGGTCGGGCTGCCCAACATCGCGGTCAACCTCGCCCAACGTACCGTGGCACCCGATCTGGAGATGGTGTATGAGGCCGGCGTGTTCGGCGCCAGGCCATCCAGACTGCCCCTGAGCATCGGTGACCCGACGATCGTGACCGGCTCCACGGCCGTGGTCAGCATGCTGGAGCTATTCGGCTATTACCTCCAGGGCGGCCTCATCGATGTCGGCTTCCTGGGTGCCGCTCAGATCGATCGGTTCGGCAATATCAACACCACGGTCATCGGTGATTACAAGCACCCCACCACCCGCCTCCCGGGCTCCGGTGGCGCCTGTGAGATCGCCATCAATGCCCGTGAGGTATTCGTGATCATGCGGCAGAGCCGACGCAGCTTCGTCGAGACCATCGATTTCCGGACGAGCCCCGGCAACCTTGGCGGCGCGGAACAGGCGGAGCGCATCCGACGCGAAGGCGGTTGGCTGGGCCGGGGCCCGTCGGTCGTGGTGACGGACCTCGGTATCTATCGTTTCGGCGAAAGTGGTGAGATGTGCCTGACCTCGCTCCACCCCGGAGCCACGGTGGACCAGGTCCGCGACACGATCGGCTGGGAGATCAAGGTCGCGCCGGATCTCGCGGCGACCGCACCCCCGACCTCGCACGAGCTGCGCCTCGTCCGTGAAGAACTGGACCCGGGCGGCATCTACACCAAATAGCCGCAGGGCGTACCACCGGCGATCCCGGCCCGGACCGTCGACTCGGGGACCAGGAAGCCTCCGCCACGTCACGATGCCGGCATATGGACCGTGCCACTGCTCGGGCGATCAC
Organism: Chloroflexota bacterium; assembly: GCA_031407755.1. GTDB lineage: Bacteria > Chloroflexota > Limnocylindria > Limnocylindrales > CSP1-4 > SPCO01. Next base: position 24,491 of record JANOIS010000383.1, on the reverse strand, counting down.
CCCGGATCGACTCGTCATCCGTTACCTCGACGGATCCACGACGGCGTCGCCGGTCGTCACGGGTCTGCGACTCCTGCGGCGCGAGACCGTCCCGGCGTCGCGCCTGCTGGCCGCCCTGTCCACGGCGCTGGACCTGACCGAGGGGCAACTCCCCGGGCACGCCCTGCGGACCGCCTTCCTGGCGTCACGTGTCGCCGACGCCCTGCGCCTGACCAAACCGGATCGCGCGACGGTCTTCTACGCCGCGTTCCTCAAGGATGCCGGCTGCTCATCCAACGCCGCGGCCGTGGCCAGCATCTTTGGAACAGACGACATCGCGGTCAAGGGTCGGCAGGCCACGCTGGAACGTTCGACGCTCGCCTACGCGGCCTTCACGCTCCGCAGCCTCTCGGCCTCCGAACCGCTCCCGCTTCGGCTGCGTCGATTGATCCGGATCGCGGTCAATGGCTCGAAAGAGCGGCAGGCGATCGAGCAGGTGCGCTGCGAGCGCGGTTCGGCGATCGCGCGCAAGGCCGGCTTTGGGGATCCCGTCGGGGCGGCGATCCATGACGTCCACGAGATGTGGGACGGCGGGGGTCAGCCGCGCGGTCTGGCAGGGCCAGCCATCGACCGCCACGCGAGAATCATCGCGGCCTGCGCCGGACTCGATATCTTCGTTTCGCTGCGCGGTCGAGCGGCCGGGCTCGTGGTCCTTGCCGAGCGCCGCGGCAGCTGGTACGAGACGGACGTCGTGGACGCACTCCTCGGGCTCGCGCAGGAGGGCCTGCTCGATGAACTAGATGAACCCGATCTCGTCGGTCGGACGATGACGCTCGGGCCGACCGAGCGGGTCGATGCCGACGGTGACATCGATATCGATCGGCTGGCCTCGGCGTTCGCCGATATCGTCGACGCAAAGAGCCCGTTCACCGGGTCGCACTCGCAGCGCGTCGCCTCGTTCGCGGAGGGCATCGCGGTCCAGCTCGGACTGCCCGATCGGGACATCGTCGACGTTCGGCGAGCGGGCCTCCTGCACGATCTCGGCAAGCTCGGCGTCCCCAACATGATCCTCGACAAGCCCACCCAACTCGAACCGTCAGAATTCGAGGTCATCCGCCGCCACCCGGAGTTGACCCTGCGGATCCTGGAGCCCGTGCCGGCGTTCGCGGCCGTCGCGGAACTCGCAGCGTGCCACCACGAGCGGCTGGATGGGCGCGGCTATTTCCGGGGCATGACGGAGCCGGAGCTCACGATGGGTGCCCGGATCGTGGCCGTGGCAGATGTGTTCGAGGCGCTCACCGCGGAGCGACCCTACCGAGCTGCCATGCCGACCGAGGCAGCCCTCGAGATCCTGCGTGCGGAGGCCGGCGAGCATCTGGCGGCCGATGTGATCGATGCCCTGGTGGCGATCCTGCCCTGAGAGCGCCGGCCGACGCGGTCAGGCCCTGGCGAACACGACGAGGAACTCGAGGGCCCTCGTCCGCGATGGATACGATGAATCCGCCAACGTTGGGGGCCACGATCTGGAAATCGGCCAGCGCGAAGGTCAGCGAGCCCGCCACCTGGATCTGACCGTCGATGAGCCGAACCTCGGCCGGTATCTCGACCGCACGGGTAACGCCGTGGAGGGTCAGATCGCCAGTCAACGTCAGTTCGGCGGCGGAACCCGCGAGGGCTGCCGCGGGGATATCCACGGGCTGGTTGCTGCCAGTACCGCATCTCGGATGAACGCCTCTTGGAGCACCGCAGAATCGACAGGCTGATGTCGTTTGTGCAGGCAACGGAGCGTGGCTGTGTGGATTTCGGTAGTGACAGTACCGGGGCCGGCCGTCCAGGTGTCGCTCACCACGGCAGTGCGCCTAGCAGCTGGTCGAATCCGCCGTCACCGACCCAGCCCTCGACTTCGCCCGTGGCAGCATCGAGTCGGGCGATGCGCCCACCCGTCCGCGTCAGCGCGAACAGGGTCGAGCCATCCGGGGTCACGGTCACGCTGTCGATCGCGGTTCCGGTCAGGTAGCGCTGCTGGACGTCGAGGTCCGTCGCGCCCAGCCGCACGAGCCCGCCGTTACCGGCCGCGTAGACACCCGAGCCACCCGGTGCGGCCACGACGCGCCGTCCGGCCGGCCCGATCTCGCCGTGCCCGAACTTGGCGAGATCGAAGCCCGCCCCGGCCGATGCTTCGAAATCGATGGTTCGGCGGATCGTGAGGTCCGTCGGGTCGATTTCGACGGCGATGCCAAGGGTTGCGTTGACCGCGACGATGCCGGCGCCCTGCCCGACGCTCACGATCCCCCAGTCGGCGCCGGCCCCTTCGTCGTCGAAACCGCGGGTTGGCAGGTCGATGCACACGGCCCATGCCTCCACGCTGTCCAGCGCATGGACGAACGGGTATTCGGCACCGCGGTAGAGGGTCAGGACGAGGCCGTCGGCCCGTCGATCCTGATCGATCGGGGTGCCTGCCATGACCTCGTCGAGGTTCCGCTTGTCGACGATGATCGCGTCGCGGAGGTGGCCGGTGGCGGTGTCCACGGCGCGCACCTGGTAGCGGCCGGCAAGCGGATCCGCGACGTGTTCGGCGACATACAGGATGGAGCCGTCCGGCGAGAGGGCGTCGTAGTCGAAGGCGCCGGCCAGCTCGATGATCCGCGGCTCGGTGGCGAGGTTGATGTCAAGGACGGCGAACCTGCTCGTGGTGGGTGTGGCCTCATCAACAAGGACGATGGTCGATCGATCGGCAGAGACGCCCACCGGCATCGGATCGAGGCCCACCCTCGGCAGGCGCCACTGGCCGTCGATCTCCTGACGTGGGCCGCCGAGACCGGGCTGGACCACGAGGTGCTCGATGACGGTCGTCCGGTCACGCGGGGTGGCTGTCAGGATGCGGCCCCAGGTCGCGTCGGGGACGCCGAGGGGCAGGGTGAACAGGTCCTCGAGGGTGCTGTCCAGGATGACCCGAACGGTCTCCTCGCCGTTCCGACCGACGATGAGCCACGTATCGCCAGCCGCAGCCGAGGCGGAGGCGGAGGCGGCCGGAGACGCCGGGCCCGGCGAATCGGAGCCTGGCTGCACGGCGGCCGGCGTCGGCCCGGCGGACGGCGACCCGATCGCGGAGCAGCCCGCGATCGCAAGGATCAGCGTGGCCACGTACAAGAGCTGACGACGATTGGTCGGTGGCATGGCCGTGAGGTCCTCCGGTAAGGCGAATGTGCCCCCGATACACCGCGGACGGCGCATCGGTTCCGGCGCGACGAACTACTCGATCGACTCGGCGAGGGCGATCGTCGCGTCGCGGCCCAGGGCGCTCTCGATCCGGTACGTGATCGTGCCGTCCGACCAGACGAGTGCGTCGCCGACCCAGCGCCGCTCGTCGAGGATGATGCCGTCCCGGTCGTTGCGGTAGAAGAACGCATGCGGATCGCCATCGATCCAGAACGCCGGATGCGAGTCGACACGAACCCGCTCCAGGCTCGTCTCAGGGCCGATGACCTTGGTCAGAAATGCCTCCTCGAACCGCCCGTCGAACGACATCAGGATCAGTCCGACCCCGGGCTCCACGGAATCCGGGAGGCCCGGACGCGCGGCCCACACAAAGGCCACCTGGTCCGCCCGGACCGTGTCGAGATAAACCGCGTCCGGCGGCCCCAGCGACGCGTCGGCAGGGAGGGGGAGGGGCCGGCCGGTCGCGTCTCGCGCCTCCGCGATCGTCACGGCTCGGCCGAGCCCCAGGTTGTGGCCGGGACGCCCGGTCGGAGGGCTCGGTGGGGCAGCGGCGGTCGGCGGCGGAGGGCCGGGTGGATCGCCCAGGATGATGCGCAGCCCCGGTAGCCCCAGTCCCACCGCGCCGGCCACCACGGCGAGCGCGAGCAGCGCCGCCAGCGCCAGGACCACCGAGCGCCGGAAGGGCCGGGCTCCCGGGCGCCACCACGGCCGGGAAGTGGGCATGGACACCAGGCGTGCCCGAACACGTGTGGCGACATCAGGGCCGCTCGCCGGGGCCGCGGTCGGCCAATCGATCGCGGCGGTCAGCGAGCGAAGGGCGTCTTCCAGCGTGGTGTCGTCGACGTCGGTCATCGGTCGGTCTCACCGGCCGCAGGCACCATCGCCTCGCGCAGCCGACCGAGGGCTCGTGAGGTTCGGGACTTGACGGTGCCCCGCGGGAGCCCGAGTGTCTCGGCCGTTTCCGCCTCGTTCAGGTCCAGGAAGAACCTGGCACCCAGGATCTCGCGGTCGTCATCGCGCAGGGTCCCGAGCGCGGCCAGCAGTTCCGTGCGGGTCTCGGCGGCCATCACGATCTGCTCCGGGCCGGGTGCGGCAGCACCCCGATCCGTGGCGTCTGCGGCGCGAAGGGCGAGCCCATGCCGCCGACCCGCCGATCGGCGCCGGTTACGCGCCTCGTTCGTGACGATGCGCAGCAGCCACGGTCGCAAGGGGGATCCGTCGCGAAAGCGGGGCAGGGCGTGGTAGGCCTTGAGGAAGGCATCCTGGACGGCATCGTCGGCATCGGTCTCCGGACACACGAGGTGCGCGGTTCGGATGGCCACGTCCTGATAGCGACGGACGATCTCCTCGTACGCCGTGACGTCACCGGTCCGGGCCCGCGCGATCAGTTCGGCGTCGTCGATGTGGGCGGCCTCCCCGCGTCGATCACACCCTCATTACACCGCCCGGTGCGCGGCGGTTCCCGCCGACCGAACCCGGCGTCTGGCGCCGCGAGGCGCCCACCGGGTCGTGCGGCTACTTCAGCTGGAAGTTCGCGCTCCACGTGCTGCCGTCGATGAGCTTGAGGTCGAACCGGTAACAGGAGCCGGCATAGTTCTTGGGTGTCTTCCAGTTGTACTGGTACTGCGTGGTCACCGGGTCGTAGGTCAGGCCGCTGTTGGAGCTGTTGGTTTCCTCGATGGCGTCCGTTGGTGTTCCGGAATCACAACCGATCTTCACAGCCTTGGGGTAGTTGGCCTCGAAGATGGCCAGGCCCCGATCACCACCGAGCTTGAACTTGATCGGGATCGTGCCGCCAGCCTTGGAGACATTGAAGACCGGCAGATTGTCCACCGGCGAGAAGAACCCGGTGAACGGCCAATTCACATCGATGTCGTGCGTGGCCGTGACGGGGTTATAGCTGGCGTTGCCGGCCTGGTTGGCCGTGATCGAGCAGGTGCCGATGGCCGTCAGATGCACTGTCGTTCCGGAGATCGTGCAGACGCCGGATGCCGTCTGGGTGACGGGGAGCCCTGAGTTGGAGGTTGCGACGATCGCGAAGTCGGCGTCACCGAGGTTCTTGACCGTCGGGGCCGGGGTGAACGTGATGATCTGGTTCAGCCGGATCAGGAACGTGTGCGCGATGGGGATGGCTTCGAAGTAGTTGTCGTCGCCGGCCTGGCTGGCCGTGATCGTGCACGAGCCGCCGCCGGTCAGGGTGACCGTGCTGCCGGTGACGGTGCACTGGCCGATGGCGCTGAAAGCCACCGCGAGCCCGGATGTAGCTGTCGCGCTGACCGCAAAGTTGGCGCCAGGGTAGGTCCGGTCTGCGAGCGCTGCGAAGAACAGCGTCTGGGGGCCCTTGCCAAAGGTGTACAGCCGACCCAGGTTGTCGTCCAGCGTGGCAAGGCCGACGCCGTTGACCGCCTGGACCATGTACTGGATGGAGCGACCAGACAGCGAGGCCGGCAGCGGGATGGTCTTTGTCCAGAGCGTTGAATCGGTCGGGTCCTGGACCAGGTCCAGCGAGGTCCAGGCATTGGCGTGGCCCGTGTAGGTCACCCACACCTGCTGCATCCCAGCCTGCGGATCGCCGAATGCGCGGGCGCGGAACGTCACGTTTCCGCCACTGACCTCGGCATCGACCGAAGCGACAGTCGGGGCGCCGGAGAGGCCGGCGGCACCGATGTAGTCGCTGTAGAACAGCCGCAGATCAAGCGCGGAGTACAGCCGCAATGTGGCGCTGCCATCCGGGGCGCCGGTCGTGCGGTGCTGGGCCGGGGTCACGAGCAGCCGTGTCGGGCCGCCGGTCAGGGCATCAAAGTAGTTGGGGGTCCAGAGGCGCATCGGGTAGAACACGGGTGAGCCCCAGCCCGCGTGGACGCCGCGGATCTGCTGGAGCGGGTCCGCCGGCGCGCCGGTCAGCGGGATGACCGTCTGGTCCGTGTAGTAGGTGCCGCCGCGGAAGCCGACGCCACGGAGCACCTTGCCCGTGACGGTGACGTCGCGCGACTCGAGCGGCAGGGCCGGCTCGTAGGGATTGGTCACGACGCCGTCGGACCCGCTGTAGTAGGTCGCGGTGGCCGAGCCGCCACCGACGATGTCCATCGGTACGGTGTGCTGGGTAAGGGACGGCACGATCGGCACGTTGGCCGAGCGGAGGCCGAGGGTCAGGCCCGGATTCGTGGCGAAGCCGGTCGTGGCCCCCTCGATGGATCCGGACGGTGGATTCGGGAGTCGCGCGCCCGGCATGTCCACGCTGAGCATCGGCAGTCCGAACAGCGTCGCTTGGAGCAGCGCCTTCTCGTGGAGGCCACGGATGTCCGGGGTCGTCGCAAGGTAGATCTGCTTGGCCCGGGCCAGCGCATCGCCGACCGACACGGCGCCGGTCCCGACCCGCAGCTGCCGCGCGAACTCGGCATAGATCCGCTCGCTGTACTCGAGGAAGTCCGTGTCGCCGTACTGGTAGCCGGTGCCGGCGATGAGGGTCGCACCCTTGCGCGCGAAGGCCTGGGCCCAGTCGACCGAGCCGCCCGTCAGGGCGTCGGGATCGACCACGTTGTAGCCGGAATGGCAGCCCGCGCTGAACACGATCGAGTTGGTCAGGTTGACATTCGACGCGTTAAGTTCCGTCGCCAGCATCGTCGTGCTGAAGTCGGCGGCGAGGGTGCTGTTGGCGCTGAAGTGGCCGGCCAGGAAGGCGATGTCGTGACGTCCGCCCAGGAGCGCGGTGCGCAGGGCGTTGGCGTCCCACGAGCAGCGGGGCAGGAGCACTGCTGGTGGCGTTGGCGTACACAGGGTCTGCGGTGCAACGTCGAAGTCGGAGATCAGGTCATTGACGGTGCCGCCGGTGCCCATGCCGGCCGCGAGGTCGGCGCTGACGGCCTGGGCCGCGTCATCGAGGAAGTCGTAGCCGCTGACCAGGGCCGATGTCGGCGCTGCGATCGTGCCTCCGGTCGTGGCCATATACGCATCGATCATCACGCTCGCTTCTGCCGCCGTCTCGACAAGGCGGCCAACGGGCAGGTCCGGGATGGGGAACGCCGAGGCATGCAGGGCGAGATCGATGGACGATCCGTACGCGTCCTGCCCAAGGACGAAGTTGGAACGCAGGGACGCGTCCGAGGCGCTACCGGTCGTGACCGGAGCCTGGAAGTCCTGTTCCGGGCCGAGCAGCGCCTGGTCCGGGTACCGGAAGAACGGGATGGCGTCGTCGCCACCGATGATCACGATGTACTTGAGGCCCGGGTTCGTCGCTCGATAGGCCGTGACCACGTCCCGGATGGCCCCCGCCACGAGGTTCTTGGCGTACATGCACGGCACCTTCGTGTCCGCCTGGGCCTGGAGGGCGATGATGCGTGGCCGCGTTCCGACATCCACGATGGCGCCCTTGACCTCGGATCGGGCGGCAAAGGCGATCAGATCCGCGTCGAGGGCCGTCTTGGCGCTGGACTCGTTGCCCGGGATCGCGGACATGCGCGACGGATCCGTCAGGATCAACGTCTCGAAGTTGCCCGCCGGGGCGATGAAGCCGTCCGAGGGGCTGCTGAGCACGCCATCGCAGGCGCTGCCCGCCAGGGTGACGCTCAGTGTGAATGGATCGAGACTGGAGGCGCCGTTCTTGCCGCTGACGCGGATGTAGAAGTGACCGGTGTTGTTCCACGTATCCACGGTGATGTTCTCGTCCGCGATGCCGGCGGCACCTGAGCCCGTGATCAGACTACGGATCTGGGCACCCGCGTAGGTCTCTTCGCTGAACGCCGATGGTGAGAACGCCGAGGGGCTGAATGCCGATGGCGAGAACGCCGAGGGGCTGAACGCCGAGGGGCTGAACGCCGAGGGGCTGAACGCCGACGGGCTGAACGCCGAGGGGCTGAACGCCGAGGGGCTGAACGCCGAGGGGCTGAACGCCGAGGGGCTGAACGCCGATGGCGAGAACGCCGAAGGGCTGAACGCCGAGGGGCTGAACGCGGATGGCGAGAACGCCGAGGGGCTGAACGCCGAGGGGCTGAACGCCGACGGCGCGAACTCAGCTGTGAGCCGGGTCAGATCATCTCCGGTAACGAGGTCCGTGAACGCCTGGGTGATGTCCCGGAACGCGAACATGTCGAAGTCCGCGGGCAGATTCGTCAGGTTCAATTGCAGACGCTGGCCGGGCTGGATCGCCACCTTGAACCAGCGGGCGCGACCGACATCATCGATATGACCGGTCGCCGAGCCGATGCCCCCGGTGAGCGAGATCGTCCGCGCTCGGGTCCAGGTGTCGTTGGTCTCGCCCGCGACGATGCACGTCGATGGGCTGCTGGAGACGCCGCCGGGCCCACTGACCTCAGCCGTCACGTAGGTGTTCAGGGCCGAGCCATTGGGCGCGTACCCGCCGAAATAGGCGTTGCCGTCCGCTTCGGTGGTGACCGAGAACGAAGGATTCGCGCCAAAGGCGAGGGTAGCGCCACCACTGCCCAGAGCGCCGTCAACGCAGGTCCCTGCAGTCTTGACGGTCAACTCGTACAGGGTGTTCGGGGTTCCGGACAAGCGGCCAGAGACCAGGGCTTCGTCTTCTCCGCCTTGCGCCGCCTGGTACAGCACCGGTGGGTCCACCATCGTGGATGGCGCCCCGGACAGGGCCGCGGCGTAGATGACGACATTCGCCTCCGTCGACGGGAAACCGAACTCATCGTTGCCGACACTCAACGAGTCCAGCACCCATGTGACCTCGAGGAATTCCTCGACGGTGCCGTCGCCCGTGAAGTCGATCGTGTAGACGCCGCCGTTGTTCTGGCCGCCGGTCACCCCGGTGTCCATCACGACCGTGCCACCCATCGTGGCCGTCAGCTTGCCGGTGCCGTGGTGGGCCGAGACCCACAGCTTGAGCCGCTGCGGTGCGGTGGATCCGGCCACGGTGAGTCGGAAGCCGTAGCCCACGGAACCACCAATCGGTGCGTTGTGCTGGAGGCCGGCTCCCACGGAGCTGCCGCTAGCGGTCGGGGCGCCGTCCGCCCACGAGAACGAGAAGGGCGTCGAAGATGGTCCGGTCCCGACGCCGAGGCCGAGCGGTCCAAGCGCCCGATGGGCGATGGCGGCTTCCTGTTCTATGTCGCTGAGCCCGTTGATACCAGCCCCAGCGGCCTTGCGGGTGTCGCCGCTCAACGAGGTCGTGCTACTGCCCCAGATCCGCCAGTCCGAGGCGCCGGCCGTGGTCAGGTTCTGCGGGTTCGGGTCCGTCGGGTCGGCGTTGAATCCAAGGTAGGCACTGAGCGGTGTCCCATCGTTCAAGGACACGTTGACCACGTCCACGGCCCTGACCACGGGCGTCAACTGCAGCAGGAGCTGCGCGATGAGCAGAACCGGCAGACCAAGCGCAGACGCTCGACGTACCGGGCGGAAACCACGACCAGACCGTCGCACGGAAGACATCCGTCACCCCTTCAAATATCTCGATCTCGCCCCGGGCATGAGCACGTGGGGGATGAGCACAGTCTTACCCAGCCGATGGCGCAGGCCCTGTCCATGATGGCACACCATAGCTGTCGGCGACAGGACCATATGCCTATGCCGGGGCATGACCCGGTGCGTCCTGACACCGCTCCAGGGCGAACTTGACCGCCTCGTCAAAGTCGAGGCCTCGTCCCCTGGCGAGCGCGACCTCGGCCCTCGGCCCAAGCCCGGCCTGCGCTTCGCCGAGCTGCTCATCCAGCTCCGCCACGAGCGCCGGGCTCCGCGGCGCACCGATCGTCGCGCGGAGCGTTTCAGCAGCCCCGACCAGGACGAACGCCGGCTCCAGCTCAGCGCTGAGTGCCGCCAGGACCGCCACATCCTCCAGCAGATAGGACAGGCCCCAGCGGTCGTCCAGGTCACGGTAGGAGCGGAGCGCCGCCGCATAGGCCTCGCGCGACCCTGCCAGGTCCCCGACCGAGCGCAGCCCGTTGCCCAGATTATTCCTCGCGATCGCCACCATGGACGCGTCACCGACCTCCCGGCACACGCGGATGGCTTCCTCGAACTGCCGACGCGCCTCGCCGAAATCGCCCTCGTGGAGCGCGATCATCCCGATATTGTTGTGCGACACCCCGATGCCACGCCGGTCGTTGATCTCCATTCGGATCGTCAGCGCCCGCTCGTTGAGGGCCCGCGCCGTCGGATAGTCCGCCTGGTACTCGGCCACGATGGCGAGGTTGGAGTACAGCGCCGCCGTGCCGGTCCGATCGTTGATACGCTCCCGGATGCCGAGGCTCTCCTCGTAGCGGGCCCGGGCCGTTGGGTAGTCGCCGGTCTGCGCCGCCACCGTTCCCCCCAGGTGCAGGACCTGCCCGATCCCGTCGTCTGCGCCGGCCGACTCGAACAGGAACCGCGCGGCGTCCAGCTGCGCGCGCGTGTCGTCGTAGCGTCCCTGCTTGCGGGCGACCTCGGCGCGGGTCGTACTGGCCCAGCCCTGGGCGATCGGATCGTCGGCAACCTCGGCCAGCTCGAAGGTGCGCGCGGCGACCTGGTCCGCGGCGGCGAGGTCGCCGACGAGTTCGTGGACCCTGGCGAGCTTGAGCATCGCACCCGTCTGGTCCGAGCCATCGAGCAGCGGCACGAGCCGGGTCAGGTAATCGATGGCCGCGGCGTTGGCGTAGGCAGCCTGCGCGGCGTCTGCGGCGAGGGTCAGGTAGGTTCGCTTGCGGGTCTCGTCGTCGCTCCGCCAGAAGTGATGGGCCAGGAGGTCCAGGTTTCGATCGATGCCGTCCGGCGCCGACGATTCGATGAAGCTGCCGACGCGCGTGTGGAGCATGGCGCGGACCGCGAAGGGCAGACTCTCGTAGGCCACCTCCTGGGTCGCCACGTGCTTGAACAGGTAGGCCTGATCCGCCGCCCGATCGAGGTTGACGAGGTCCGCGCCGCGCAACACTTCGAGCTGCTCGATGACGGTCTCGAGCCCACCGAGATCCGGATACGCCCCCGGCAGCACGGCTGCATCGAACACGCGACCGACAACGCTCGCAACCTTCAACGTCCGGCGCGGCTCCTCGCCGACCGTATCGATCCGCGACAGGACCAGGCTGTGCAGGCTCTCCGGCAGCTCCAGCGAGCGAAGGGCGGCCGCGTCCGAGGGATCGATGCCGCGCGACGCGATGAAGCTGACGAGCTCTTCGATATAGAACGGGTTCCCCTCCGAGCGCTCGGTGACGAGCTTCACGAGCGCGTCGCTGGCCGTGGCATCGCCGCCGGGGATGACCTGCTCCAGCTTGGACCGGATCAGGGCGGCCGCATCCTCCGGCCCCAGTTCGGTCAGGGCGAGCTCCGAGAAGTCCGGGATCCGATCAACACCGAGACCCCCACCGACCGATCCCGACGGCCGATAGGCGAGCACGATCAGCACCGGCATGGCGGACGTCACGCGACCGAGGACCTCCAGCAGGTCGCGCGACAGCGCATCGATCCAGTGGCAGTCCTCGAGCACGATGATCACCGGGCCCTCGGCGGCGCGGGCCGTGAGACAGACGGACAGGAGGTCCTCCAGGGACGCCTTGCGAACCTTGGCATCGAGGCCGCCGGTCAGTTCCGTATCCGGGATGTCGAGGCCCAGCACGGCGGCCAGCAGGGGTGTACGTGGCACCAGGTCCGGATCGATGGCGGCGAGTAGGGCGGCGAGATCCGCGCGCTGTCGGTCGTCGCTCGCGTCATCGTCCAGCCGAAGCAGACGTCGCCAGATCTCGCGCCACACGAAGTAGCTCGCATTGGTGCCGAACGACTGGCATTCGCCAAAGGCCACGGCCAGCCCGCGTCGGCGGACGGAGCGGACGAATTCCGCGACCAGCCGGGACTTGCCCATCCCGGCTTCTGCGGCGATCCCGATGATCCGGCCATCGCCGCCCAGGGTCGCGCTCAGGGCATCGTCGAGAGCCGCGAGTTCCGCGACGCGCCCGATGAGCGCGAGCTCGAAGCGGGTCTTGCGGCGCGATGCCCGCTCCAGCGAGCCAGTCAGCGCATGGGCGACGATCACGTTGCTCTTGCCCTTGACCATGAGGTCCGGCAGACGCTCCCAGATGAACGCGTCGCCGGCCAGCACGCGGGCCTCGTCGCTGACATACACCCGACCTGGTGGTGCGGCAGACATCAGCCGGGCGGACAGGTTGACCGCATCGCCCAGGCACACGAACGTCCGGCGCATCTGGTGGCCGTAGGTGCCGCTTCTGAGGCGCCCGTGGGTCAGCCCGACCTGGATGCCGGTCGCCTCCGTCACGCCGTCGAGGTCGCGCAGCTCCAGGGCGGCGGCCGCGGCACGTTGGGCATCGTCCTCGTGCGCGACCGGCGCTCCGAACACCCCGTACAGGTACGCGCCCTTGTCACCCAGGGTCAGCTGCAGGATGTTGCCACCGTAGCCGGCCATGATCCGCTGCGCGCGCCGGACGAAGTCGTCGAGCTTGTCGATCGCACCGTCGTCATCGTCGTAATCGATCCCGCCGAAGCGCAGGAAGAGGGGAAACGCCGGCCGAAGCTCGGCCAGGAATTCGCCCCGCCCGGCGCGCAGCCGATCCCACACCGGCGGCAGCAGCCAGGGCCGAACGAGCTCGTCATCGAGCGTTGGAGGCTCCACGACGTCGATCGTGGCGACCTCGGCGCGCAGGGAGCCGAGCACGCCGAACGTCCGGCCGCGCGCCTCGTCCGTTCGGCGCGCGATGATCTCGACTCGGTCGCCGAGCGCCGCGATCGCCGATCGATCGAGCACGACCTCGCCCTTCTCCGCGTGGTGCTCCGCTTCTGCGAGGTCGTCGATCAAGGCGCCGGCGAGGACATCGATGAGCTGGATCTCGGGATCGCCGACGACGAACCGCCGGGCCTTGCCGGTGGCCACGGCGACCTTGAGGGCGAGTGTGACCTCCGTACCACCGGGGGTGCGGATCAGCCCGACCCGTGCCATGGCGTCCTGCATCGCGATCGCCGCGGCAACGGCGATCAGCCCGTCGTCGCCATCGATCCAGCAGGTGATCGCGTCGCCCGAGAAGTAGATGACGTCGCCGCCGTGCCGATCGAGCTCCTCGATGACGGCGTGGAACACGCGACCGAGATTTGCGGTGAGTTCCTCGGCGCCTCGTTGCGGTCCGAGTTCGTTGGCCAGGGCCTCGGTGAGGGGCGTGAAGCCGGAGATATCGGCGAAGATGGCGGCACCGTGGACGCGGTCCGGCATGGTGCGGTGTTCCGCCAGGGCTCGCCGCCGATCACGCGCGATGTACGCCTCCGGATCATCTCGGGCGAGGGCTGGACCGAGCGCGACCGGCGTGTCCTGCATGGCCGGCCTATTGTGTTCCGGTCGGCGGCCGCCGTCGACCTACAATCGGTCGCATGAGTGCCCCTTCGCTGCCGTCGCGTGGCCGGGTCTTTCGCCGATCGGCTGTTGCCGACCCGCCGGTCGCGGTCTCGGCCGTCGGGTCGACGATCCGTACCGCTGATGGGCGCGAGTACCTGGACGCAGCGGGCGGGGCGATCGTCGTCAATGTGGGTCACGGCCGGGCGTCCATCGCGGCGGTGATGTCGGCCCAGGCCGAGCGTCTCGCGTTCGCACATGGGAGCGTCTTCACGACGGAGGTTCTGGAGGCGTATGCGGTCGAGGTTGCCGAGGTCCTTCCGGTGGACGATCCGGCCATCTATCCCGTGTCCGGCGGCTCGGAGGCGATCGAGACGGCGCTCAAGATGGCCCGTGCGTACCACCTGGCACGGGGCGAACCGGATCGTGATGTCGTTATCGCGCGGCACGGCAGCTATCACGGCAACACGCTCGGGGCGCTGGACCTGTCCGGTCGACCACCGTTGCGTCGGCCGTACGAGCCGTGGCTGGGGCGATTTCGCCACGTCTCGGCCGCGTACGCGTACCGCGCGGGGGAGGCGGGTGCCCGCGCGCTGGGTGACGGTGCGGCTCTTGCGGCGGAGCTTGAGGCCGCGATCGTTGACGCCGGACCGGGTCGAGTCGCGGCCTTTGTCGCCGAGCCGATCGTCGGGGCGACGCTGGCCGCCGCCGTGCCCCCGGACGACTACTGGCCGGCGATCGCCGCCGTGTGTGCCCGTCACGGGATCCTGTTCATCGCCGACGAGGTGATGACCGGGTTCGGGCGAACAGGCCGGTGGTTCGGCCTGGATCACTGGGGAGTGCGGCCGGATCTGCTCGTCGCGGCCAAGGGGGCCACGTCCGGGTACTGGCCGTTCGGGTTCGTGGCGGCGTCCGGGTCCGTGTTCGAGGCGGTCACGGCGCCGGGGGCGGGTTTCGTGCACGGGTTCACGTACTCACACGCGCCCGTGGGTGCGGCGGTGGCCCGCGAGGTGCTGCGGCTGCTTCGCGATGAAGACCTCGTGGCCGCCAGCGCCACGAAGGGCGATCGACTGCTGGGCTTGCTCCACGGTCAGCTCGATGAACACCCATCGGTCGGCGAGATCCGCGGCCGTGGCCTGATGGTCGGCATCGAGCTCGTCGCCGACCGGGGCACTCGGCTGCCGTACCCGCGCGCCGCCCGCGTCGCGGAGGCCGTTCTGGCCGCCGCCCGCGAGCGCGGCGTGCTCGTGTATTCCGGCACGGGCAACGCGGACGGTGTGAACGGCGACACGATCCTCCTCGGCCCGCCGTTCATCGTCACGGACGAAGAACTGGTTCGGATCGCGGACGTCGTTGCGGAGTCGATCGAGGGCGCGTGCCCGGCCGCGGGCCGGTGACGATGTCGGCCCCACCGACACATTCCGCACAGCCGCGCACGATCGGCAGGGCGATGTCGGCCCCACCCACACATTCAGCACAGCCGTGCACGATCCATCGCTCAGCATGCAGATCCAGCCCGACAAGGCGATCGGTCACGCTCAGCTGTGCAGATTCCGTAGCTGAGGCCGACATCGAGTTCCGTAGCTGGTCCTGATCAGCGGCGGAAGCTGGATCCTCGGAACGATCCGCCCAACACCAGCATCAAACCGAGCGCCACCAGAACCACCGGCACGATCAGCCCACCGACCTGTGGCGTCACGAGATTGACGCCGCCGAGAAGCGCGAGCAGGCCGCCGAACCACGCCTGCCACCCCACGCCACCCCCAGAGGTGAGCCGAACCACGGCGATGAAAAGGAACGCGAAGCCAAAGCACAGGGTGCCGAGGCCCTCCCTCGCCAACCCCGCGTTGGTCAGGGCTCCGGGAACAGCCAGCGCGGTGATGATGGCTCCGGCGTACAGCGATCCCGTCCCGCGTGCGACCGCCCATCGCACCAGGAACGCGATGCCGATCGCGAGCACGAACAGCGACCCGAGCGCCTGTGCCTCCGGGTACAGCTGCTGAACCAACAACAGGCCACCGAAGACCAGCAGGAAGATACCGACCCAGGGCAGGCCGGGCCGGCGCGCCTTGTCCGGGCCCCATTCCCACGTGTGGGCCTGCACCCGCGGCTCGCCGGGGCCCCGCCCGCCGCTCTCGGGGCCCAAACGCGTCACAGGATCTGGCTGATCGTCCATCAGGTGCGAGCGTACCCCGCCGGCTCGACCTCCGGCGATACCGCCCCGGCCTCGTCCTCGACGTGGCTGAACCCGAGTCGATCCGCCAGCCTGCCCAGAGGCCCCGGCGCCCACCAGTTCCAGCGACCCATCAACCGCATCGTGGCCGGCACGAGCAGGACCCGCACGATCGTGGCATCGATGAAGACCGCGATCGCCATCCCGACACCGATGCTCTTGATCGTGATCGAATCGGCCAGCGCGAACGCGGAGAACACCGCGACCATGATCAGGGCCGCACCGGTGATGACGCCGGCGGTCTTCACCAGACCCTCGGCTACCGAGGCCGTGTTGTCGCCGGTTCGCCGGTAAGCCTCCTGGATCCGCGACAGCAGCAGGACCTCGTAGTCCATCGAGAGCCCAAAGAGCACGCTGAACATGATGATCGGGTTACCCGCGATGGTGAACCCGGGCGATTCGAACCGGAGGATATCGGCGAAGTTGCCGTCCTGGAAGATGAACACGAGGGCCCCGAACGAGGCGCTGATGGACAACAGCGTCATGATCACGGCCTTGATCGGGATGATCACCGACCCGAACAGCAGGAACAGGATCACCGCACTCGCCGCCAACGTCAGCCCGATCGCCCACGGGATCGTCGCCGACTGGCTGGCCATGAAGTCGCGCCCGTCGGCCGCCAGGCCACCGACCTGGGTCGTCACCCCGCCCACCGAGACGGCGCGCACGAGCGGCACCACCTCTGTGCCGGCAGGGCTCAGCGGGGCAAGCGGGCTGATCGCATCGAGTCGGACGGTCGAGCCGCGGAGGTAGGCGTCCTCCAGCCGATCGAGTCCGGTCGCGAGCTCCGGCGGCAGCTCGTCGCGCGGCGCGGCGAACAGGGCCGCGATCGCCGCGGCGTCGAGGTCCGCGCCGGTGGCCGGGTCCTTGAGGGCCGCGAACGGCCCCTCGACCCGATCGATGTCGGCAACCGAATCGATCGCTGCGCCAAGGTCAAGGATACGCTGGACGTTGGCCGCGTCCGTCGGTGAGCCATCGACCGCAGCGAGGACGACGATGGGGGAGGTGTCGCCGGCCTGGAACTCCGTGGCCAACGCGACGGCCGCCTCGCGACTCTCGATACCGGGCGGCAGGATCGAGGCATCCGGGATGCCCTGGCTGAGACGCAGGAATGGTGTACCAAGCAGCAGCAGGAACGCCAGGGTCGGGATGAGGACGGTCAGGGGCCTGGCCATGACGGCGTGAGCCACCCGCTCCCAGCGCGAGGCCCGCACAAGGTCGGCCGCCGCCCCGACCGGTCGGCCGAGCGCCCGCAGGACCCGGTCGCGCAGCCCGGCGACGCTCAGCGCATTGACCCGGGGGCCGAGCATCCCGAGCACGGCCGGCAGGAACGTCAGCGCGTAAAAGACCGACGCGGCCACGACGAGCATGCCGCCGATCCCGAACGACCGGAGCGCGGTCGGCTCGAACAGCAGCAGCCCGGACAGCCCGACCGCCACGGCGAGCCCGGAGAAGGTCACGGCCTTGCCGCTGGTCGCGACGGTGATCTCGACGGCGCTGGCAACATCCCGGCCACGCCCCAGCTCTTCACGGAAGCGACTGACCATGAACAGGGAATAGTCGATGGCGAGCGCGAGGCCGAGCATCGTCGCGACGTTCTGGACGTAGATGGACAGTTCGGTGACCTGCGCCGCGAGGTAGACACCGCCAAGGGCCGTCGGGATCGCGAGTCCGGCGACGACGAGGGGCAGGCCCGCCGCGATGAGCGACGCGAAGACGAGGATCAGGATCAGCGCCGCGAACGGGAACGAGACCGTCTCCGCCTGGATGAGTTCCTGCTCCGCCTGCACGGCCTGGTCCTGTGTCGCCGGCGCCACGCCGGTGAGCTGGAGGGTCAGGTCCGTCGGCTGGTCGATCAGGGCGCGCAGCTCGTCCATCTCGTCGACCGCGACTTCATCGGTGATGGCGAGCCGAACGAGCACATACGCGGATCTGCCGTCCGTGCTGATGAATCGATCGTCGCGCGTCTCTTCCCAGCCGACCAGTCCATCGACCCGGTCGTCCGCGACCAGTCGATCCAGCGACCCGCTGATCGTCGCCTGGAACTCCGATGACCGGGCGTCGTCCCCGGCCGCTCCACGAAACAGGGCCACGATGTCGCCGCCGCCGACACCGAACTCGTCGGCGAGGCGTCGACTGACGGCCGCCGACTCGGAATCCGGGTCTGTCCAGCCACCGGCACTCAGTGCGCCGGTCACCTGTGAGGCGAGGGTCACCGACGCCAGAGCCAGGACGACGGCGAGGATGGCGACGAGTCGGCGGAAGCGGTAGACGAAGCGTCCCCAGCGATCGAACATCTGATGCGTATCCCTCCGAGTGCGACCTTCGTGGTTAGGCAACACCATAAAGAATGCTTATTCCCCTTGTCAAGCGGGAGCGTTGATTTGTGCGGAGTCCTGCGGTAACGTTGCCTGAGCAAGCATTCCCCCCGGGAGTCCCTAGAACCGTGCCGCGCATCTCTCCAGCCCATGAGCAACAGGTCCGTCAACGCATCATCGATGCCGCCGTCGAGGTGTTCGGTGAGAAGGGCTTCCATCGCGCGACCATCGCCGATGTCGTCCGGCGCTCGGGTCTCAGCGTGGGGGCCATCTACACCCATTTCAGCGGCAAGGACGCGCTGTTCCTGCACAGCTGCGATCTCATCTCCGGACAGGGGCTGGACGAGCTGGCGATGCGGCTGGCGCCGCTGACCACGACTGCGGCCAAGCTGACGGCGGCGGTCGCCTATTACACCGAGACGATCGACGACTTCGAGGGTGCCCCGGGCCAGGTCGGACTGGTGCGCGCCTGGGCGGAAGCGTCCGAGTCAGCGGAGGTCCGCGAGATGCTCGTTCGTCGCCGCGAACAGCTCGTCGGTGCCGCGCTGATGCTCCTCCATGAGGGTGTAGCTCGGGGTGAGCTGCCGGGCTGGCTGGATGTCGAGGCCTTCGCGCGCGGGTTCATCGGCATGCTGGATGGGCAGTTGCTCCAGCGTCTCGAGGCCGGGGACGGCTACCGGCCCGAGGAAGCCCTGCGCCGCGCGACCGCCGTCCTGGACGTCCTCCTGGCTGCGGCCGCCACCATGCGACCGGCGGGCGTGACGGCGTAGCATCCGCCGGGTCATGACCCACGTCCAGACTGTCACCGGTCCCATCGATCCCGCCGATCTCGGGTTCACCCTGCCGCACGAGCACACCCAGATCGCGCTGTGGCACATCCGCGACCGCTGGGACTACTGGCAGCTCACCCGCGATGAGCCGCTGATCCTCGAGGAGCTGGCGGCGTACCGCGCGTTGGGCGGCAGCGGTCTGGTGGACCTGACGCCGGTCGGCGTGGGGCGCGACCCGGTCTGGCTCACCGATCTGGCCCGGGCGAGCGGACTCCACATCGTCATGGGTTGCGGCTGGTATCGCGAGGCGTACTACCCGCCGGAGGCGCTGATCGATCGACGCAGTGTGGACGACCTCGCCAACGAGCTGGTCCGCGAGGCGACCGACGGGGTGGGGGAGAGCGGGATCCGACCCGGGATCATCGGCGAGATCGGGACGGACAAGCCGTGGGTCTCGGCGCTCGAGGAGCGGGTCCATCGGGCAGTGGCGCGTGCGGCCCGCCAGACCGGACTGGCGATCACGACCCACGCGGTCCTGTCGCCGGTCGGTCTGGCGCAGCTCCGGATCTTCGAGGAGGAGGGTGCCGACCCGACGCGCGTGGTCATCGGCCATGCGGACTCGTACCCGCTCCTGGAGCACCACCTGGCCATCGTGGTGCGCGGGGCAAGCGTTGAGTTCGATTTCCTGGGCATGACGTTCAGCCCGACCGAGCAGCACGGCGAGGGCCGCCGCATCGAGCTGCTGTGCGAGCTCCTGTCACGCGGTCACGTCGAGCGGATCCTGCTGTCCCAGGACGTCTGCCACGACGCGCAGCTCGCCCGCTACGGTGGCAACGGCTACACCTACCTCCAGCGGACGTTCCTGCCGCGGTTGCGCGCCGCGGGCGCCAGCGACACCGAGATCGAAACCATGACCGTCGCCAACCCGCGTCGGCTCCTGACGATCGACTGAAGCTTCAACGGTCCGCTCCAGGTGGCCTTGGCGCGTCGGGTGGCGGGCATCGGGAATCATCCATGGTCGGGTCGGGTGGGGTTGGGCGGGCATCGCGCCACTGGCAGTCCTGAGTGGTGATGCGCAGTCCGCGTGAGAAGGGTGGAGTGCCGCCCATGACCATCCGGCCCCCTGACAGGGGACCCGTGGTGGGTACTGCCCGCCCTCATCGCGAGGTGACTATCCGGGTATGCGAATGCCTGCCCGCCGCCTCGGTCTTGCCGCCCTCATCTTCGCCCTCGTCGGCGGCCTCGCGCCGGCCACGTTCGGCGCGGACAACACCGCGGCCTCCGAATCCGCGATCGCCGCGGCCGAGAAGGACGCCCTCACGCTGACCAACCGTCGTCGGACGGCGGCAGATCTCGTACCGCTTCGGTTCGACGATCGGCTGGCCGCCCTCGCCCGCGACCGTGCCGAGTACATGGCCGGCAGCGGTAACCTCAGTCATACCCAATCGAATGGCACGGACGTCTTCGACCTGATCGCCGCGGCCGATATCGCCTGGTACGGGGCCGGCGAGATCATCGCCTGGAACACCGCGGCCGCCCTCGATTACTCCGCGGCGTTCGCCGTCCAGGGCTGGATGGGATCGCCCACGCACAAGTCGATCGTCATGTCCAACGGCTACAACTATGTCGGGTTCGGGCTCGCCATCGCCGAGGACGGCAAGCGCTATTGGGCGGGCGTCTACCTCAAGGGGCCGGATCGCACGGGTGCCGTCGCGAAGATCAAGGCGACCGCCACGCGCGCGGCGACGGCCGGGAAGACCAAGGTCTGGGTCAGATGGACCGGGAGCGATGTCCGCCTGCAGGTCCTGACCAGCGGCCTGCGCGTGTTCGAGACGCAGCGGCGGGTCGATGGCGGTCCGTGGTCCACGTTCGGCACGACGACCGCCACATCCACGGTGCGCTACTGGCGGAAAGGCCACACGTGGGACTTTCGCGTGCGCGCCCGAGACCGGGCGGGGAACTGGGGCGCCTGGACGACGGTGACCTTCAACCTCTGATCCGACCGCCAGACCCGAGCCGCGCGCGGACGGCCGCGCCGACGGCCCGCTGTCGTGCGACACGCGGCCACGCGATCGACTGAACGCCCGCGAATCGAGCGTGCGCCATGAGCGCATCGACGAGGCCCTCGACGAGACCGGGGGACGCCGGCGGATCGATGCCGTCCTCCCACCACAGGTCGATGATCCGGAGCGTTCCGGTCTTGCGGTCGATGCGCGGCTCGATCCGTCCGATGAGCCGGTCGCCAGCGAGCATCGGCAGGACGTAGTAGCCCCAGCGACGTTTGGCGGCCGGGACGTAGACCTCCCAGACGTAGTCGAAGTCGAACAGCGAGCGGAGCAGGTGGCGATCCCAGACGAACGGGTCCAGCGGAGCGAGGAATGTGACGCCAGGGCCGGCCGGTTCGCCCGCCGCGATCGATCTTGCCGCCTCCTCCAGCACCGCGATCTCCTCGCCGAGGATGAACCGGGTACCGCGGACGCCTTCCACCTCGACCGGGACGAGCGCGCCGGCGTCGACGAGGTCGACTCGGAGGGAGTGACGGTCGGCCGCGGTCCGTCCGGTGCCGAACCAGATCTCCGACTGACCACCGGTACCGAGTAGACCATGGGCCCGGTAGCGCGACAGCAACTTGTGCCGGAGCTGGTCCGCTTCTGGTAGTCGCTGGGCGAGGAGATCGGGCGGAAACAGACGCTCGGCGAGGTCGTACACGCGGCGGTTGCCCTCGCGCCGGGCGAGCCCCAGGACGCCGGCCTCGGCGAGCGCTTCGAGGATGGCGCGGACCTGGTTGGTCGGGCGCCAATACCAGTCGATCGCGGCGCGCGGTTCGATATCGGTGGATGACAGGGGGCCGTCGCGGCCGATCCGCTCAAGCAGTTCCTCGACCAGCGGCGCGTGGTCCGTGAAGGTGCTCGCGGCGTGCTCCCGGTCGTTGTGGTCCCAGGTGATGCGGTACCACGGCAGCTCCGCGGTCGGGACCAGGGACAGGCCCTTGTTGTAGGTCTCGTACAGCCAGCGCTCCTCGTACAGGAGCGCGTCCGTCCAGGCCCGCCGGTAGCCATCGATCCGCGCCGCCAGGATCAGGTCGTGGTTGCGCCCGGTGACGTCCAACGGGTCGAACTGGAGCGAGCCGAGGCGACCCATGACCGTCTTGACCGAGGCGGGCTCGGCAGGCAGGGAACGAGGTGGCGCCAGGAGGTGACGCCGAGCGAGAAAGCGTCGCGCGGTGGCGCGGTCGATGGACTGAGTGGTGGGCACGGGCGGATGGTACGTGGCGGGGCACGGCGCTCGACCGGGGCGCGGGTACTGCCAGTACCCGATTCTGGATGGATCCCTCGTGGAGGCCCGCCGATTCGACAGATCGATGTCGTTTCTGCGCCTGACCGAGCGTGGCTGTGCGGATTTCGGTACTGGCAGTACCGGCGGGCGGGTGCCGCAGTACCGGCGGTCCATCACGGGCGCCGGTCCGGCGCGGCCGTCACGCGCCCGCAACCCTGGGGCGCCGACCTCACGCGGGGGCGCAAGGTGCCGAGGCGTATCCTTATGGTCAACCCCAGATGAGGAGGGCAGACATGCCTGCGCTGAATTTGAAAGACCTGAAGTTCCCCGAGTTGAAGCTGCCCCAGATGACGCGCGACGACATCGGCAAGGGGCTTGGCGAGGCCCGCAAGGAGCTCGGTGAGTTCCGGCGTGACCTTGACGCGTTCCGGCGCGAGATGGAGATGCCGCGCGTCGATCTCTCGAAGATCGAGATTCCCAAGGTCGAGGTTCCCAGGGAGGCCCGCAAGGCCGCCAAGGAGGCCCACAAGGCCGCCAGGAACGCCGGCCGCGGCGTCACGAAAGCCGCCCAGGATGCTGGCCTCGTGAAGAAGCCGGTATCGCGGCTGCCGATCGTGGTCGCAGCCGCCGTGACCCTTGGCCTGGTCGGCTGGGCGCTGGCCAACTCCCCGAGCATCCGCGAGCGTCTGCGCGCCGCCGCTCAGAAGTTCCAGGACAGGATGGCGCAACGGGGGGACCCGTGGGCCCTGGATGACGAGCACGAGCCACGTGCCTTTGACAGCGCGGTCCCCGCGCCGGTCCAGCCGTCTGCCTTTGGCGACGCGCTCCCAGGTGCCGACAGCCCGTTCGCCGAGCCGCCGAGCGATCTGCCCGATGGATTCGGCAAGACGAACGGTACGCACAAGATCGAAAGCGACGCACCGGCTCGCGCCTGAGTCGCGCCTCGCTCGGCGACACCGCCCCTGCATGACGCGGGGGCGGTGTCGTTGATTCCCGGGCCACTCGCGGCCCTACCATTCGAGTTCATGGAATCGACCGAGGGGACGTTCGCGGTCCTGCGCCGTCTGCTCGCTAACCGCGATCTGCGGCGAGTGCTTCCTGCGTACCTGGCGTTCAATGCCGCAGAGTTCGGGACGTGGATCGCCATCCTGCTGTATGCCTACGAGCGGACCGGCCCGGGCTCCGTCGGGATCGTGGCGCTGGGTCAGCTCGTCCCCGCGGCACTCGTCGCGCCTGCCGCGGCGGCACTCGGTGACCGATTTCCGCGGCACCGGGTCCTGGCCGTTGGGTACGTCGTGCAGTCGCTGGCGATGCTGGCGACCGCGGCCGCGATGCTGGCCGACTTGCCGATCCTGATCGTCTATCTCGCGGCCGCCGTGGCAGCTTCTTCGATGGTGGTGACCCGACCGACGCAGTCGGCCCTGTTGCCGTCTCTCGCCCGGACGCCGGACGAGCTGACCGCGGCCAACGGTGCGGCCGGAGTCGCCGAGGGGGCCGGGGTGGTGTTAGGGCCGCTGGCCGCCGCCGCGATCCTGACGACGTTCACGCCCGCGCTGGTCTTCCTGTTTGGCGGAGGTTCGCTGGTTCTCGCTGCCATCGGCACGCTGGGTCTGCGTCCGGATCAGGGCAGGGTCCATGACGGGCGAGCCTGGCCTTCGGCCGGGGCACCCGAGGTGGCCGGGGCACCCGCGACGGCCGCGACGGGCCCGCCGGCCGTAAGGCGCGCGGATGAGGGCCTCGCCACCGAGCACGGGTTTCTGGCCGGTCTACACGCCGTGGCCGCGGACCGCGACGCCCGACTGATCGTGGGAATGCTGACCGCACGGATGCTCATGGTCGGAGCCGCCGATGTGCTGTTCGTCCTCCTCGCGCTCGATCTGCTGGGCATGGGCGAGCCGGGAGCCGGCATCCTGGCCGCCGCCCTCGGTGCGGGGGCGATCGCCGCCGGGGCACTGACGTTCGCGCTGGTCGGTCGGAGCCGGCTGGCTGCCATCGCGGCCGCAGGCGCGCTCGTCTGGGGTGCCGCCCTCACGGTCGTCGGGTTGACCGCCACGGCCTGGTTGGCCGTGCCGCTGGTCGTTATTGGTGGGGCAGGCCTCGCCATCGTCGACATCGCCGGCCGGACGATGCTCCAGCGGTCCGTTCGCGACGCGGTCCTTGCCCGCGTCTTCGGCATCCAGGAAGGGTTGGCGATGTTCGGCCTGGCCGTAGGGTCCGTGCTGGTCCCGCTGGTCGTGGGTCTGGTCGGTCTGGTCGGTGCCGTCTTCGTGGTGGCCGCGGTCCTGCCGGTTGCCGTGGCGGTTGGTGGGCGGAGTCTGGCTGGACTCGATCGACGGATGGTGGTGCCCGTTCGTGCGATCGCACTTCTGCGGCAGAGCGCCCTGTTTCGGCCGCTGTCCGCTCCCCAACTCGAGGCGATCGCCCGTCGCGCT
>JANOIS010000356.1:0-3435 GCA_031407755.1 Chloroflexota bacterium | reverse complement strand
GCTGACCTATCGCGAGGCCATCAACGCGGCGCTCGACGATGCCATGGCCGGCGACGAGTCGGTCCTGCTCATGGGCGAGGACGTCGGCGCCGAAGGCGGCGTGTTCAAGACCAACCTCGGCCTCATCGAGAAATATGGGCCGGCGCGCGTGCGGACCACGCCGATCTGCGAGAACGGCTTCGTCGGCGTGGCCATCGGGATGAGCCTTGTCGGTCTGCGCCCGGTCGTCGAGATCATGTTCGCCGACTTCCTGCCGAGCGCCGGCGATGCCATCGTCAACCAGCTGCCCAAGTACCGCTACATGTCCGGTGGGCAGACAGCCGTGCCGGTCACCCTGCGCTCGATCAGCGGCGCCACTGGTCGCTTCGGGACCCAGCACAGCGCGACCGGCGAGAGCTGGTTCATGCACCTGCCCGGGCTGCGCGTCGTGACTGGGTCGTCGCCGGGCAGTGCCTACAGCCTGCTGCGGGCGGCCATCGCCGACGACAACCCGACCCTGTTCTACGAGCACAAGGGCCTGTATGGCCGCAAGGGGCCGGTGACCAGGGGCGAGATCGCGCCACTCGGCCAGGCGGTCGTGGAACGCGAAGGGAGTGACGTGACGATCGTTGCCACCCTGCTCATGGTGGAGCGCGCCCTGGCCGCGGCAGAGCTGCTCGCCACCGAGGGCATCAGCGCCGAGGTCATCGACCTGCGCTGGCTGCGCCCGCTTGACCTGCCCACGGTCCGGGCGTCGGTGGACAAGACCCGGCGCATCGTCATCGCCGAGGAACAGGTCCACGCCGCTGGCTGGGGAGCCACGATCGTCAGCGAGATGACCATCGGTGGGATCGACTGGGCGAGCGCGCCACGTCGAGTGAGCCTGCCCGACGACCTGCCGATCCCCTACACCCCTGTGCTGGAGGACCTGGTCATCCCGTCGGTGGACGGCATCGCCGCGGCCGCCCGGGCGAGCCTCGGGCGCTGAGCGGTGGCTGACTCACCGGAGGCCGAGACGGATCTGCCCGGGGCGTCCAGGCTGGGCCGCGGATCCTTGCTCGTCGACCGCATCGAGACCATCGCCCTGCGGGCGCCACTCGGGCGCCGCTTCTCCGGCAGCGCCTACAGCATGGACAACCGCTGCACGATCATCACCCGCCTGTACACCTCGGACGGGCTGGTGTCGGAGGTGTACACCGGCGACACGGACGTCGAGCAATCGATCATCGTCGGAATCATCCACGACGAACTGGCGCCGCGCCTCATGGGCCGCACGGCCAGCGATCCCGAGGGCGCGTGGCGGGCGATGGAGCCCGCCACCAACGACATCCTGCGCGATCGGGGCCTGGCCCTGCAGGCGATCGCCTGCGTGGACGAGGCCATCTGGGACGTCTTTGGGATGGCGGTCGGCCAACCGCTCCATCGGGTCTGGGGCAGCACCGCGGATCGCATCCCGATCAGCATCATCGGCGGCTACTACCATCTCTCCGTGGACGAGGTGGCCGCGGTCATCCGGGCCTACGTGGAGGCCGGCTTCGCGGGCATGAAGTTCAAGGTCGGCGGCAAGTCCCCGGCCGAGGACGCCCGTCGGGTCCGCGCCGCGCGCGAGGCGGCCGGTCCGGACTTCGTCCTGATGGTCGACGCCAACCAGGGCTACAGCCGGTCCCACGCGGTCGAGTTCGCGCGCTACGTCTGGGACCTGGATATCCGCTGGTTCGAGGAGCCCGTGCGCTGGACCAACGATGCCCGCTGGATGCGCGACGTGCGCTACCAGACCGGCATCCCCGTGTGCGCCGGCCTGAGCGAGACGACGTTGACGGGCATTCGCGACCTGATGATCGGCGGGGCGATTGACGTCTCCAACTTCGATGCGTCGTGGGCCGGCGGCCCAACCATCTGGCGCAAGGCGGCCGGCCTGGCCGCGGCGTTCGGCGTGGAGCTCGGGCATCACGAGGAGCCACAGATCGCCTCACACCTCCTGGCGAGCGTGCCAGACCACACCTTCGTCGAATGCTTCGACGAAGAGCGCGACCCGTTCTTCTGGCGCCTGACCGACATGTCGTCGCGGATCGCCGACGGCTGCTACACGCTGCCGGACCGGCCGGGCTTCGGCATCGAACTCGACTGGGACTACGTTCGCGCCCACACCGTCGCAACGCGGTCCACAGATCGCTCCACGCTCGCCTGAGGGAGGCTCCAGCCACATGGCCTCGGTCACCGGGTTCTTCCACGGCGGGATCACGGTCCGCGACATGGACCGTTCGCTCGTCTTCTACCGCGACGGTCTCGGCCTGGAACAGGCCTTCGACCGCATCCTGGACGGACCGTACCTGCCGGTGGTTCTCGGGCTCCAGTTCACCCACATCCGGGCGGTCTACCTGCACATCCCGGGCGGCGGCCTCGTGGAGCTGCTGGAGTACGTCGGCATCGAACGGCTGTCGGCTGTGTCGCGGCCGTGCGACTACGGTGCCGGCCACCTGTGCCTGTACGTGGACGACGTGGCCGCGATGCATGCCCGCCTCGTCGGGCTCGGGTTCACTGCCCGCTCCACGGACGTCGTGGACATCACCGCTGGACCGAACACGGGCGCCCGAAGCTGCTACATGACCGATCCCGACGGCTACGCCGTTGAGCTGTTCCAGAAGCGCCCAGGCGGCTGACCAGCCGCGTCACCCATCCGCAGGAGGGACCTCATGCGCGCACCGATCGCCACCCTGGCCGCGGGCCTCGGCCATCCGGAGGGTCCGGACATCCTGCCCGACGGGCGGATCGTCATGGTCAAGACGTACACGAGCAAGCTCATCGCCTGGTCGGAGGATCGCGGGATCCACGACTACGCCGATTGCGGTGGCGGACCGAACGCCTGCATGCTCGGCTCGGACGGGGCGGTCTACATCACCCAGAACGGGGGCACGGTCGGCGCGTGGCGCGCCCGGGTCATGGGTCGCCCGTCGATCCAGAAGGCGTGGCCGGATGGTCGCGTCGAGGAAGTCGCGGTCGAGGTGGCCGGCATCCCGCTCCAGGCGCCCAACGACCTCTCGTTCGGGCCGGACGGCCGGCTGTACTTCACGGATCCTGCCGACTATCTCCCGAACGACCGCAAGCCCGGGCGCGTCTTCGCCCTCTCGCCGGACGGCACGGGAGAGTTGCTGGCGGAGCTGCCCAATGCCTACTGCAATGGCATCACGGTCGAAGCCGACGGATCCGTCGTGTGGGTCGAGTCCTACGACCGAGGCGTGTACCGCAAGCGTCAGGGTGGACCAGTCGAACAGATCACCACGCTGCCCGAGGGCCACATCCCGGACGGTCTCAAGGTCGCCGCGAACGGCGACCTGTGGGTCACCGCGTTCATGGCCGGTGGCGCCACCCTGTTCACCGGGCTGCTCACCCGGTGGCACCACGCCGTGTGGTTCGGGAACGGCATCCTCGGGAATGAAGACCCGGCCGCGCGCCGGT
>JANOIS010000300.1:0-6676 GCA_031407755.1 Chloroflexota bacterium | reverse complement strand
ACTGACGGTCAGGGTGTCGAGCGTGACGTTGCCGGTGTTCTCGACGGTGATCGTGTAGTCGATCAGGTCACCCGGGTTGGCCACGTTGTTGACGCCGTCGTCGAGCACGCCGCTCTTCTCGAGGTCGATGGTCACGACCTGGGTGGCGTTGATCGTCAGCGAGTCGGACGGCGAGGTCGTCGTGCCGTTGCTGGCGGTCGCGGTGTTGGTGACCGAGCCCGCGTCGAGGTCGGCCTGGCTGACCGTGTAGGTCGCCGTGCAGGTGATGAACGCGCCGGGGGCCAGGGTCGCCGTCGCCGGGCAGGCCTCGTCGGTCGCCTTGTTGTCGGCCACGGTGAACGGCCCGCTGAGGGTCACGTTGCCCGAGTTGGTGACCTTGAAGCTGTAGTCGAGGACGTTGCCGACCGCGCTGTAGGTCGTATCGACCGAGGTCTTGGCGATGGTCAGGGCGCGGGTCCCGACCGTAGTCGTAGCGGTGGCCGTGCTGTCGGACGCGTCATTCGGCGACGACACGGTGGCCGTGTTTGTGATCGACCCTGCCGTAGCCGGCGCCGTCACGACGATCGTGATGTTCGGCGCGGGGCCGACCGGGAGATTCCCGCCGGTCCGGTTGCAGGTGACCGTGGTCGTGCCCGTGCACACCCAGTTGGTTCCGGTCGCGGAGACCAGAACCGTGCCGGCCGGTAGCGTGTCGACCACCTTGACCGCAGAGGCGGGATCAGGCCCAGCATTGCTGACGCCGATCGTGTAGGTCAGCGTGCCGCCTGGACTTACCGGGTCAGGCGAGTCGGTCTTCGTGATCGACAGGTTCGCGAGTCCGGCGGCGACGGTGATCGTTCCACCCGTCGTCGAGACGGACTGGTTCGTGCCCGAGGGCGGGTTACTCGCGTTGGTGCTCGGATCGGACGCTACGGTGTAGGTGCCCGACACACAGCTCGGGGTTGTCGTGAACTGCACCGTGAGCGTGCCGTTGCTGGCGATTGCGCCGCCGCCGAGGCGGATGAAGCCGTCGGTCACGACAGCCGGCGTATAGGGGTTCCCTCCCGCGCTCAGAGTCGTCGTCACGCCGGTCGGAGCGCTGAAACACGTGGGGACGGCGACGTCGGTGTACTTGATGCCAAGGCCGGTCTGCGTGATTCGGACGCGAACGGTCGAGGCAACGCCGTTCTGCAGGACCGGGTTCGGGATGACGGCGCCCCCCGCAGTGACGACCTCGATCACGGCCGACGGGTCCGTGATCATGCCGATGAGGACGGGCGGGTTGTCGGCTTCCTGGGTGTTATTCGCGCCGCTGGCGTCGGCATTGATGAACGTTCGAATTTCCCACTCAGCGGCGTTGCCGCTCTGGGGGGCCAGCGGCGTCCTGGCGGTGACGTCAATCCGCGCCCAGCCGCCGACCACGAGGCCGGTGCCCGCTGTGAGTGAGGCGTCGATCCTCCTGGTCGCCGGGTTGACCGCAACCGACCACGTGCCTGACGAGAACGCCATCGCAGGAACGGCGATGGCCGCACTAGGGTCGATCACGTAGCCGACGGGTAGGGTGATCCGGACGTGCTTGACTTCGCCCCCGGTCGTCACGCGATAGAGGGAGCTGAATGTCACGATCGTCGGCGACGGGGTGCTGTCGTCCGCCCATCCCGGCGCGACGTGCGCGTCGTTGTTCGCAGCGGCGACGTACGGCCCGACGAACGGCCCGCCGTCGGCCGGCTGAGCCCCGGCCGGCTTGACCGACTCGGTCGAGGTGTCGCCGAGCGCGCGGGACAGATTCAGCCGGCCGTTGCCGGTCTCGGCCACGGTCCCGGCCGCGTCCGCGTTGCGGGCGAGGCGGCCGACGATGACGCCATTGGACGCCGAGGAGTCGTTGGCCGCGAGAAGCGTGGCCGCGCCGGCGACATGGGCCGCGGCAGCCGAGGTGCCGGAGATGTACCCGCCGGTCGAGACGATCGAGGTGCCGGGGGCGCCCAGGAACACGGCCTCGCCGTAGTTGCTGAAGGCGGCGAGCGTATCGTCCGCCGTCGTCGCTGAAACGCCGATGACGCCGGCATCGCCGGCGGGGAACGTGTTGGTGGACAAGGCGTCGTTGCCGACGGCTGCGACCAGAACCACGCCGTTCGACCACGCGTAGTCGATCGCGGCCTGCAGGGCGGACGAGTACCCGGCGGCGCTGAAGGCCATGAGGGCGACGTCGGCGCCGTGATCGGCGGCCCAGACCAGGCCCTCGATGATGTCGCTGTCGCGTCCGAGCCCGTCGGCCCCAAGGACCGTGATCGGCATCACCTTGACGCCGCTGTAGCCGACGCCGGCGATCCCGGTTGCGTTGTTCGTCTCGGCGGCGACGATGCCGGCCATGGACGTGCCGTGGCCGTTCGCGTCGGTGTTCCAGGCGGATCCGGCGACGAACGAGGCGCCGGTGACGATGTTGCCATCAAGGTCGGGGTTGGCGGCGTCGACGCCGGTGTCGAGAACGGCAACGACCGCCGACCCCGCGGGAGCGACGGTGCCGTAGGCCAGGTCCCAACCGATCTTTGGGAGGGCCCACTGGGTGGCGTAGCTCGTGTCGTCCGGGGTCGCCTCGACCGCTCGGCTGGCGTCGAGCTCGACGGTCGTCACGAGCGGGTTGGCCCGCAGCAGGGTGACCGAGGCATCTGACGCGCTGACGGCGTGCATGCGCAGGACGGAGATCGTGTCGGTGGTCGTCGCGCCGGATGCGGCCACTGCTGCGGCCTGCTCGGTGGGGGTCACACCGGCGGCGAAGGTCACGACGTAGGGCATGGTGACGATCGGGGCCGGGGTCGGGGTCGGGGTCGGGGTCGGGTCAGCGGAAGGGGGAGGGGCGATGGAGGGGTCGGGGGTCGGGTCAGCACTCGGCGCTACGCTCGGCTCGACGCTCGGCGCTACGCTCGGCTCGATGCTCGGCGCTACGCTCGGCGCTACGCTCGGCTCGATGCTCGGCGCTACGCTCGGCTCGGCGCTTGGGTCCGGCGTCGCGGTGGCCGTCGGCTCCGCGCTCGCGGGCGGGCTCGCCGCTGGATCGACCGCGGGCACCTCGGCCGCTACCGGGAACGGCGCCATGATCGAGACCACGATCAGGAACACCTGCACGGCGACAAACAACGACCGAACGCGCGAACGGCGCCCTGCGAGATGCGTGAACATGCGATACGACCCCTTCCCGGCCCTGCCGGCGTGCGATGAACAGTTCGATGACGGATAAGTGCGGCGCACCCCATACGGGACGCCAACGCATGTTCCGCGAGACCCGCACAGAACCGAATCAGTGGCGCCACGGAAAGCAGTACCCGTTTCCATCTACGTACCACGTGATTTCGGTGCCGGAACGCACCGCCTCTACGGGCGCCGATGCCGTGGTCGATGGGTACTTCTCCCGATACCTCCGCACCCAGCGCGCCGGTACGCTCAGGCGGATGGACGCTCAACCCCTCCCCACCGCCGAAATCGACCACGCTGCAAAGGCGACCCTCGATGAGGCCGCGGTCCGCGATGCGGAGGCGGTCGTCGAGCGTGCGCTCGCGGACGAGCACGCCGCGATCGATCTCCGCCAGAGACTGAAGTCGGAGCCCCTGCCCACGATCGAGCCCGCCGACGACGTCGCCGCCATGCTGGCGCCCGACGAACAGGTGATCACCGTTCGCGACGCCGTCGTCGTCGAGCGGGACCGCTCCGGCCCGTCGCCGGAGGATCGATTGATCCGTCTGGTCGTCACGACCGCGCGCCTGATCCTGATCGGCCGCGCCGCGCGATCGATCCCCTTCGATCGGATCGATGAGGTTTCCGTCGCCGGCGAAAAGGTCCTCGTGTCATTGATCGATGGGGAGGGCCTGTCCCTGGACGCGGGCGGGCCGCGGCTGCTACGGCTTCAGATCGCGGCGGCGCGGTCCGGCATCCGCACCTGACCCGACCGTTCAGGCAGACTCGACGAACCGCCGAGCGGCCTCCGCCCGATTGCGCACATCGAGTTTTCGCAGCACGTTGCTGACATGCGTCTCCACGGTCCGCACGGAGATCGTCAGCGATTCCCCGATCTCGCGGTCCGTCAGCCCGCCGGCCAGGAGCTCGAGGATCTCGTGCTCACGCCGGCTGAGGCTATCGAACGCGGTCGACTCACCGGAATCCGCGGCCCCACGACTGACGAGCTCGCGGATCGCCTGACCCACGAGTCGACGGGGCATCGCGAACTCCCCATCGCTGACGCCACGCACGGCGCGCAGCAGCGCCTCGCCATCGATGTCCTTGGTGAGGTAGCCGGCGGCCCCAAGACGGAGCGCAGCGACCATATCGGCCTGCGCCGTCGACACGGTGAGCATGACGATCCGGGTCTCGGGCAGTCGCGGCGCCAGGTCCCGCAGCAGCCGCAGCCCAGAAACTCCGGGCAGGTCGATATCGAGGAGGAGGACGTCCGGGCGGATCTGGGGCGCGAGCTCGAGCGCCTCCTCGGCGGACGCCGCCTCGGCCACGACCTCGACGTCACGGGTGGTCAGGGCCTGGCGGATCGCCTGGCGCACGAACGCGTGGTCGTCCACGATCATCACCCGCGTCGGGCCGGACGGCATCAGGCGATCCCTCGGGGGCTGGAGCCGTTCGGCGTCGTCAGGGTGATCGGCAAGTCCAGCACGACCCTCGTTCCGTCGGACGGCTGCGACCGGACGGTCAGCTTCGCACCGACCCCATCGGCGCGCTCGCGCATGCTGCGCAGGCCGAAGCGATCCGCCGGCACCGACCCGACCTCGAAGCCACGTCCGTTGTCGGACACGGACAGGCGTGTCACGCCCTCGTTGATGCTCGCCCGAACACGAACGACCGTGGCATCGGCGTGCTTGCGGACATTGTTGAGCGCTTCCTGGATGATCCGGAGTACCTCCGCCTCGGTCCGCGGCGAGAAACGCGGCAGTCGCACGTCGGATTCGTACTCCGCGCGCAAGCCGTAGCGATCGCCGAAATCGTCCACGTAGGCGCGGATGACCTCCTCGAGCGTGGAGCCGGCCGTCGGATCCGCGCGCATCGCCATGACCGATTGGCGGGCGTCGGCGAGCGCCGCATCGAGCGCGTTGAGGACCTCCCGTGCCGCCACCCTGGTCTCCTCGGCAAGTTCCGGCGCGCCCGCGACGCGACCCTGCTTGAGCTTGGCATACCACAGGTCCTGGGCCAGACCATCGTGGATCTCGCGGGCAAGACGCGCACGCTCAGCCATGGTCGCATTGGCCGCTTCGACGTCAGTGAGGCGGGCGAGCTCGAGATTGGCCCGCCGCACGACAACCAACTCGGACTGGATCTCGGCCTGGATCCCGTACAGCAGGACCGCGTAGAACCCGACCCGGAGCAGGTCGCCGGAGGTCACCACACCCATCACGATCACCGGATCGAGCAGAAAATGCAGCTGACTGAACGCCGCGATGATCGATCCCGCGACGAGCACGGCATCCGACGCCAACCGATCCCGCAGGTACAGCCGACGAAACGCGATGGCAGAGCCGATGAAAGCGGCCACACCGCCGAACTGGATCAGATTCACGATCACGCTCGACGTCTCCGTTCGGAGCCCGCCAGCCAGGTCCAGACCGACGGTCCCGAGCATGAGTGCGGCTGCTGGCCCGAGCGCGATGAGGGGCGGCGCGATCCTCCCCACCGGCACTCGGCGAACACCCTGGATCGCCCCGAAGCACAGGAGCCCTGCGGCCACAAGCCTGGCCACGGACCACAGATAGATCGGGGCGGCTCCCGGTGCCGCCGGGTCAAGGCCGAAGGCTGCCGCATTGCCGCTGATCACGAGCCCGGTCATCAGCGCGTTGGTCATGGACAGGACGGTGAACGCCGCGGCCTCGTACAGCGCGGTCGAACGACCGGTCTCGCGCCAGCGGACCCAGGCCAGGATCGCGACCGTGCCACCGACGAGGGTCGCCGCCACGTTGATGGCGATGTCGAGGGGCAGGTTCACGAGGCTGGTCGGGATGCGCGGATCGAACCAGGCGAGGGCCGTCACGCCCGCGAGGGTGAGCACCAGCACGCCGGCGGCGCCATCGAATTGGCGCGACGGGTCGGTCCGTCGCAGGGTCAGGGGCAGGCCACGCACGCGGCCATCCTACGGCACCGCGGACCGAGGGCTGGGCGCGGCGCGGGAGGCGGGTGGTCCGCCGGGTGGCGGGTGGTCCGCCGGGTGCCGTAGCTGATCATTCACCCCATGAATATTCACGCCGTGAATGTTGAGCTACGGCGCTGAGGGAACGGACCGCACGGCCGGACGCGGCCGGACGCGAGGCGCGGGGTAACACTGCGGCATACTCGCGGGCAACATGCTGCCCGGCCTGACCAAGTCCCGCATCCTCATCGTTGACGACGACCCGAACCTGCTCGTCCTCCTGGCCGACCAGCTACGTGCCGACGGCTTCGAGATCGCCACGGCCCGGGACGGCGACGAGGCCCTCCGCCGGCTGCGTTCCGGTTGGCCGGACCTGCTCATCATCGACATGATGATGCCGCGCATGGACGGCCTGACCCTCGCCCGCGAGATCAAGGCCCAGGCGGATCTGCCGATCATCGTCCTGTCCGCGATCGATGCCGGCGACTCCAAGGCGGACCTGCTGGAGGAAGTGGCCGAGGACTACGTCACCAAGCCCTACCACTACCCCGAGTTGCGGGCCCGCATCAACCGCGTCCTGCG
>JANOIS010000250.1:0-7439 GCA_031407755.1 Chloroflexota bacterium | reverse complement strand
TGCCCGGGACGTCCATCTCCGCGATCCGGCGGCGGGCCGCCTCGGCCAACTTGGCGTGACGCTCCAGACTCGTCACGCGCGCGCCCAGCATGGCCAGGACCGCCGTCTGGTAGCCACTCCCGGTTCCGAGCTCCAGGATCCGATCGCCGGCCCGCGGCGCGAGCAGTTCCGTCATACGCGCGACGATCCAGGGCTGACTGATCGTCTGGCCGGCATCGATCGCCACCGCCTCGTCGGCGTACGCCCGCCGCCGCTCTCTATCGGTATCGATGAATTGCTCGCGCGGGATGGAGCCCATCGCCGCGAGCACCCGTTCGTCCGTGATGCCGCGGCCACGCAGCTGCACCTCGACCATGCGCCGTCGATCGTCATCGGCGCTCATCGGGCGATCGATTACGGACTGGGCGATGCCGATGGCGCGGCCGAAGCGCTCGGCGCGGCCGAAGCGCTGGCCGACGCCGACGCCGAGGCGCTGGCCGACGCCGATGCTGCCGGACTTGCCGAAGCGGAGGCCGGGGCACTTGCGCTGGCACTCGCGGACGGCGATGCCGACGCGGACGGGCTCGGCGTGGGCTGCGTGAACAATCCACTCCGACCGAGCAGCAACCCATTGAGCATGATCGCCACGAAGATGGCCACGGTCGCGATCACGAATATCGACGAGACGTTCTCGCGGACGTGGACGGCAACCTGCGACACCGTCGGTTCGCGTGGGGGCGCGACAGGCGATCGATCGCGCCGCCGCTTCGCCGATGAGGCCGGCGCGGCCGTTCCAGCGACCGCCGCCACCGCCTCCTCGTAGTCATCCGGTTCTTCGTCAGGCTCGATCTCGTCGTCCGCCTCGATCTCGTCGTCCGCCTCGGGCTCGACCACGGCCTCAGGCTCGGGCTCGACCACGGCCTCAGGCTCGGGCTCGACCACGGCCTCAGGCTCGGGCTCGACCACGGCCTCAGGCTCGACCACGGCCTCGGGCTCGACCACCGGCGCGCCCTCAGGCTCGATCGCGGCCGATGGCTCAGGCTCCGGCGGCCTGGCCGCGGAGTCCATCGCATTCGAGTCGGGCGGGTCCTCTGGTCGATCGGTCATCCGTTCGTCGTCGCTCCAAGCTCTCGGCGCAGTCGTCTGATCGACGTTCGCGGCGCGGGCGCCAGTGTACCCAAGTCGCGCCGCTCCCCGGCGCACCGCCCCCCGGCGCACCGCTCCAGCCGCCCGGGTCCCGACCCAGCCTCACGCGTCGCGCACCGCCGGATAGAACAGCCCCGCCAGCCCGGCCCCCATCGTCACCAGCCCGAACACCGCGATGACCGGCGTCACCCCGACGATCTCAGCCAACAGTCCGCCGAGCGCGATCGACAGGTTCATCGCCCCGAACACCAGCGCGAACCGGAACCCGATCACCCGACCGATCAGTTGCGGCGGCGTCCGCTCCTGGAACAGCGTCTGACTCGGGATCACGAAGACCATGTTCGCGATGCCGGAGCCAAACGCGAACCCGAGCGCCATCCCGAGATTTCCGGTCAGCGCCAGCGCGAACGTCGACAGCCCAAAGGCCGTGTAGCCCACGATGATCATCCGGCCCTTCGCGAACCGAACACCGATCAGGCCGACCGCGAATCCGCCGATCAGATTGCCGAGCCCGACGCCCGTTTCGATGAACGCATAGATCGCCTCCCAGCCCAAGTCCAGCCCGCCAAACACCGACTGCGCATACACGGGCGTCAGCCCGATCATCACTCCGATGGTCAGCTGGGCGGCGGTGGCCTGCAGCGTGTTCGCCAACAGGACCGGCTCCTGGCGGAGGAATCGCCAGCCGGCCTTGAGTTCGCCAAGGAAGCCGCCTGCGGCATCGATTCCAGGGCTCGTGCCGACCGCGCCGGTCTCCGCGCCATCGACGTCGCCTGCCGCTTCTGCAGCCGTGCTGGCAGCGAGTGCCCGCACAACGATCGTGCTCAACAGCACGGCGGACGCGATGTACGTGGCTGAATCGAGCCAGAAAGCGATCGGCAGCGCGCTCCCGAGGGCCACCACGAACAGGCCCGCCAGCGGGTAGCCGATGATGTCCGCCATCGTCTCGCCGACCCACAATGCCGAGTTCGCCGTCAGCAGTTCGTCGGGACGCACGATCCGCGGCAGGATCGCGATCCTGGCCGGTCGGAAGAAGATCGATATCGTCGTCAGGACGAACACGAGCGGATAGGCGAGCGCGATGTTCGTTACCACGGCGATCGGAATCAGCAAGACCGTGGCCGCGCGCAGGATGTCGCTGACGACCATGGTCTGCTTGTGATCCCAGCGATCGACGAAGGTGCCCGCGATCGGGCCGAACAGCAGGTTCGGGAGGGTCGCGGCGACGAACACCATGGCCACCGCGAGCGGGCTCCCGGTGACGATGAACACGGCCGCGGCCAGGGCCACCTGGTGGATCCGGTCGCCAAACAGCGAGATGAGCTGGCCGGCCCACAACGCCGTGAACGAGCCGTTGAGGGCGAGTCGGACATACGGATGTCGGCGGGCGCGCGCCAGCGTCTCCGGGGAGGGCCGCGGGAAGGCGATCGGCGGTGCGCTGTCGGTGGCGGCTCGCGCGATGTCCGCGATGTCGGACTCGAAGGTGGCCGACGGAAGCGGCGCCAGGGCCGGCGAAGCCAGACCGGCACCCTGCGCGCCCAGGATGAGGGGGCGTTGTAGCGCGGCCGTGTCTTGAAGGGCAGGGGCGAGGCCCGTTTCCGCCCGGACGTGGGCGGCGGTCGATCCGTCCGTCCGCGCAAGCCGAGCCGTTCCGGCAAGCCCGAACAGCCGCGCTCGGATCGCCGCTTCCTCGTGTTCCTCGAGCTTCGTCGGGACCCGAACGACACCGGCGAACAGAAAGAACGCGAGACCGATGCTCAGCAGCACATCGCCCAGCGACGCCACGTTCTGGACGATCGGGAGCGGGATGGGGATGACGTCGCCGATGATCAGCGCCCGGGTCAGGAACGTCGCGCCGTCACCCTCGATGATGACGTGCAGGGCGCTGGTCACGTCCTGGGGGCTGAAGCCCGCGGCCGCCAGGCTCACCGACCAGATCGGCATGAACCCGCCGTTGACCAGGATGACGATCCCGTTAAGCAGGATGCCGACGAACGCGACGCTCATGCCCGGGTAGGTCCGGTTGACCCACAGCGCCGCCAACAGCAGCCCGAAGCCCGCCGCGAGCAGGGGGACCCGCAGCGTCTCCACGATGTCGACGCCGGCGTTGAGCAGGCCTTCCGTCCCGAGCCGGACGACGACCGCGAGGAGCAGCAGCCACGTCCAGCGGAGCTGGATACTGGCGAGATTGCCCAGCCGACCACCGACCAGCAGCCCCAGGAGCAGCCCGACCAGGATCCCGCCGATCAGCATCGCATCATCATGCTGGACCGGGCCCGCCCCATGTCAGCACGGTACGTCTCGCGCTCCCCGGCGTCCCGGGCCCGTGCGCCAGCTCCGTGTCGGCTCCACCCACCATTTCCGCACAGCCGTGCACGATCGATCGGGCCGTGTCGGCCCCGCCCACCCTTTCGGCACAGCCGTGCACGGCCCACTGCTCAGATCGCCGATTCGGGCCTACGAAGCGATCGATCGTGCAGAGCTGTCGCCAGAGTGTGGGTGGGGCCGACATCGCGGCGTCACCCGTTCAGGTGCGGTCGACGAGCTCGGGCGCTGCGGCCGTCATCCGACTCGCGGCCTGGCCGATCAGCGGGATCGGTTTTGGCAGGAGGGTGCGACCGGGGTCCGGCACCCCCTCGACATGATGCGTTCGAACAAAAGCATCGACCACGATCGGATCGAACTGGATCCCGGCGAATTTGCGCAGCTCCCCCAGCGCCTGTTCGCTGGTTAGCGGCGTCATCCGGTAGGGGCGAGCTGCCGTCATCGCCTCGAATGCGTCCGCGACGTGGAGGACCCTGGCCAGTCTGGGGATCTCGTCGCCGATGAGCCGGTCCGGATAGCCCGAGCCGTTGTACCACTCGTGATGGTGCCGGATGATCGGCAGTTCCGGCGCCAGTTTGCTGACCGGCGCGATGATCTGCGCGCCCAGGACCGGGTGCGAATTCATGATCATCCGCTCTTCCTTGGTGAGCCGATCCTGCTTGAGCAGAACACGATCCGGAACGCCGATCTTGCCGACGTCATGGAGCAGCCCACCCCATTCGAGGGCTTCCAGGTCCGCGTCGTTGACCCGCATGACGCGCCCGATGTCGACCGCGATCTCCTTGACCCGGATGCTGTGTTTAGCCGTAAACACATCCCGCTTGTCCACCGCCTCAGCCAGCGCCCCGATCGTCTGCGTGAACATCTCCCGCATCTCAATGAAACGCTGATAGCCGAGTCGAGTCGTGTACAGAGGGAGTGCAAAGAGAAGGGTGGCCCACCAGCCTCCACCCGGCAGTTCGTAGACCCGAGCCATCAGCCACGCTAGCGGAGCGAGCGCGAGAATGCTTGTCGCGAACCCTCTCGCGTCGCCCACCAATACGAGTCGAAAGTCTTGTTCGGTTCGTAGCGCCACGAGTATTGCCGTGAGAGTCAGGTTCGTGACGAAAAAGATGCAGGCCGCGACAATTAGAGCTAGGAAGCTCATCGCGAGTCCATCACCAAGCAACGAAATGGTGTGTAACGCTACGCCGGCGATGGCTGTGGGAATCACGAGACCGGCATGGTTTGCGAGCGTGCCATACCAAGGAATGCGGCCCCTAAGCTCACGTAACTCGGTGCTACCGATGGCTGCGATCCAAACACCGACCGCAGGGCCGCCCAGGTCGACTGCCACAAGAAGGGGAGCAATCGCTACCGAAACAAGGGTGCCTCGTGGCATTCTCACCGGGAGCGCTGAGGTGAGAAGCGTCAGAATCGTCCAGAAGAGCACCCCCGCCGCAACGGCGAGGTCGCGAGACAAGAAGTCGCCGATGGCGATCTCGGACTGTACCGGAAACAGAAATGTCGTGACCACGAGCGCAATTGCGCTCCCGGTCACGACGAGACTGATATAGAGCTTCAGCGACCTAGGCACTTAATGCCTCATCTGGATCCACCACCACGATGACTCTATTGTGAAGCAGTCGGCGCGGTTATGGCCCTTCGGTACTAGAAGCCCCTGAGTGATGCGCCTCCAGCAAGCGCAATCAGCCCGACGCTTGAGAGCGTCATCGCGATGCGCATGAGTCGGACTTTCATGAGAACGGGCCTACCAGCCCTTGAGACCGTAATCCGGTGTCACGCTCGTGCCTCCTTTATCGGCCTTCGTGCTCCGGAGAACACGAAACCCGACCTGACTTGTGAGTCGGTCGGTTGCACTAGTCGCTCCGTCTCACCCCAAGTGCCCATTTCAGGTGAGACATCGGCGCGTCCGAGCGTCTGAATCTCTTACTAGTACTGGGGTACTAGTAAGTGAATGGGACTCTAGGTAGCACGAACGGCACCGGTCAATACGGCACCTTACCTATACCTACAGCGATTCCAACGGCGGAGGGTCAATCCCCAAGTCGTCGCGCATGACGGCCGCATAGTGCGCGTACTGCTCGGCTGCGGCCGCGTGGGCGCCGGCGACTCTATACAGCCGAAGGAGTGAGACTTCAACATGTTCGGCGCGAGGATCTACCTCCAGCGCTCGACGGGCTACGCCGATCCCCCTGCTGTAATGGCCACTGGCGAGATCATCGGAGACTGATCGTTCGACGATCTCGAGATATGCCGCGTGGAGCGAGTCCCGATAATCGCTGGCCCATTCCTCATATTCGAAGTCCAGTGCGTAGCGCCCCGTGTAGGCGGCGACAAGTCGCGCTACATCATCCGGCGAGGGCCGCTCAGGAAGCTCTCGAATCAATTGCCGGCAATTGTCACTCCGACTCGAAATCAAGATGGGATCCAGCCAAATTACGTCCGAGTCGTGATGGACATAGCCAGGTGACAGGTCTTCGGTGTAATCCGGTTCTAGCACACGCCTCAGGAAGTACAGGGTCTGGTTCAGCGAATTCACGGCGACGTCTGGATCGAGTTCTGGCCACATTGCATCGAGGACCTGGTCCCGCGTCGCAGACATGTCCGGGCGCGATACCAGGAAGCACAACGTGGCCAAGACTTTGCGACGAGCTTCGGAGCCGGGCTTTGAATTCTGCCCGATTCCCAACGTGACTCGCCCCAAGTCTTCAACATGAACTCGAGCTGCAAGTCGGCGAGCGAGATTGCGGCCCAAGGAGAGCGTGCCGGATCGCCTTTTCGACTCATGTGCGACGGCACGAAGAGTGATTACGTCTTGCTTCTCACCGATGGGCTCGAGAGCCTGAGCACTGGCAAGACGGACCTGGGGATCGCCCAAGACCATCGCAGCGCGCAGGGCCACACGCCACCGTTCTTGGTGCCGGTTGGCAGCTTCATTCACCACAAGTAGAGCCTTCTCGTCGAGCATATGCAATCGAACCGAGACGAGGTCCGCCAGGAAAGTCAGAGTTTGGGGAGAGTCGGTCCCGATCGTAACCAGCTGACTGCTAAGCCCATCGCTTGGTTTGGCCAGGGCCGCTAAGAGATTCGCCACGCGACGCCAGCGATGAGCGCCTTGCGCTCCGGCATGATCGGCTGCCGAAGCCGCTGACTCAACGGCCGTCGCATCACCTCGTGCCACAGCGAGGTAGGCGACCGCAACCAATCGAGCGGCCTCACTTCCTGGGTGCGTGGCAATGTTCTCCGGGAGCCTGCTAAGGATCTCAGTAGCGAGGTCGTAGTCCCGGCGCCGGATGCTCTGGATGCAGCGAGCCATAAGTTCGAGGCGATGCATACGCGGGGTGAGCTCGTCGGGTGGGCCAATCTGATCCAGAAATCGATTGGCTTGGGCCGGGCCTAGAAAGCTGTCAAAAAGCTCGCCCGCCTCAGCCAAGGCCTCGTTGTCAGGACTTGGTGTTACCCCTGCAAGCGCGATTTCCAAGGCATTGATCGCTTCGCCAGTCCGCCCAAGCATGGCCAGGGCTTCGCCTCTCGCCATCCGGGCTGCGGTCATCTCGACCTGCGCTGACCCTGCCTCCAGGACCTCAAGCGCGGTGTTTGCCTCCGCCAACGCCCGATCTGGCCGGTCCTGGGCGATGAGGTTCATCGCCAGGTTCAGTTGGGATACGGCGAAGTAGTGAATGCTGGATTCGCGGTGCAGGCGTGCCATTGAAACCAGTTGACGGTTGACAGCCTCGATGTTGCCGTTGTCTGCCGATTGGACGATCCCCATCGAGGCGTGGGCAATCATGGTCAGATTCGGATCTGCGGACCTAAGAAGAAGCTGAGCCATGGAGATTGCCCGGTCACCGTCGCCGTAGTTCAGGCTTAAGGTGAGTAGGTTCAGGAGGGCGTGGTCGCGCTCCATCTGCGTCGTGGAGTCCGAATCGAGGACCGATTGGGAAGAGGCGATCGCAGACGCGTAGTCGCCTTGCTGCATGTTGACG
>JANOIS010000225.1:0-3423 GCA_031407755.1 Chloroflexota bacterium | reverse complement strand
CGACCCGATCCCGAGCTATCGCGAGGCGTGCCGACCATGCCGATCGTGCCTGTCCGCCCGACGACCGTGCCGAAAGCTGAGGCCTGACCGTGATCGATACTTCCCCGGCCGTCCCTCGCGTCGCCACCGCGCCGCTCCCGGCCACACGGTCGTGCCGGCCGTCTGCCTACCCATGGCGCCTGACCGGCGGTACTGGTAGTACCGATTTCGCGACCAACCAGCGTGGTGCCGTGCAGATTTGACACTGTCCTGTCGTTTTTTCGCTGGACCACGAGGGGTTCGTCCCAGATCCGGTACTGGCAGAACCCAGGCGATCGATCTCAGCCCTGGCGCAGTCGATCCAGGATCGTGGCATGAAGATGGCCGTTCGATACCAGAAACGTCCCCGAGTCGATGGCGCGCTTTCCGGCGAGGTCGGTGGCCCGGCCGCCGGCCTCCTCCACGAGCACGGTTGGTGCTGCGGCGTCCCAGACCTTGAGGCCCACCTCGACCATGGCCTCGGCGGCGCCCTCGGCGAGCAACGCGTAGCCCCAGAAATCGCCGAAGCCGCGATCACGCCAGACGTCCCGGAGCAGCCGATCGAAGCCCGGGGCGAGCCCCGAGTCGGCGATGTCGCGGCCGGAGCCGTACAGGATCTGGGCGTCCTCGAGACGGGTCACGCCCGAGACATGGATCCGCACCGGCTCCTCCCCGCCATGGCGCGCCCAGGCTCCCCCACCGCGGTGCGCCCACCAGCGTTCGTCGAGGCCCGGCGCGGACAGGACCGATGCCTGCAATTCGCCGTCCCGTTCCACTGCCAGTAGCGTCCCGAACAATGGCACGCCGCGGATGTAGTTGTGGGTGCCGTCGATAGGGTCGATGTACCAGCGCACCGACGCGTCGCCGGCCTCGGTGCCGTACTCCTCGCCGATCAGCCCGTGGTCCGGGAAGGCATCGGCCAGCCGATCACGGATCCGTCGCTCGATCGCGGTGTCCGCCTGGGTCACGAAGGTCCGGTCCGGCTTGGTGTCGATCTGGAGGTCGCGACGGAAGTGCTGGCGAGCGATCACGTCGGCCTCGTCGCAGGCCAGCTGGGCGACGTCCAGCCAGCGGCGCAGCTCGGCGTCTGTCCCGCGCCGGAGTCCGGCACTCCAGTCCGGGCCGTACGACGGATCGGTCGTCATCGATGGTCCTGAAATGTCACGCCATGGACGGCGAATCCGGTAGCACGCGCCGCCGTTCCCAGTTCCTGATCGTGTGTCGCGAAGCCCAGATCGTCGAAGTCCTCGCGGATCAACAAGGCACTCGCGAGGTGGATGGCGTCCAGCGAGCCGACCATCGTCGGGAATGGATCCGCTGCACGCGCGAGCACGACGGTGTCGAGCGCCACGAGCGTGAACGAGTCGATCGCTTCGAGCACGTCCGCCCGGTATCGAGCGACGTCATCGTCGGTGACGCCGGCTCGAAACCGCGCTCGATCGATGGTCCGCAGGCACTCGAGACGGACCAGCTCGCTCGACACGGCCTTGGTGATCCTGGCCCAGACTCGCAGCCGACCAGGTTCACCCAGGACAACCCGGAGCAGGACGGATGAATCGATGTAGACATTCATCGCTCGCGGCGCTCCTCCAGGAGCAGCGTCGTCGAATCGACGGGCCACTTGGCCCTGACTCGATGCCGATCACGAACCTCCGCGAAGTCGCGGTCCGGGGGAACCATGCGAATCCGGCCGGCCGAGTTCGCGAGTGGCACGATCCGGGCGATCGGCCGGTTTCGATCCATGACGACGACCTCCGCACCCTGCTCGACGGCGCGAAGGTGCTCCGACAACCGGTCCTTCAACTCGGCGATTCTCACGTGTTTCATGGCCACATATAGCCATGTCTGGCCATGTGTGTCAAGTTGTCTGACGTCATGACGTGATCCGCTCGTTGGTCGGGTCGTACAACGGTTCACGCATGACCTCGAACCCGACCCGCGCGCCGAACAGCTCCACCTCGCCACGCGTCCCGATGGCCGCACTCTCGCGCGGCAGATGGGCATACGCGATCGAGCGCTCGACAGAGAACCCGTAACCGCCCGACGTCACCCGGCCGACGACCTCGCCATCTACCCGAACTGGCTCGTTGCCAAGAGCGACGGCTCGTGGATCGTCGAGCACGAGGCAGCGCAAACGCTTGCGTGGTCCAACGGCCTTCGCCGCCACGAGTGCCTCCCGCCCGATGAAGTCGACCCCCTTGTCGAGTGCCACGGCGAAGCCAAGACCGGCCTCGTACGGCG
Organism: Chloroflexota bacterium; assembly: GCA_031407755.1. Taxonomy (GTDB): domain Bacteria; phylum Chloroflexota; class Limnocylindria; order Limnocylindrales; family CSP1-4; genus SPCO01. Next base: position 1,164 of record JANOIS010000225.1, on the reverse strand, counting down.
TCTCGTCCGGCGTGATGTCGCTGGACCAGACGCGGTAGCCCTTCTCGAGCCTGAGCGCGTCGATCGCACGATATCCTGCGGCGACCAGCCCGTGCGGCTGCCCCGACGCCCACAGCGTGGACCACAGGGTGCGGCCGTACTCCGTGGGCGCGTAGCACTCCCACCCAAGCTCGCCCACGTACGTGACGCGCAGGGCAAGGACCGGCACAGGTCCGATCGAGATCTCACGCGCGGTGAGGTACGGGAAGCCCGCGTCTGACACATCGTCGCGCGTGACGGACGCCAGGATATCCCTGGCCCTTGGCCCCCACAGCCCGATGCAAACCCGCCCCGCGGTGATGTCACGCAGCGAGACGGAGCCGTCGTCCGGGAGGTGTCGGCGCAGCCACGAGGCGTCGTGGTTGCCGACCGCCGTCCCGGTGACCAGCAGGAACCCGTCCTCCGTCACTCTCGTGACCGTCAGGTCCGCCTGGATCCCGCCGCGCCGATCGAGCATCTGCGTATAGACGATGGTACCCACCGGTCGATCGATCCGGTTGGCACACATCCGCTCGAGGAACCCCAGCGCGCCGGGACCGGCGATCTCGAACTTCGCGAACGAGCTCTCGTCGTACAGGCCGGCGGCATGACGCGTGGCCAGTGCCTCCACGCCGATCGCCGGCGACCAGTGTCGTCCCGCCCATCCACGCGGACGAAGGGCGGCATCGCCGGCCGGGGCGTTCGACTCGAACCAGTTCGGGCGCTCCCAGCCGGACTTCTCCCCGAATACGGCACCGAGCTCCGCGAGCGTTTCGTAGGTCGGCGACGTGCGCAGCGGCCGGCCGGCGGTCCGTTCCTCGTTGGGGTAATGGATGTCGTAGTACGTCGCGTAGTTCTCGATCGAGCGAGCCAGCGTGTGGGTCTGCGACCGGTAGGCCGGCCCGAACCGGCGGATGTCCATCTTCCACAGGTCGAGTTCCGGCTCGCCCTCCACGATCCAGCTCGCCATCTGGCGCCCGATCCCGCCAGCCCCGGCGATCCCATGGGCGGAGAACCCGGCCGCCACCCAGAAGCCGCCGACCTCCGACTCGCCGAGGATGAATTCGTTGTCCGGGGTGAAGGCCTCGGGACCGTTGATGACCCGGCTCACCGGGGCGTCCTCGATGGCCGGGACGCGCCGGATGG
>JANOIS010000213.1:0-5314 GCA_031407755.1 Chloroflexota bacterium | reverse complement strand
GATCCGGCGGCAGCGGCGTCGGGATCCACATCGCCGCGGGGCTCGGTGTCCGGATCCCCGATCTTCTCGGGCGCATCGATCTCCACCCGGATATCGAGCACCTCGGCCGACTCGCCGTCGCGCGCGCGCATGAGCTCCAGGTACCGAATGAACCGCCTGATCGCGCCCGCGGCCAGGCGCTCGGCCCGGGCCTCGTCACCGACGTCGTCGTCGAGCGGCGTGACCTGGGCCACGAGGTAGGGTTCCCGCCGTGCATCGACCGACTCGATCGCAAATCGACCGGTGCCGGCCGCCAGCAGGTCGAATCGGCCGTCCGTGTAGCGCCCCGCCTCGCGGATCTCGGCAAACGCCCCGACCCCAGCCAGCGTGGCGACGCCCTGGGTTCCGACCTCGCGGTCGTCCCGGATCAGGACGACGCCGAACGGGTCGCCCGTGTCGAGGCAGCGCCGGGTCATGGCGCGGTAGCGCTCCTCGAAGATGTGGAGCGGCAGGACGATGCCGGGGCAGAGCACCGTGTGGAGCGGAAAGAGCGGGATCTCCATGAACACCGTTCCAGCGTGGGCGATCGTCGATCGTGTAGGTAAAGGCCGCGGTTCCGCGGTTGCCCGAAGTCTAGCCCTCGGGCCCGAGAGACGCCTGCTGAAGGCCCGCGCGACGAACTTGATGACGCACTGTCGAGCCCACGTACCGGCGCTGACACCACCCGACGGTACCGGGCGCGTATGGGATGGCCGGCGCGGTCCTGTCTACCCGATCCTCAGGTCCCAGAATCGATGAAGCCGCCGGAGGGCCGGCGGCTTCTGATGGGCGGACGGGGTTGCGTCAGTGCGCGCAGCCCTTGGCGGCACCGGAATCGTCGGCAGTCCGGAAGCTCGAGCCACAGCCACAGGCCGCGACAGCGTTGGGGTTGTTGACCGTGAAGCCCGCGCCCATCAGCGTGTCGACATAGTCGATCTGCGAGCCGGTCAGGAGCGAGATGCTCTGGCTGTCGACGTAGACCTTGATGCCGGACGCCTGGAGGACCTTGTCCTCCGGCGTGGGTGCGTCCTCGAGCATCATCCCGTAGCGGAAGCCCGAACAACCGCCGGAGGAGACGTACACGCGCAGTCCGACGTCGGGATTGGTCTCGTCCTTGGTCAGCTCGCGGAGTTTCACGGCCGCTGCATCCGTCAGGGAGACGATGGAGATCGGTTCGGTGACCGCCGGGTGCTCTTCGATCATGCGGGTTTCGTCCTCCTTGGACGGGGTGTGCGGCAGGTGACTGGTGGGCACATCGTACGCACCGCAACGGGTTTCGACAAGCGGTCCGCCGAAATCCGATGGTCCGGGCCTGGCGCGACCCGCCGCTACGCATCGAGGCGCTCCACGATCGTGGCGATCCCCTGCCCTACGCCGATGCACATCGTGGCCAGTCCGTAGCGGCCACCGGTCCGGCGCAGCTCGTGGGTGAGCATCGTGATCAGCCGGCCGCCGCTCATCCCGAGCGGGTGTCCCAGCGCGATCGCCCCACCGTTCGGGTTCACCTTCGCGGGGTTCAGCCCGAGCTCGTCGATGCAGGCGAGCGACTGCGATGCGAAGGCCTCGTTGAGTTCGATGATGTCCAGGTCGTCGACCCCGATCCCGGCGCGGTCCAGCGCCTTGCGCGTGGCCGGTACGGGACCGAGTCCCATGATCGCGGGATCCACGCCCGCAATGGCCGTGGCGACCACCCGGGCCAGCGGCACGAGCCCAAGCTCGCGGGCCCGCGACGCCTCCACGAGCAGCACCGCCGACGCCCCGTCGTTGATCCCTGAGCTGTTTCCGGCGGTGACCGACCCGCCCTCACGCTTGAACGCCGGGCGTAGCTTTGCCAGGGTCTCCGCGGAGGAATCCGGCCGGGGATGCTCATCGCGCGCGACGACCGTCACCTCGCCCTTTGGGCCCGCCACCTCGACCGGCACGATCTGGTCATCGAACCGGCCTGCCTCCATCGCGGCCACGGCTCGCTCCTGGCTCACGAGTGCGAAGGCGTCCTGCCGCTCCCGACTGATGCCGTAACGGTCGGCGACGTTCTCCGCGGTCTCACCCATCGAGAAGGGATAGTGGAGCTCAGCCAGACGCGGGTTGAGGAAGCGCCAGCCGAGGGTCGTGTCCTCGAGCTCGCGCGGCCCTCGATCCCAGGCCGCCGCGGCCTTGGTCATGACGTACGGCGCCCGCGTCATCGATTCCACGCCACCGCCGATGAACACGTCGCCGTCCCCGACTGCGATCGCGTGCGCCGCCGAATTGATGGCCTGCAACCCGGATCCGCACAGCCGATTGACGGTCAGCCCACCGACTTCGACCGGGAAGCCGGCCAGCAGCAGCGCCATCCGCGCGACGTCCCGATTGTCCTCGCCGGCCTGGTTGGCACAGCCCAGGATGACGTCCTCGACCAGCCCCGGGTCGATTCCCGCGCGATCGACCACGGCGCGCAGGACCACGGCGGCGAGGTCGTCGGGTCGGACGCTCGCGAGCGCTCCGCCATAGCGACCGATGGGGGTGCGCACGGCCTCGACGATCCAGGCCTCGCGCAGGGGTCGGTGCTGGTCACGGGTCATGCCGTCGATCGTAGCAGCGAGGGGGGCCGCGGTCCGCAATCAGGCGGTTGGGAGACGCACGGCGCGCGCGCGCTCGAACGGACCGGCCGGGTGCATCGCGCCCAGGCGCATCGCGAGGTCGATGTCGTCCTCGCTTGCGACACCGTCATCGCGGGCCCGGCGCGCCTCGCCATCGATGGCGTCAAGGATGCGTGTCCGGATGTCCGCGGCGCGCATCGTGGCGGTCGGTTGTGGATCGGTGGCGACCTCGAGGACTTCGCGGCGGCGGCCATCACGGTACGCGTAGAAGCCGGCCTCGGACTTTCGTCCGAGGCGCCCATCGGCAACGAGACGCTCCTGGATCGGCGATGGACGAAGCCGGTCCGGGTGACCCAGGCCATCCCAGATGGAGCGAGCCGCGGCGAGGTTGACGTCGATCCCGGCGAGGTCCATCAGTTCGAACGGACCCATCGGGAACCCGCCGGCCCGCATGGCCGCATCGATCGCCTCGACGGTCGCGCGACCTTCCTCGAGCAGTCTCAGGGCGACGATGGTGAACGGCCGATTCACCCGGTTGACGATGAAGCCGGGCATATCGGCAGCCCGGACCGGGATCTTGCCCCAGCGCCGCATCTCGGCCTCGGCGCGAGCGACCACCGCCGGGCTGGTGGCGGGGCCCGGCACGACCTCGACCAGATCCATCCGCGGTACGGGATTGAAGAAATGCAGCCCGAGGACCCGACTCGGGTGTCTGGTGGCCGCGGCGATGGCCGCTATGGATAGCGCGCTCGTGTTGGTGGCGAGGATCGCCTCGGACGGCGCACCGGCGTCGAGCGCCCGGAAGATCACGCCCTTGAGATCGATATCCTCGAGGGCGGCCTCGATGACGAGCTCGGCCTGGCTTGCGACCGTGTCCAGCGTGTGCGCCTCGCGCAGGGCGTCCAGGCGGGCACCGACCCACGCGTCGACGGCCGATGGCTCGATCTCGAGGGTGGCCGCCCGACGCTGGAGCCCGTCTCGGATGCGCTCTCGGGCGCGCTCGATCGCGTCGCGGTCGATGTCGTGGAGGACGACCTCAGCGCCTGCCTCCAGCGCCACCTGGGCGATACCGGCGCCCATCGCGCCAGCACCGATGACCCCGATCGTGCGGATCATCAGATGGCCTTGAGCGCCTCGAACGGCTGGCGGCACGCGCGGCAGTAGTACAGGGAGCGACACTGGGTCGGTCCGAAGGCGCTGTCCATGGCCACGTTCGGGGATGCGCAGTACGGGCAGCGGGTATCCGCCGGTTCGCCGGGTGGGGCGATCCCGACGGCGGCCAGGGCGCGCAGGCCGGCGTCCGAGATGCGATCCGAGGTCCAGGGCACCTCGAACGTGGTCTCGACGCGGACCGGTCGACCGAACAATGCGAGCCGATCCGCGATCGACGCACGGATGACATCCAGCGCAGGGCAGCCGACGAAGGTGGGCAGGATCGCGACATCGATCCCGGTCGGGGTGACGCGGACGCGATGGATCATGCCCAGATCGACGATGGACAGGACCGGGAGCTCGGGGTCGGGGACCTCGGCGAGGGCAGCGCGCACCGCCGCCTCGGTCAGGTCAGGCGTCGGGTCGGCGCCCGCCCGGGCACGGGCAACGGCCGAGTGCGTACCGCCTTCGCTCACCAGGTGGCTCCGGGATCGCTGCGCCGGACCGTCGTGAACTCGCTGTGCAGCCAGGCAAAGTCGTCGCCGTGGTCCGTGCGGCCGCGGTCGGGATCCCTTGTCGGTGGCGGCTGGCGGAGACCCAAGCGATCAAAGGTCGGCGCGAGGCTCGCCCGCCAGGCGACCTCCAGCTCGGCCATTGGGTGGGCCAGGATCCCGTCATCAACCAGAGCCGGCTCGCCGGGGAGTGGCGTGAAGACCGTTCCGGCATCCGGACCCAGCGCGTCCAGCGCGGTCACCAGACGGTCAGTCGCCTCGCCGCCGGCCGACGCCAGCCGTTCCAGCCACGTCGCCACGTGCATCGTGTGGTAGCGCTCCTCGCGCACGAGCTTGCCGACCAGCTCGGCAAGGGGCGACCAGGAGCCACCGACCAGGGCTTGAAGGCGGACTGCGTCGGCGGTCTCGTACAGATAGCGTCTCGCCATCGTCATCGCCCAGTCACCGCGGCCGTGGTCCAGCAGTCGGGCGTGGCGGTAGTCAGCGGGTTCGCGGTCGTAGGCGAGGGCGTCCGCGTCTGTGGCGTCCCCCGTGGCCTCGACGACCCCGGCGAGCAAGCCATACAGCGCCGCGGCATGTCCCAGCTCGTCCTGGGCGAGCGAGGACATCGCGATGTCCTCCTCGAGCTGCGGGGCGATCCCGGTCCATTCCGAATCGGAGAACCCGATGACGAACTCGTCATCGGCCATGGATCGGAGCAGCGCGTCCAGCCCGGCCATCGCGGGCGGTGCGGCAAGGCTCATCGCGATGTCCGTGCCCTGGGCTTGGCCTGGCCCGCGGCCGCCCGTGCTGCGGCGAGTTTGTCGCGCATGACGTACCCGCCGGGCTTCTTGAACGACCGATCGAGCGGCGGCTGGAGCAGATCCGGGTCGTGCAGGTCGACGACGTCGGAACGCCGGACGATCCACAGTCGGACGCTCTCTTGCCGGCGCCCGAACAGCTCGCGGGCGTAGTGCGTCGCGAGCTCGGCATCGGGGGCCATGACGCTGCCCCCGTGACGCATCGGGTCGCCGTCCTTCTCCTGACGGAACACTTCCCACGGCTCCAGGGCCG
>JANOIS010000203.1:0-22315 GCA_031407755.1 Chloroflexota bacterium | reverse complement strand
AGATGGCGCAGGACCATGGGCTGGCGTTGTCGGCCCTGCACGTGGATCCGCTGGTCATCCCGATCGGCGTCGACGCCGAGGCTGGTTCGGCCTACCTCGACGCGGTCCGCCAGCTGCGCGAGCGCTACGGGCCGGACCTGCACATCACCGGCGGCGTGTCCAACGTGTCGTTCGGCATGCCGGCACGGCGGCTGATCAGCGATGTCTTCCTGGACCTGTGCGTGCAGGCGGGCCAGGACAGTGGGATCGTGGATCCGGTCGCGGCGGATATCGGCCGGGCCCTCGCACCGGATCGCGATGTCGAGGCCTACCGGCTGGCCGCGGACCTGCTCACCGGCGCGGATGCCTTCGGCGTCGAGTTCATCGACGCGTTTCGATCCGGCCGGATCGGCGAGGCCTCGGGCGCGGCCACGCGCTGAAACCAGCGGCGACCTACGCGACGCTGTCCGCCTGGAGGGCGCGCGCTTCAGCGACCAGGCGCCGGGCCAGGATGACCGCCGAGCCCGCGTCCGGTGCATAGCCGTCGGCACCGATCTGCTCGGCGAATTCCTTGGTCACGGCGGCCCCGCCGACCATGACCCGCAGGTGGGGCATGTCCTCGGCCGCCCGCACCGCCTCGATCACGAGGCGCATGCCGCCCATCGTCGTGGTCAACAACGCACTGATGCCGATGATGTCCGCCTTGTGCTCGCGCGCCGCGGCCATGAACTTGTCCACCGATACATTCGTGCCGAGGTCGAAGATGTCGAAGTTGGCGCCCTTGAGCATCATCCCGACGAGGTTCTTGCCGATATCGTGGAGGTCACCCTTGATCGTGCCCATGACCGCGATGCTGTCGGGTTTGTACCCCGAGCCGATGAGCAGGGGCTCCAGCAGTGCGACCGCGGCCTTCATGGCGCGGGCACTGATGAGCATCTCCGGGACGTAGATGTCGCCGTCCTGGAATCGTTGGCCCACGACTCCCATCGCGTCGGTCATCGCATCCAGCACGGTCTTTGGAGGGGTCTCCTCGTCGATCGCCTGCTGGGTGATCTCGACCGCGGTCTCGCGATCGCCGACCTCCACGGCCGTCTGGAGTCGCTTCAGGTCCGCCATGCTCGGTCGTTCTCCTGCGTCTCGGGTGGTGGGCTCAGCCGGGGCCGGGGTAGCCGGGGTAGGTGCTGGTGGACGGATCGGGCCGATGGACGACGCCATCGTCGCCGCGATGCAGCGCCGACCAGTCACGGGCCGCCTGGGCGATGGCCATCAGCGGCTCCTTCTTCGTCACGAGCGGTACGGAGCCCTCGGGGGCGAGGCCGTCCACACCGGCGTCCATGAGGTCCCAGCAGGCTCTGTAGACGTCCTCCGGCGTGCCCTGGTAGAGCAGGGACGGGTTGTTGAGGTTGCCCATCAGGGCCATCCGCTCGCCGGCCACCGCGCGTGCCTCGCGTGCATCGACCTGCGACTCGAAGTGGAAGACGTCCCAGCCGGCAGCCGCGAACAGGTGCACCCGGTCGATGGTCTTGCCGCAGCAGTGGAAGATGCCTGGGCCACCCATCTCCTGGGTGACTCGCTGGTGCATCTCCAGCAGGAAGTCGCGGTAGGTCTCGGCCCGGCACAGGTCGCCGGTGGTGTGGTCGGCCCACATGACGGCGTCGGCGCCCGCCTCGAACTGGGCCCGGGCGGAGGCGATGCAGGCGGGCACGAACGCGTCCAGGTAGCGCTTGATCTTGTCCGGATCGAGCATCACATCCATCAGGAAACTCTCGATGCCGACCATCTGGTAGCCCACCGACCAAGGGCCATAAACCTTGCCCACGATGGCCACGTCCGGGTAGCGCTGGCGCAGGAGCTTGATGGCCCCGGTCACGGCGGCCATCGTCGGGCGCTTGAGGTAGTCGTCCGGCATCTTGACCTGCTCGGGCTCCTCGATCGTGAACCGCGACGGCGACGGCCAGTTGTCCTTCTCCGCCCATTCGGTCTCGCCGCCGAGGGCGTCCGATTCCAGCTGCGAATGGAAGACGGGCATGATCGTGTCCATCCCGAAGACGTCGTGGGCCGTGGCTGCCAGGCGGGCCATCAGCTCCGCGTCGAGGTGCGCCTCCGGGAAGGGCGCGTTGACGAGGTCCATCATCTCGACCGTCACGACCGAGCTCAGGGTGCAGGCCGGGATCTTGTCCACGTTGCCGCGGTACATCGCCGACGTGAATCGCCGGCGCGGCGACATCCACTCGCCCTTGAGTGGACTGGTGACCTCAGCAAGCATCCGTACCCTCCCAGGCGTCAAGGTGTGCGACTCAGTCCGGGGTCTTGACCCGCTCCAGGACGCCGCTGGCGGCGCTCCGGTAGGCCGCGTCCAGGATCTCGACCGTGCGGGCACCGAGCTCCGCGGGCGAATTGTTCTCGAACGGACGGCCCGCGCCGGCCGCGACGAGGGCGTCGATCGGGCCGACGCAGTCGTACAGGCCAGCGTCCGCCTCGAGCGGCACGCGGACGTCGTCTTCGGGCGAGCGGTAGCGCCACAGCACGTTGTCGCGCAGGTCGAGGTGGAACATGCCCTTCGAGCCGACCACGCGCACCTCGACGGCATGGCGGTTGTTCGCGCCACCGAGATGGCTGGACGCGCCGCTCATCGTGCCGATGGCGCCGTTCGTGTAGCGCATCGCGACCGCGTCGTGGAGCTCGACCTTGGCGCCGAGCGGCGCGGACATCAGGGCGAACACATCCTGGCCGCGCAGGTCGGTCAGCCACAGCGAGACCCCCAGCAGGTGTGTGAGCTGGGCCTGGCCGTAGCCGCCGCCGGAGGTTTCGGGTCGCGACCACGTGTCGGGCTGGGGGATGTACTCGGGCGCCGACTGGGGATAGGCGCCGGTCTCCGAGAGGAGCTCGCGAGTGACTGAATCCATGTGCAGCGCGACGTGCTCGATCTCGCCGACGCCGCCGTCCTCGCGCAGCATCCGATGGGCCTGGATGACCATCGGCCGGTAGTTCCAGCCGTACGAGAGGATGAGCGACTTGCCCGTCCGCCGAGCCGTCTCATCGAGGTCCCAGGCGTGCGCCGGGTCGATGGTGAAGGGCTTCTCGCACATGACGTGCGCGCCGGCCTCCAGCGCGGCCTTGCTCTGCTCCCAGTGGTAGCCGGGCGGGCTGCCGACGACGACGATGTCGAGGTCCTCGGCGATCACGTCCTGCCAATCCGTCGTCGCCTTGGCGAATCCGAAGTTCTGCTGGATCTTCGTCAGCAGGTCCGGATTTCGACGATTGACGATCACGAACTCGACCTCGTCCGCGTGCGCGATCAGGTTCGGCAGGTGCGAGCTGACCGTCCACGACCCGGCTCCGATGACGCCGAGACGGAGCTTTGCCATGGGTTCTCGACTCCTTTCGCCGGAGCCCTGCGGGGCCCGATTCCGGTTGACGACGGGGTTAGGTGACGACTACGATGCCGCCGGGTGGAAACGAGTCTGGAAATGATATCAGACGCGATTCGCACCGCACCCGCAAACCCGCCGCGGAGCCGCGATGGGCGGCATCGCACCCCCGTCGCTCGCGCCGTCCGAGGCCCGCTCCGGCCCGGCCGACCTGTCACCGTGAAAGGAGCCCGACCCCTCGTGAGCAAGGTCCAGACCGTCGAGGCCATCCCGGTCAGCTATCCGGAGCCGAACGACTACGACGCGCTGCGCCACCTGTGCCTGGTCAAGATCACGACCGACGACGGCGTCGTCGGCTGGGGCGAATCGATCACCCAGTTCCCGGAGGCCAACTTCGCGGTCAAGGCGATCATCGAGGGCATGGCCGAGCGCGTCGTCGGCAGGGACCCGCTCGACAACATCGCGATCTGGCACTCGATTCGCGACCAGATGTGGTGGTACGGCTACAACGGCGGCATCGCCTCCTACGCCGTCGCGGCGATCGACATCGCGCTCTGGGACATCAAGGGCAAGCTGCTCGGCGTCCCGGTCGTCCAACTGCTCGGCGGCGCGGTCCACGAGAAGCTACCCGCGGTCGCCTCCAGCCATGCCCATTACGAGGACATCGACCGAATGGTCGAGGAAGCCCAGGAGTGGGTCGCGCCCGGGATGCACGGCCTGAAGGTCGGCTTCGGGAAGCGCGGCAATGCCCGCCTCGGCTACGAGCACGACCGCGATGTCGAGTACATCCGCAAGATGCGCGAGGGTCTGGGGCCCGACCAGATGATCATGATCGACTGCGGCTGGAACGTGAAATGGGACGTCATGACAGCCGTCCGGCGCGTCCAGGCGTTCGACGAGTACGGCCTGCACTGGATCGAGGAGCCGCTCGGCGCCTGGGATCCGGAGGGCTACGCCAACCTGCGCAGCAAGACGACCAGCTTGATCGCCTACGGCGAGAAGGAGTGGAACGTCGAGGGCTTCGAGCGGATCCTCCAGACGGGCACAGTGGACGTGGTCGGGGTGGACCCGGGCCGCGCCGAGGGGATCACCGGCTTCAAGCGGGCGGTCGAGCGGCTCGAGTACTACCGCCGCCAGGCCAACGCTCACTGCTGGTCGTCCGCGATCGTCACGGCAGCCAGCCTGGCCATGAGCTTCAGCTCGCCGGCCTTCAAGCTCATCGAGGTCAAGCCGCTGCGCAACCCGATGCAGCACGAACTGGTGCCCGAGCCGATCGAACACGTCAACGGCTGGTTCTACCCGCCGACAAAGCCCGGGCTCGGCATCGACGTCCAGCAGGACGTCGTCGATCGCTACCGCAGCGAGAAGGTCCTGGGACGGTGAGCGCCTCGGCCGGCGGCCGATCACGAGGAGGATCGCGATGATATGGAGTGTCGGCGCTGGGCTCGAGGGGCGTGGCGTGATCCTGACCGGAGCGACGGGGGGTATCGGCGCGGCCGTCGCGAAGGGCTTCGCCGCAGCCGGCGCCAGGGTCATGGCCGTGGACCTTGACCAGGGGCGCCTGGACGAGCTCGTCGGCTCGCTCGAGGGGCGCGGCCATGTCGGGGTCGTCGCGGACCTGCGCGACCTCGGTTCGCACGAGGCGCTCGTCGCCCGGGCCGTGGCCGAGTTCGGCGAGGTCTACGTGCTCGCCAACCTGGCTGCGGTGTTACGCCGCCGGGGCTCGCTCGACGAGGTGACCGAGGACGATTGGGACTTCCAGCACGACATCAACGTGAAGTCGGCGTTCTTCCTGGCCCGTACCGCCGGCAACGCGATGATCGCCGCGGGCAAGGGCGGCCGGATCATCCTGTTCAGCTCGCAGGGCTGGTGGACAGGCGGCTTCGGCGGCTCCGTCGCGTACGCCTCGTCCAAGGGCGGGGTCACGACCATGTGCCGCGGCTTGGCCCGCACCTTCGGTCCGCACCGGATCACCGTGAACTGCGTGTCGCCGGGCCAGGTCCACACCCCGATGCTCATGACCGGCCTGGCGCCAGAGGTCTACGAGACGATGAAGAAGCAGACGCCACTCGGCTACGTGGCCGAGCCCGAAGAGATGGCCGGACCGGTCGTCTTCCTCGCCTCCGATCACGCCAGCTACATCACCGGCGCGACGCTCAACGTGTCCGGTGGCTTCCTGATGTATTGATCGGCCGACGTGGATGACCGGTCGGGTGAGTTCGCTGGCCGACGGGTCCTGGTGACCGGCGCCGGGTCCGGCATCGGCCTCGCCACGACCGCCATGCTGGTCGAGCGTGGAGCGAGCGTGGTCGGCGTCGCCCGGTCGGTCGACGGGCGCGAGCGGATCGCAGCGGCCGGCGGGGAGCCGGTGGCCGGCGACATGACGCTCGCCACCGACCGGCAGCGTCTGCTGGCGGCAGCAGGTGACCTGGACGGCCTGGTGGTCGCGCACGGGCAGACGACCGGACAGCCGCTCGAGGCCGTCACCGACGCCGACTGGGACCGACTCCTCGACGCCAACCTGCGGTCAGTCTTCTTCCTGGCCCAGGCATTCGGCCCGCGGCTGCCCGACGAAGGTGCGATGGTTTTCGTGGCCTCCACGGCGGCCAAGACCGGAACGATCCCCGAGGTCACGGTCTACGCGGCGGCGAAGGCTGGCGTCCTGTCGCTGACCCGCTCGTTCGCGAGCGCGCATGCCGCTCGGGGCATGCGCGTCAACGCCGTCACGCCGGGCATCATCGATACGCCCATGCAGCGTCGATTCCTGGAGCTCAACGGCCCGCTCGTCGGCCGGACGCCGGACGCGCTCCATGCCGAACGCCTGGCGGCCACCCCGATGCATCGGGCCGGGACCGCGGAGGAGTGCGCCGAGGTGATCCTGTTCCTGCTGTCCGCCCGAGCCGCCTACCTCACCGGCCAGGCCATCAACGTGTCGGGAGGGTTCGTGACGTGGTGATGCCGGGCCAGATGACCGTCGTCGAATTGCCGGCCATCGGGGCGCCCCTCCGCCTGGCGACCCGCGCGATCCCGGAGCCCGGTCCCGGCGAGGTCCGCGTGCGCGTCCAGGCGTGCGGGGTGTGCGGCTCGGATGTCTTTCTGCAGAAGGGCGGGTTCGGGGCCGCGGTCACGCTGCCGGTCATCCCCGGCCACGAGGCTGCGGGCGTCGTCGATGCGCTTGGAGACGGGGTGAGCAGCGTCGCCGTGGGAGACCAGGTGGCGCTCTACTACATCAGCACGCCGCCCGACGACCCCTGGGCCGCGCGCGGCCGCCCGAACATAAGCCCGCATGTCCAGCGGATGGGCGTGGACGTCGACGGCGCCTTCGCTGAGTACGTGCTCCGTCCGGAGGCGACACTCATCCGGCCCCGAGCCGCGGTGCCACCGGCCGTGCTGGCCGTGCTGACCGACGCCGTCGCGACGCCGCTCCACGGCCTCAAGCGCGTCGCGCACCTCGCCGCCGGCGAGACCCTGGTCGTTCTGGGGGTGGGTGGGCTCGGCTCGAATGCGGTCCAGCTGGGCAAGGCGTTCGGGGCGCGGGTCATCGCCGTCACGCGCTCGGAGGCGAAGCTCCGGCTGGCCCGCGACCTTGGCGCGGACGAGACCATCGCCGCGGATGTGGGCGATCCGGTCTCGGCGGTCAAGGCGTTGACCGGCGGCTACGGCGCGGACGTCGTGATCCAGTGCGTCGGGTCCGCGACCGTGGACGAGCAGGCCATCGCGATGGGCGGTCCCGGCGGGCGGGTCGTGCTCATCGGGTCCAGCCTGGACGCGTTCCAGGCCCGGGCCGTGGACATCTTCTGGCGCGAGCTGTCCGTCCTCGGCTCGCGCGGCTTCCTGCCTGACGACATCCGCGACGCGATCGACCTCTACCTGGATGGCACGCTGGCGGTCGACCACCTGGTCGAGTCGATCCGGCCACTGGGCGCTGCCAACGACGCCCTCGAGGACCTCAAGGCCGGGCGCGTCTTCCGCTCGGTGCTCGAGCCGGCCTGAGGTCGACGGCTGGCGGCGCCGTTGAGTGCCGGACGATGAGGAGCGGGGCGGTGGTCGTCACGACGTGCGACAACGGACGACCCCCGACGACGTCGATCAGCATCCGTGTCCCGAGCTCGCCCATCTCGGCCATCGGCATCCGGATCGCCGTCAGCGCCGGATCCGTGTGGTCGAGGAACGGGTGGTCGTCCATGGTGACCAGCGACAGGTCGTCAGGGATCAGGACGCCGGACTCCCGGGCCGCCGCCCGGAACCCGAGGGCCGACGGAAGGTTGACGGCGTACACGGCCGTCGGCCGCGCCCCGGCCGGCTCGGCCATCAGCGCGCGACCCAGGCTGGCGGCGGTTCGCTCGGTGTAGTCGCCGGGCAGGATCCAGTCGGGCTCGATCGGAAGGCCGTGGTCGGCCATCGCCGCCCGATAGCCCGCCTCGCGCCGCCGCCCGACATCCGTGTCGGTCCGGCCGGCCAGGAACGCGATGTCCTCGTGCCCCAGGCCGACCAGATGGTCAACGGCCAGCCGGCTTCCGGTCGCGTCATCCATGGTGACCGACCCATTGACGATGTCTGACCGGCTGTTGATCGGGACGAGCGGCAGGCCGCGGCCGGCGATCTGGGCGACCAGCTCATCGCCGATGGTGGCGAAGGCCACCAGCAGGCCGTCCATCCGGCCCTCCAGCACGAATCGCCCGAGCTGCGTGGCATCGAGTGTGGGTCCATGCGCATCCGTGACGACCACGACGTAGTCGCGTTCGCCGGCGGCCCGTTCGATGGACCGCAGTGTCTCGGCCCACATGACGTTCTGCGGGTCGGGAAGGACGATGGCGATGGTTCCAGTCCGCCGGGTCCGGAGGCCCGACGCGACCCGGTTGGGCCGGTAGCCGAGGTCCCGCGCCGCGGCTTGGACCCGTTCGCGGGTGGCCGGCCGGACGGACAAGGTCGGATCGTCGCGCAGGACGCGGGCGGCCGTCGCCAGGCTCACATCCGCGTGGGCCGCGACCGCCTTGAGCGTCGTCACCGGGCCGCCTCCATCCCGTCACCCTCTTGACACCGGAAACGTTTCGGGTATCGTTCTAGGCCGGTGCCGAGTATATCGTTGTACCTGCATGTCGGCGGCCAGTGCAACAGGGTGCCGAACGTGGGCTTCGCCTCCGACGCGAAGCGAGGAGACACGTGACCTCCGGAACGTCTGCCACCGCTCCGCCGCCCATCCCCGGCCACGTGCTGATTCGGCGCGGGTCGCGCCGGCTGCCCGACGAGACCGGCGTGATCGTGGCCCTGCTGACGCTCGTCGTGATCGTCGGCGTCCTGCGACCAAACTTCTTCCTGCCCACGACGCTCGTCCAGCAGCTGTCCGGAGCCGCCTTCATCGGCATGCTCGCGTTGGCGATGGTCTTCGTCGTCGCCATCCGCGATATCGACCTTTCGGTCGGCTGGATGTTCAACTTCAGCGCCGTCATCGCGGGCAAGGCCATGGTCGCAGGTGTGGACCCCTGGGTCTCGGCGCTCATCGGCATCGCCTTCGGCGGTCTGCTCGGCCTGGTCAACGGCGTACTCGCGGTCACCCTGCGGATCCCCGTGATCATCATCACGCTCGGCACCCTGTCGGCCTTCCGCGGGCTGAGCCTGGTCGTCAACGAATCGCGCGCCGTCGTGCCACCGGACAAGACCGGTTCGTTCTTCGCCCTGTTCGACGTCAAGGTCTTCGGTCTCATCCCGATCGTTGCCATCCTGTTCCTGGCCCTGGCGGTCGCCCTGCACCTGCTCCTCCACCGGACGCGCTTTGGCTATCGCGTCCAGGCACTCGGCAGCAATCCCGATGCCGCCCGGCTCGCCGGGATCCCGGTGGATCGGACGCGTATCCTCGTGCTTGTCCTGATGGGGGCGGTCGCGGGCCTGACCGGGGCGATGTTCCTGGGCTTTCGCGAAGCCATCGACCCGGTCACCGGCGGCGACTACCTGCTCCCGGTCGTCGCCGCCGTGATCATCGGCGGAACACCCCTGTCCGGGGGTCGGGGGACCATCATCGGCGCCGTTATCGGCGCCCTGATCATCCAGGTCATCACGACCGGGATCCTGTTCCTTGGGGTCGATGTCAAATGGAGCACGTTCGTCACCGGCGCCGTGATCATCATCGCGGTCGCCGTGGACCAGCTGGTCCGTCGCCAGCGCGAGCGGCGGACCCGTGACGCGGTCGATCTCGGGTGAGCTCGACGCGTCTTCGCCTGTTCGAGAGGAGGCACCCGCATCGGAACGACGTCGAGTCGAGTCCCGGAATGAGCACAACCATCGGAGGAGATGAACGCATGACCAAGCGACGCTGGCTCGTCCTTCCCGCTGCCGCCGCGATCCTGTTCGCGGCCTGCAGCGGCGGTGGCGCGTCCACGGCACCATCGTCGGCCGCGACCGATGCCCCGGCCACCGCAGCCCCGGCCTCGTCGGCCCCGGCCGCGAGCGCCGCCCCCGAAGCCATCAAGATCGGGTTCGTGACCCACGTGTTGGGCAACCCGTTCATCCAGCAGATCATCGACGGCGCCAACGCCGCCGCCGCGGACCTCAACGTCGAACTCCAGGTCACCGGCCCCGAGGGCGGCGACGCGGATGCCCAGCTCAAGGCCGTCCAGACCCTCGTCGCGTCAGGTGTCCAGGGCATCGCGACGTCTGTCCCGGGCGAGTCGATGTCGAGCGGGCTCAACGAGATCGTCGATTCGGGCATCCCGGTGGTCCAGTTCAACCTGCTCGTCACCTCGGTCAAGGCGCCGTACGTCGGCGAGCGGTCCGTCGAGAGCGGGCGGGTCCTCGGCCAGAAGGTCCTGGAGAAGCTGGGCGGCGCCGCCTTCGTCGGCCAGGTGATCATCGGCAACTGCTTCCCGGGTTTCCCGGTCCTCGAGAACCGGGCCAAGGGCGTCCAGGAATCGCTGGCGACCGCGCCGGGTGTCGAAGTCCTGGGCCCATTCGACGTCAAGGTCTCGGCCAACGAGAACTACGCCGCGTGGGAAGCGCTCCTGGCGGCCAACCCGGACGCCAAGGCCCTCATCGGCCTGTGCGCCCCGGACATCGCGAGCCTGGGCAAGCTCCAGGCCGCAAATCCGGACACGCTCTTCGTGTCGGGCGGCTATGACCTGACCGTCGAGAACCTGGCCGAGATCAAGGCCGGCAATGCCTACCTCAGCCTCGGCCAGACGCCGTTCATGCAGGGCTACCTGCCGGTCAAGATGCTCGCCGACACCATCCGCGGGACATCGAACGTCGACCTGTCGGCGGGCGGCTTCCTGGATGCCGGCACGGAGATCGTGACCGCGGACAGCGTGCAGGAGCCCTTCGACCTGCCGCCGCTGACCTTCGCCGAGCTCGAAGCGCTCGCCGCGTCGCCCGAAGCGGCCCGCGCCTACTACCAGCCCCTCATCGACGGGCAGATCGCCGATTGGGCGAAGAACGTCGAACCCATCGCCAACGAGTCGAAGTAGCGGGTCCGGCAACGCCATGACCCTGGGATCGGTGACGGTGGCGCCCGAGGCGATCACCGTCACCGGCCTGCGCAAGTCGTACGGCGGGATCCAGGCCCTCGCGGGCGTGGATCTCGCCGTCCTGGCCGGCACCGTCCATGCCGTCGTCGGCGAGAACGGTGCCGGCAAGTCCACGCTCATGAAGATCCTGGCCGGCGCGCTGCAGCCGGACGGCGGCGAGCTGCGGATCGCCGGACAGCCCGTCCGCCTCGGCTCCCCGGCCGATGCCCGGCGCCTGGGCGTCGGGATCGTCTACCAGGAGCTCAGTCTCTTTCCCGAGCGCTCCATCCTGGCCAACCTGTTCCCGGACGACCAGCCGACGACCTTCGGCCTGGTCGATCGCGCGGCCATGCGCCGGCGCGCGGCCCCGGTCCTTGAGAGGATCGGGCTGCACGTTGATCCGGACACGATGGTCGGCGACCTCGGCATCGGCGAGCGCCAGCTCGTCGAGCTCAGCCGCCTTCTGATCGAGCGGCCCGGCGTGCTCATCCTCGATGAGCCCAACTCCGCCCTCAACGCGCGAGAGACGGACCGCCTGTTCGCCATCCTGCGTGAGCTGTCGACAGACGGCATCACCATCATCTACGTGTCTCATCGGCTCGAGGAAGTCTTCGCCATCGCCGATGTGATCACCGTCATGCGCAACGGCGAGGTCGTCCAGACCGGCGACCGGGCCGCGACCACCATGGCCCGTGTCGTGGAGGCCATGGTCGGCACGTCGCCTGCCGCCCTCTTCCCGCCGCGTCGGGCCAAGGCGCCGGCCGGCGCGGCCAGCCTCACGGTCTCCGGCCTGTCGGTCGGGGATGAACTCATCGACATCTCGTTCGACGCCCGGCCGGGCGAGATCATCGGCCTGGCCGGCCTCGAGGGATCCGGGGTGGCGACCTTGCTGGGGGTCCTGTTCGGCACTCGCCGCGCTACGGCCGGGACCATCGCTTACCCCGACGGCGGCGGCATCCCCACTTCGCCCACCGCGGCCGCCCGGCGGGGAATCAGCCTGGTCCCGGCCGATCGCCGGCACCAGGGCCTGATGCTGGACGCGAGCGTCGAGACGAACATCGCGCACGTGTCGGTCGGGGCGCTGCCGAGCCGACGGCCATGGCTGGATCGGCGCGCCATCCGCACCGCCGCGCTCCGCCAGATCGCCGGCCTGCAGATCCGGACCGACGGCGCCCGGGCCATCGTGGGCCGCCTCTCGGGCGGGAACCAGCAGAAGGTCGTCGTGGCCAAATGGCTGGAGATCTCGCCGACCGTCTTCCTGCTCGACGACCCGACGCGCGGCGTCGATGTCGGGGCGAAGCGCGAGATCTACCGGCTCATCCGCGAGCTCGCCGACGGCGGGCGGACGGTGCTCTTCCGTTCCACCGAGCTGCCCGAGATCGTCGGCCTCGCCGACCGGATCATCGTCCTGTTCCGCGGCAGGCTCGCCATGGAGGCGACCGGCGGCCGGATCGACGACCACGGCTTGCTCCATGCCATCAACACCGGCCGCCCACTCGGGGCGGATCCGGCCGGCCCCCCCGACGTCCAGGAGGTCCATAGATGATCCGTCGCGCCTTCACCATGCGACTCAAGCCGGGCGGCCTGGCCCAGTACAAGGCTCACCACGACGCCATCTGGCAGGAGCTCGTCGACGAGATCGAGCGCCAGGGGATCGCCCAGATCACGATCTTCGAGGCCGACCCGGTCCTCTTCCTGTACTCGGAGATCCGCGACGAGGCAGCGTGGGATCGACTGTGGCACTCCGAGATCCACGACAAGTGGGGCGCCCTGATGGACCCACTCATGGAGTTCAACGCCGAGGGCATCGTCGACTCGAGCGAGCTTCGCGAGGTCTTCAACCTGGAGACCGGCGCCCAGTAGGGCGGCGGAACGGGAGGTCCAGCCATGGGTGAGCAGGCCTCGGGCCGTATCGCGGTCGTGACCGGCGCCGGGCGCGGCCTGGGCCGCCAGGTGGCGATCGCCCTCGCCTCGCGTGGGCACCCGGTCGTCGGCGTGGCGCGTAATGCCGCCCAGCTGACCGAGACCGCTGATCTCGCTCGCGCCGCCGGCGGGCGGATGGTCACTCGCCCGGCCGACGTCAGCGACCCGGCGGCTGTGACGGCCGTCGCAACGTTCGTCCACGACCAGTTCGGGCCGCCGGCGATCCTGGTCAACGCGGCCGGTGTCTTCGGCCCGATCGCCCTCATCCGCGACAGCGACCCGGCCGCCTGGGTCGAGACGGTGATGATCGACGCGATTGCGCCATACCTCATGGCCCGGGCCTTCGTCGGCGGCATGATCGATGCCGGCTGGGGGCGCATCGTCAACGTCACGTCGGCCGCATCGCTGCACCCACCCGGACCGCTCAACAGCGCCTACGGGACGTCGAAGGTGGCCCTCAACCAGTTCACCCGCCACCTGGCCGCCGAGATCGCGGGCCGCGGGGTGACCGCCAACGTCATCCACCCGGGCGACGTGAAGACGGACATGTGGCGGGACATCCGCGACCGTGTGGCGGCGATGGGCGCGGAGGCCGACGCGTATCGGCAGTGGGCGGCCTGGGTCGAAGAGACCGGCGGGGATCCGCCCGAGAAGGCCGTCGAGCTCGTGCTCCGCCTGACGAGCGACGAGGGTGCCGATACGAACGGCGAGTTCTGCTGGGTGGAGGATCCCCTTCAGCCGCCCATCCCCAGTTGGGAGCGGCCCACCGATGCCCGGCCGTGGCTGACGGACGAATGACCGTCGCGGGAAGCCTGAGCGGACAGGTCGCCCTGGTGACCGGCGGCACGCGCGGCTTGGGGCACGCGATCGCCGCCCGGCTCGCCGCCGAGGGGGCATCGGTCGTCGTCCTCGGGCGGGATGGTGCGCGTGCCGAGCGGGTCGCCGCGGAGCTGGGCCAGATGGCCGGCGATGCAGATCGTGTCGTCGGGATCGGCGCGGACGTGAGCGACTGGCCACAGGCGCGGGCCGCGATCGCGGCCACGACCGACCGCCTCGGGCCCGTCGACATCGTCGTCGCGAACGCCGGCATCGGGGTCATCGGCACGGTCGTGGAGGCCGACCCGGCCGACTGGCGGCGGATGATCGACGCCAACTACCTTGGCGCCGCCCACATCGTGAGGGCCGCCTTGCCCGGCATGCTGGAGCGGCGACGCGGCGACGTGATCGCCATCGCCTCGGCCGGTGGCACCAAGGGCTACCCGGAGTGGTCCGGCTATTGCGCGACCAAGTGGGCGGTGGTCGGCTCCCACCGCGCCGGCACGCCGACCCGCGCCGGGCTGATGCGACCCGAGGACGTGGCGGAGACCGTGATGCTCCAGCTGCGCCTGCCACGCACCGTCCTGCTCAAGCAGGCGCTGTTCTTTCCCACCAGCGAATGGCACTGAGCGACATGGGGAGTGGTGTGGAGTGACGCTGGACGCGCGTTTCCGCGACCTCGCGACATCCGGCTGGGCGTCGCGCCGGCCATCCTGGACCGGGTCCGGCGTATCCAGGCGGTCTGTGAGCGTCATGGCGTGAGCCTTGCCGCGGCCGCCCTCCAGTTCCCGCTGGGGCACCCGGCGGTGGCCTCGGTCATCCCGGGCGCCTCGTCGGTTGCCCAGCAGCAGCGCAATGTCGTCGCCTTTCTGGAGCCGATCCCCGCGGACTTCTGGACGGAGCTCCAGCATGAGCGCCTGCTGCGGGCCGACGCCCCGGTGCCGGGGATGTCGGTGCCGGCATGAGCCCGGACCGCGATGGCCCGGACCGCGCCGCCGCGGCACATCCCCTGATCGGTGGCTGGCGGCTTCGATCGTGGGTGTCGATCGCCGACGACGGGAGCGAATCGCGCCCGATGGGCGACGACCCGGACGGCCTGCTGGCCTACACGGCCGGCGGCACGATGATCGGGATCATGGGACCGGACGCCCGTCCACGGTTCGCGACCGACGACGTGACCGGCGGATCGGCCGAGGAGCAAGCCCAGGCGTTCGCCACGTTCATTGCCTATGGTGGCCGCTTCGACATCGATGGCGACACGGTGACCCATCACGTCGAGACCAGTCTATTCCCGAACTGGATCGGCACGGAGCAGCGTCGTCGCTGGGTGCTGGACGAGTCCGGGCGCACGCTCACGCTCACGTCGCCACCGCTGGTCCTGGGTGGGGCGACGCGGATCCAGCGCCTCGTCTGGGAGCGCGTGGACGGCGCCGACTGACCCTCGAGATCAGGCTGGCCGCGGCTCCTCGTCGGACGTCACGCGCATCCCTGCCGGCACGGAACCGGCCCAGGCCGGGCCGTCCAGGATTCGCTCGTGCACCACGCTGGTCGGCACGGGCGCATGGGCCAGCACGGTCGGTCGCCACGCGCGCGACACGAAGCCGATCGAACGCGGCTCCGGCATCCCGGCATCCCGGGCCAGGTCGGGGAACGCCCGCCAAAGCCCGGTGATGGCCTCGGTCGCCTCCATGCGCGCGAGGTGGGCCCCGGCGCAATGCCGGGGACCGACGTTGAAGGCGAGGTGGCCCCACAGGCGCGGCCGGTCCGGATCGAGCTCGGCCGGTCGTTCCCAGCGCAGCGGGTCGCGATTGGCCGCCGCGTTGATGGCGATGACCCACTCCCCGGCCCCGATCGTGACCTCGCCGATGGTGGCGTCCGTCGTGGCGCGCCGAGCGCGGAGGTGGACGACCGTCGTGTGGCGGAGCACCTCCTCCAGGAAGCGCGCGAAGACCGCCGGGTCGGCGAGGGTCGCCGCGCGCCGGTCAGCTGGCAGCTCCAGCAGCCGATGCATCGCGTTGCAGATCAGGAAGGCCGTCGTCTCCGAGCCACCCTCGAACAGGAATTTCGCGTTGTCGAGCACGTCCTGCTCGCCCCAGTCGGGCGCGACCTCGCGGCCGGTCGCCCAGAGCAGGCTGATGACATCGGCCTCCGGCTGGTCGCGCCGGGCGCGGACCGTGTCGACGAGCAACGGATCCAGCCGCTTCGTCGCCTCGATCGCCGCCGCCCGGGCCTCCGGATCTTCGCCGTACGAATGACGCCAGGCGAGGACCGCTTCCATCCAACCCTTCGCCAGTTCCAGCGTCGCCACATCTCGGTCCGGCAGACCCAGGACCCTGGCCACGACGGCGATCGGCAGGAACCGGGCCAGATCCTCATACAGCTCGAAGGTCGGGTGCTCGCCGAGTCGTGCGATCCGGTCGGCGACGATGGGCCGGACCGCGACCATCGCCAGCGGGCCGATGGGATCCGGCCGCCAGGTGTGCGACAGCGAGCGGTGCAGCGTCTCGTGCTGGGCCCCGACGAGCGAGCGGAAGTCGCGCCGGCCAACGATCTGCGCCGCGCCTGGCAGCGACCCGGTCGGCTCCTCGAACAGGTCCTCGCGCCGCTCTACGAACGTGCAGCCGTCGTGGGACAGCACGAGCCAGGCGGCTATGCCCTCATCCCACACGACCGGACCGACCGCGCGCATCGCCTCGTAGGCGGGATACGGGTCCACGTCGTGCACGTCGCGCAGCGACACCGGGGCGACCGGCCTCATGGTCACGCTCACACGATCACCGCCTCGACCCCCAGGTGTCGCGCGACCGTGGCCACCTCGCCGGACAGGTCGCCCGGGGTCGCCGAGCTGTGGTGGTTGACGCCGACGCTCGCCCAGCGCGCCCAGGCGTCCTCCACGGGACCGTCGCGGAACCGGAACGCGCCGTTGACCGTGCCGGTCTCCGGGAAGGTCCGCGCCGTCAGTTCTCCTCGGGCCACCACATAGCGGAACCCGCCGCGGGCGGCCGGGTGGGGCGTGAACCCGACGAGCGTGGCCGGTCCGGGCGCCGGCTCCAGGACGGCGCACACGCCGCAGTGCGGATCCTTGCCGCAGAACCAGTCGTTGGGCCGCAGACGCGGCCGCGAGCCCGGCGCCAGCCACGCCAGGTCGTGCTCGCCGGAGTTGGCGATGACCACCTCGCCGGTCGCGTAGTCGATGGCCTCGATCTCGTGATAGATGGCGGCCCCTCCCAGTCGCTTGGTCGTGAGCATCGCCACCGCCGTGACGATGTCGCCGGTGCAGGCGAATGGCCGGCCGCCGCTCGTCAGGCGTCCAAGGGCCCAGCAAGGAGCGATGCCGATGGGCTCGCCGAACCGGAATTGCGGGACGTGGCAGTTGAATGCCCCGCCGTCCAGCCGGTGCACATCGACCACGACCTCCAGCGCGAGCGCTGCCCGCAACGATCGTGCCAGGTCGTCGGGGAGCGGTTCCTCCTCGAACGTCCAGTCTCGGCGGACCTCGGCCAACAGGGCGGCGACGTCCTGATCGGTGACCTCGCGGAAGCGGGCGACGACCTCGTCGGGCTCCACGAAGACGAGCTCGATGCCGGTCGCGGCGCGCAGCGCGTCATCGTCCAAGTCGACGTGCGCGTAGCCGTCCAGCGGTCGCCCGATCCGGCCCAGACGGGACCGCGAGATGCCACGGGCGACGCCGGCCAGCCGCAGCGTGTCGCGCACGCGGGCCACCGTGCTCGCGTCCGAGCGCCGGCCGAGGATCAGCTCGAACGGTCGATCGGCACGCGATAGCAGGTTGGACAGCATCGGCGCGCCGACCGTCGCGCCCTGCGTCGTGATCGAGCCGTGATCGAACGCGCCGTCGACCAACCCGGTCTCGTGTAGCGCCCAGATCACGACCGGAACGCCGGGCAGGGCAGTGATCGCGGCCATCGTCCACGCGGCGGGCACGGCCATCGTCTGGAGGACGAGAACGACATCGATGTCGGCACCGACAAATTCGCGTCCAACGCGGACGCCGTCATCGCCTGAGGCGATCTCCACGACGGTGACCGGATCCACGGTCCCGGTCGTCGCCAGCTCGTCGGCGACGGAACGAGCCAGGGCCATCCGGTCCGCGCGGAACGTCGGGCCGGCGGTGTGCTCCCAGAGCGTCCAGTACGGGGAGATGACGCCGACGCGCGGTCGGCCGGCACCAGTCGGCGGCATGGTGTCAGTCCTGGTGGTAGATCTCGTCCGCGATGAGGAGGTTGCCCTCGTCATCCACGATCCTGGTGATGATGCCCTCGAAGGCGGCGCCCCAGCGGTCGTTGACCTCGTGGGCGGCCATCTTCGCGAAGACGGTCGTCATGTCCGGGTAGAACTCGCCGTAATAGACGACGTGGGCGCCGCGTCGGAAGCCCGTGTAGTTGCGGAACCCGGAGGCCTCGATGGCCTCCATCAGGTCCGGCCACGGGTTGGCGTGGAGCGCTTCGTAGTCGTCGGCACGGTCAGGGTCGATGACCAAGCCGAAGAGCGCTCGCTCGAACGGCCCGTCCAGCGGCGGTCCGCCCGAGTGGAAGACCTCGTCGTACCAGAGGAGCTCGCCGGAGTCGTCCGTGATCTGGGCGATGACGTCGCGGAAGTAGCGGTTCCAGCGCTGGTTGGCGGGTTTAGGTCCGTGGACGGCGAGGGCCGTTGCCACGTCCAGCCCGGCCTCCGTGTAGTACCAGACATCCGTCCCACGCCGGAAGCCGGAGAAGTTGCGCAGGCCCGATTCGCGGATCTCGTCCACGAGCTCCGGCCAGATCTCGGCGTGGCGCCGGTCGTATTCGGCCTCCGAGCCTGGGAAGATGCGCAGGTAGAAGACGGCGCGATCCATTGAGCTGACCTCCCGATCGATTTCGAGGACGCGGCGTGACGACGATGTTGCGGTGTGGCAATGGCGCTGCTGCAAACGGTACCAGCCCCAGCCGGACGGCATACCCACGTCACGCTTCGTCCGTCGTTCGGTTCGTGTGGCGCTCGCCCGTTACGGCCGCCTGGCCCGTCCCCTCAGCCGGGGCAGATCGTCTGTGGATCCTCGATGGGGTTGCGCAGCTCCACGTCGTACTGAAGGTCGATCGTGGAGGTGCGCGGCACACCGAGGCTCGACCAGCGTAGAGGCATGCTCGAGACGATGATGCCGCTGCCCGGCAGATACGGCCACGCCGCGCCCGGCGGGCAGTAGGAGCCCGAGCGCCAGACGATCCAGACCGCCTCTGTCTGGCCGGGCTCGATGACCATCGCCTCGAGCGGGAGGGCGTCCTCGGGTCCGACCATGTCGGGCCACGTCCCTGCCAGCAGCCGTTCGGCCCAGACGAGGGACGTCTGGTCGGCGCCCAGCGGGGAATCGCCAAGGCCGAGCAGAGTAGGGGCGAACGGTCCGTCGTTGCGGATGGTCGTCAGCGTGAGCACGGTCGCGCCGAGCTCATGGCGGTACACGTAACGGGTTCGCGCCTCGCCGTCGTTCGCGTCGTCACTGGACTCGGTCGCCAGCAGGCCGACCGGATCCGGCGCGTACGTCGAGCCGGGCACCAACGGCATGGCGAGAAGGACCCAGGCCGCGGCGCCGACCGCGATTGCACCGACCAGGACCGAAGGGAGGACGAGCCAGCGTCGCATGTCGTCGATCGTAGCCCCTCGCCGTCGCGCCATCGCGGTGAACGGTCGAGTCCCGTCGACGTTCAGCCTGGCGGAAGTGCCGAAGTGCTGCGGCGCATGCGCCAACGCCAGGGCACGAGGCGGAGCCGTCAAGGCCGTTCGCTATGCAGCCAGCAGGATCACCGCGACGCCGACCGTCGCGAGCAGCGCCGTCACGATGGTTCACGAGCTCGTACCGGCACTCGGCGACGGGGCCCAAGGCGACTGTCGTCAGGGGGCTGCGGGTTGTTCCGCTGCAACGACCTTGGTTATCAGGGTATCGAGGTTCTTTCCTGCGAGGTCGAGACGCCACTGCGGCATGTCGAATTCGAAGGTCACGTCGGACACCGATCCGCCCTCGAGCGGTAGCGCACCGTCGGACCCGATGGTGCGGTAGATGTCGGGCCGAACAAGTCCCTTCACCCAGTCTGGAACGTCGACTCCCCCTCTGCGGAAGTAGCTCGACCAGCTCTGGAGGAACAGTACCGCGGGGTCCTCTGGACGCGCTCGATCGATGGTCTCGTAGTCCTTCTCCGGGTAGACACTTCCGACACGACCGAAGCTGAGCAGGAAGGGAACTCGAATGGTGTGCACTGCCGTATCGGGCAGAGTCCCCTGGATCAGCGTATCGACCTTGATCACCGCGACGGCGAACCACCCGACGGTTTCGTTTTCGGGTGTCCAGTACGACTCGCCGCGCTCGGGGCCAACCCAGCGTCCGACGACGATGAGGTCCGAGATGGCTGCAGCGCCGCCGAGCGAGAGCGCTCCGGGAAGGTTGCCGGTTGCGAGGCGGTCCCAATGCGACTGCGGTGGGAGTGTGGACGACGCTTCCTCCGTGCCAATGGTGGGTTGGCTTTCCTGTGTGGCAAACACGTCACGGGCGCTCGTTACCTCGGCCGCTGGCGGAAGCGCCGAAGGGATGCGATCGCACCACGCGGCTTCGATCGAAGCGCTGCTCGGTTGGCTGCTACCCACGATCACCGTCGTGGCGTCCGGACCGGCCAGTTCCTGTGCAGACGGGAAGCCGATAGACGCGTAGACGCGCGCCGCGCCGATGGAGGATTCGAATGTCAGCATCATGAGCTCGCCATCAACCGTGCAGCCGGCGTCGGTGAGTCGGATCGGTGCGAATGCCACGATCCCCGCGAAGGGTCGGGCGATCTCGCGAGACATCTCCACCCACGGTTCGACCGTGTCCGAGACTGGCGCGTCCGGTGCCGCCTGGACATTCGCCAAGGCGAGCACGCTCAGCGACACGGCCACAGCGAGGATGACGACGATGCGGCGCATGTCGTCGATCGTAGCCGCTGGCCGTCGCTATGCAGCCAGCAGGATCACCGCCACCCCGATCGTGGCGAGGAGCGCGGCCGCGACGAGACGGCCGGAGGGGCGGCGCCGCGTCAGCACGGCCTGGATGCCGAGGCTCCACAGCGGGGCGGTGGCGACGGCGGTCTGGACCACGGCCGGGTTGCCGTCCTGGACGCCGATGAGGATGAGCAGGAAGTGGGCGGTGATGAAGGCGGCCCGCGGCAGCATCCCGGGCAGTGCCCGGAGCGGCACGTCCCGCGGCGGCACCAGTAGTGAGCAGACGACAGCCGCGAGGGTAGCCCGCACGACATAGGCCTCCACGACGCCCACGTCCCGGTCCGCGAGCAGCCGTCCCATGACCGTCACGAGCCCCGTCCCGACCGCCGCCACCAGCACCGTGATCATCCCCCGCCGCCGCCCCAGCGTCCCGAACGAATCGGACAGCCCCAGGAGGACGGCGAGCACGACCACGACCCCCGCCACCGCCTGGGCCGGTTCCAGGGTCCCGGGCAACAGCAGCGCCACCGCCACGGCGGCCGGCAGCGGGCTGATCGACTGAGCGGTCACGGTCGCGGCGGCAGATCCGTGCTCGTACAGGTCCCAGATCGCGAACGACGTCATGACCAACAGCGCCACCGACATGAGGTGCAGGACGACGATCTCAACAGACCAGGTCCAGTCCACGAACGGGGCCGCCGGCAGGACCAGCAACGCATTGAGCAGAAAGAGCGGCCCGATCAGCTGCCGCGCCGGATATCGAAGGGTCAGCCCCTTGCTCAGCTCGCCACCGATCGCGTTGGCGATTGCTGAAAGCAGCCCGAAGACGACGTCCGTCACGTGATCAGGATGAGCGCGACGCCCGCCACGACGATGCCGGCGGCGATCAACGACCGGAGTGGCGGGGCCGAACGGCGCCGCATCGACTCGACGGCGAGGACGAACAGGGGTGTCGTCGCGACGAGGGTCTGGACCACGACCGGGCTGCCCGTCTGCGCCCCCACGATCACGAACACGAAGTAGATGGTCACCACCACGGACCGCCCGAGCAGGCGCGGGATGTCGGCACGGGCGACGTCGCGGGGCGGGAAGAGGGCCATGCACACGATGGCCGCAAGGGCGGTCCGGACCACGTACGTCTCGACGAGTCCGGACCCCTCGTCACCCAGGAGGCGACTGGTGACCGTCAGCAGGCCGCTGCCCGTCGCCGCCCCGACGATCCGCCACGCCTTGCCCCATCGATCCAGGCCGGCGAACGCGTCGGCAAGAGCGATCAGGACCCCGGCCACGACCACGACTGCCGCGACGACCTGGATAGGGGCGATGGCGCCGGGCAGGACCACTGCCGCGGCGAGCGCAGCCGGGATGGGGCTCATGGCCGTGGCGGTGGTGGTCGCCGAGGCGGCCCCGTGATCCAGCAGGTCCCAGACGCAGATCGCGGTCCCGACCATGAGCGCGACGGACAGCAGGTGCAGGCCGATGATGGCCGGACTCCAGGCCCACGTAACGAACGGCGCGAAGGGCAGCAGGACGAGCGCATTGCCGACGTACAGCACGCCGATCAGCTGGCGGGCCGGGGCCCGATAGGTCAGGTCCTTGCTGATCAGCGCCTGCCCGGCGTTGGCCAGCGCCGCCAGGAGCCCGAACAGGACCGCGCTCACGTGCCCTCCGACTGGTGCGGGTCGGTCGCACCGTGGTATCGTGTCGCAACCGGACTGCAAACGGTACCGGTATCGTCAAGCATCGACGGCAGAGCGGCGGGAGGCCACG
>JANOIS010000173.1:0-11771 GCA_031407755.1 Chloroflexota bacterium | reverse complement strand
GGCCCGGGGGCGATCTGGGACAAGATCCACGAATCACCGCTGGTCATGACCGTGCCGCTCATCCTGCTGGCCATCCCGTCCATCGGTCTGGGCATGGCTCTGGGGCTGCCGCTCGGCGACAGCACGCTCACGCAGTGGCTGTCCGGCACGTTCCACCACGCCGAGGAGCTGCTGGCCCTGCCGCACGAGCCGTACGCGCTGTTCGGGATCGATGGGGCCCTGATCCTCGCCAGCGTCGCTGTCGCGACCGGCGGGATGGTGCTCGCCTGGCGGCTCTTCGGGGCGCAGATCGGTGGGCTCAGCCTAGGCGGCCTGCCGGAGCGGGTTCGCGCCATCAGTGCCCGGCCGGGGCTGTCGTTCCTGTACCGCGCGTCCCTCAACAAATGGTGGTTCGATGAACTCAACCACCTGCTGTTCATCGTCATCGGCGGGCGGATCGCCGCGGCGATGTGGTGGTTTGATCGCGAGGTCGTCGACGGCACCGTCAACGGCATCGGGAGGTCCACGATCGGGGCCGGTCGTGGGTTGCGTCAGGTCCAGACGGGCCGTGTCCAGAACTACGCCCTGGGCATCGCGATCGGGCTGATCGTGATGGCCGGCTCGTACCTGATCCTGGCCGGGAACTAGGACGATGGACCTCTCGAACGTGCCGATCCTGTCGATGATCGTGTTCCTGCCGCTGATCGGCGCGATCGCCGTCGCGGCCCTGCCGGCGTCCGTGACCCGCTTGACGGCGCTCGGTTTCGCGCTGGCGACGTGGGTCCTGTCGCTGCTGTTGCTCGTCGGCTATCTGCCGGACCGCCCCGACTTCCAGTACGAGGTGGTCGCCGACTGGATCCCGATCTTTGGCATCCAGTTCAAGCTCGGCGTGGACGGACTATCGGCCGCGCTGGTCGTGCTCACCACGACCCTGTCCTGGATCTGCATCCTGGCAAGCTTCGGCCCGATCCAGACCCGGATCAAGGAATACATGATCGCGTTCCTCGTCCTCGAGGTCGGGATGATCGGGGTCTTCTTGGCCCTGGACATGTTCCTGTTCTACATCTTCTGGGAGATCGTGCTCGTCCCGATGTACCTCATCATCGGTATCTGGGGCGGGGCCAACCGAATCTACGCCACGATCAAGTTCGTGCTGTACACGCTCGTCGGCTCGCTGTTGATGCTCGTGGCGATCCTGGCCACGGCCTTCGCGTTCCAGGCCGAGCACGGGGGGTCGTGGGTCGGCGCGTTCGACTTCGTGACCCTGCGCGAGTACGCGGCCACGAGCGGCTTTGGGGCGGGTCTCCAGATCGGGGCGTTCCTGGCCTTCTTCCTGGCCTTCGCCATCAAGGTCCCGATGTTCCCGTTCCACACCTGGCTGCCCGATGCGCACACGGAAGCCCCGACGGCAGGCTCAGTGATCCTGGCCGGGGTGATGCTCAAGCTCGGGGCGTACGGCCTGTTGCGCTTCGCCCTGCCGCTGTACCCGGATGCGGCCCACACCTTTGCCCCGGTCATCATCGTGCTGTCCCTCATCGCCATCATCTACGGGGCGATCGTCGCGCTCGTCCAGCCGGATCTCAAGCGCTTGGTGGCGTACTCATCGGTCAGCCACATGGGCTTCGTGACCCTGGGCATCTTCGTGTTCACCGAGCAGGGGATCCAGGGGTCCATCCTCCAGATGGTCAATCACGGCCTGATCACTGGCGGCCTGTTCCTGCTCGTCGGCGTGATCTATGAGCGGACCCACGACCGGACGATCGCGAAGATGTCCGGGCTGGCGGCACGGATGCCGGTCTGGGCAGCGGTATTCGGGTTCTTCGTGTTCGCCTCGGGTGGACTGCCTGGTCTGTCCGGCTTCGTCGGGGAGTTCCTGACCCTGGTCGGGACGTTCGCGGTCAGCCCGGCGGCCGCGGCGGTGGCGACCCTTGTCATGATCCTCGCCGCGGGCTACCTGCTGTATATGTACGGTCGGATCGTGTTCGGTGAGGTGTCCGAGTTCATCGCGGGCCTCGGTGGCCGCCTCACCGATATGAGTCCGGTCGAGATCCTGACCCTCGCGCCGCTCGCGGCACTGATCGTCGTGTTCGGTA
This sequence comes from Chloroflexota bacterium, assembly GCA_031407755.1. GTDB lineage: Bacteria > Chloroflexota > Limnocylindria > Limnocylindrales > CSP1-4 > SPCO01. The sequence continues at coordinate 9,699 of JANOIS010000173.1, read as the reverse complement.
TCCAGCCGGGCCTGGTGCTCGGGCTGATCGGTGGGACCGTGGAAGCCACGCTTGAGGCCGCGGCGGCCGGAGAGGCGATCCCGGTCGGCACGGATATCGTGCTGGTGCTGGCCGGGCTGCTGGTCGTGGCCATCGCGGCGCGCACGTTCTGGGCGCTGGCCGGAAGTCGATCGCGCGGGGCGGACGGCGCGGATGATCACGTCCTGGAAGGCGGGGCCGCACACTGAACTTCCAGGACATCACCGTCATCGCGCCACTCATCGCCGCGGTCCTGACCGCCTCGGCAGTGCTCCTGGTCGACCTGGCCCTGCCCGGCCGCAGCCGGATCGCGATCGCCACGGCACTGATCGGGCTGGGGCTGACCGCGGCCCTGACGCTGGCCGTGGGGGCGACGCCAGCAAGCGCGTTCGGGGGCAGCTACACGGTCGATGCGCTGACGACCTTCCTTGACATCCTGTTGATCGCGGTGGTCGCCCTGACGATCATGTTCGCGCCCGACTACCTGTTGCCGCGGAGTCTGCCGATCGCCGAGTTCACGGTCGTCCTGATCTTCGCGCTGACCGGGGCGATGCTGCTGGCTGGATCAACGGACCTGCTGCTCCTGTTCCTCGGCCTTGAGCTGATGGTGCTGCCGGGCTATCTGCTTGCGGGCTACCACAAGACGGACAGCTATTCGACCGAGGGGGCGATCAAGTACTTCCTGCTCGGGTCGTTCAGCTCGGCGATCTTCCTGTTCGGGCTCGCCTTCGTGTGGGGCCTTGTCGGGTCGACCCGGGTGGACGTGGTGGCCGCCGAGCTCGCGACGATCGTGGCCGGCGAGGCACCGCTGTCCGCGGGTCTCGCGATGGGTCTCGCGTTCATGACGACCGGCGTCGCGTTCAAGATCGCCGCGGTCCCGTTCCACTACTGGACACCGGACGCGTATCAGGGGTCCCCGACGCCGATCACGGGCTACCTGTCCGTGGGGCCCAAGGTCGGGGCATTTGCCCTGATCCTGCGCCTGTTCGTCGAGGCGCTGGGGCCGCTCGCCGAGTACTGGCTGCCGGTCATGATCGCCCTGGCCGCCCTGACCATGACCCTCGGGAACCTCGTGGCGCTGACCCAGGACAACGTCAAGCGGATGCTCGGCTACAGCTCCATCGCGCACACCGGGTACATGCTGGTCGGGCTGGCCGCGTATGCCGCTGGCCAGATCCAGGGGCTTGAGGGGCTGCTGTTCTACCTGGCCGCCTACGCGTTCATGAACCTGGGCGCGTTCGCCGTGATCGCGGCGCTCCAGAAGCGGGCCGGGGTGACGTCCTCGCTCGATACGTTCGCCGGCCTGGCCCGGCGCGAGCCGCTGCTGGCCGTGCTCATGACGCTGTTCCTCCTGTCGCTGATCGGGATCCCGCCGACGGCTGGGTTCTTTGCCAAGTACGAGGTGATCGTGGCAGCGGTCCAGGCCGGTGGGGCACTGACCTGGCTGGCGGTCCTTCTGGTCCTCAACGCCGCCGTGGCCGCGTTCTATTACCTTCGGATCATCGTCTACATGTTCATGCGCGACCCACTGAACGACGCACCGGCACCGCGCCACGGAGCCCTGCTGTGGGGCGGACTGGCGGCGGCCACCACGCTCACGATCCTGCTCGGGCTGTTTCCCACCCCGATGCTGGAGATCGTCGCGGATGCCGCGGCCGCGCTGGTCGGTGCCGGGGCCGTGGCCGGGAACTAGGTCAGCCGCCGGCCGCGCCTGAGGGCCGCGCCTGACGTCCGGGCCACGCCGTCCGGGCCGCGTCGTCCGGGCCGCGTCGTCCGGGCCACGTCGTCCGGGCCACGTCGTCCGGGCCACGTCGTCCGGGCCGCGTCGTCCGGGCCACGTCGCGTCGTGCTGGCCACGTCGCGTCGTGCTGGCCACGTCGCGTCGTGCTGGACCACGTCGCGTCGTGCTGGACCACGTCGGTGGCGCCACTGATCGGTGTGGTTGATCGATTCCTCGCTGGCCACGAGGAGCTGCGTTCCCGGATCGTCGTTCTGGGGTAGCAGCACCTCATGCTGAAGCCCAGATCGATCAATGCGGACGATCAGCCGACGCTTCAAAGTGGTTCGGATCGGCGCCACTTCACCTTATCGGCGGCGATTGACCATTTCTGACACAACTGCCACCATGCGTGACCACGAGCACCCCGTCGGCTTGACACATTTCGGCTGCGGTGCCCGCCCCCGCCGAGGTGTCGCTGTGTTACGCACGTTCTCTCGCTTGATCAGTTTCCTGTTCGCGGCTGCGTTGCTTGCGGCGCCATGGGGTGTCGTCGCTCCGGCGGACGCCGCCACCATCGCCCCGACCACGACCTGCAGCAACGGCGTCGACAACACGCCGGGTCTTGGCCTGATCTGCGAAGTCACGGTGGTCAACACGATCACCGCCTCCGGTGGCTCGGCGACGGTCACCGTCCGCGAGTGTCATGGCGCCGCCGGCGACCCTGAAGCCGCGTGTACGACGGAGACGACCTCCCTGACCGAACCCGTCACCGCGGTCACCCAGTGCAATGACGCCATCAATGGCGGTGGCGGGACCCTGCGTTGCAGCGTCCAGGTCACCAACGACTTCGTGGACATCGACCCAGGCGCCGTGAGCGCCACGGTCAACCAGTGCGTCGGCTCGGGCGGCGGTATCACGACCGGTTGCGATCCGTTCCCGGCCAACACGACCGGCGCGACCATCACCCAGTGCAACGGCTCGGCCAATGGCGGGACGCTGGTCGAATTGACCTGTACCGCGACCGGGACAGAATCAGCGGCCTTCCTGGTCATGATCAACCAGTGCAACGGTTCCGCCAACGGCGGTGGGGCCCTGGTCATCTGCTCCGCCAATATCGACAACAACGAGGTGACGGCGGCGACACCGACCCCGGCGCCGACCGGCTCGACCGCCCGCCCCACCCCGCCAGCGACGGACACAGTGACGCCGAATGTCGGCGGCACGCCAGGGTCGGCGCTCATCGCGACCCTCGCGGTCCTGCTCACGGTGGCGATGTCGTTCGCCCTGTCGACGCGGGCCATCAAGCGGCGCTGACACCGACCGACTCGCAACGGGCGCCCCGGCTGACCTGCCTCAGCGCCCCTCGAGGGCGCGAGCCAGCGCGGCGAGGAACGGCCCGACCCGACGAGCCGAGGCGAGCGACAGGTCCGCGACGGCCAGGAGTTCGGCCGGCGCCGGTCGGCTGTCGGCATGGATCGCGATCGTCGTCGCGATCAGTCGTGCGTCGGCGCGCCGGGCGGCGAGCACCGACTCGAACGCGTCCACGTCACTCAACTCGTCGCCCAGGACCACGACCGCACCGGGTCGATGGCGCGCCAGCAGCCGATCGACCGCCTCGCGCTTGCCGCCCGCATCGACCGGCCGGAGGTCGACCACCGAGCGGCCGCGGTAGTGGGCCAGACCGTGGTCGAGGAGACCCTCGCGCCGTTCCACGGCGGCGATCGCGGCGACCACCGCCGCCCGCGCCGCGATGACATCGTCCGCCAGGCGGACGTGGAAGGCGACGGACGGGCCCTTGCGCTCAACGAACAACCAGGATGGCGCGCCCAGTTCCGTGGCCACGCTTCGGGCCAGCGTCTCGGCCGGGTCGCGGTGACGGTCGAAGCGCGCCTCCGTCACCACACGCCCGGCGATCGCCGAGGCGCGCCCGCCGCGCGCCACCATCGCGTGCTGCAGTCCGTGGTCGCCGAGATACTCGACACCGCCGACGCGGACGCGCGCCGCGACATCGGCGACGGTCCGTCCGGTCAGGATCGCCACGTGAAGTCGCTCGGGTCGGGCCGCTGCGACCCGCGCCAGGTGGCGGAGTGCCCGCTGTGCCGCGGGCTCGATCCTCGCGACAGCCGGGTCGCGTGAACCCACCGAGAGCGTCCCGTCGAAGTCGATGACGACGAGGACCGGATGGCGAGCCGCGGCGAGTCGGTCGATGGCGTCGCCGATCGCGGCCTGGCTCGTATCGGGCGACGCGCCGGACGCGAAGGGCGCGTCCGCCCGCTTCGGGGGGATCGCAGCGGTCACGGCGTGACGGTGACGCCCGGCATGATCGTGCTGAGGCCACGGGCCATGATGTCCGGCCCGATCCCACCGAGCGCCCCGTCGCGCACGATCCCATCCTTGTCGATCCAGAAATGGACCGGCAGCACGATCGCGTCCCAGCGGGCGGCCACAGATCCGTCGCTGTCGAGGCCGAGCGGAAACGTCGCCCCGAGCCGCTCGGCGAAAGCCGCCACGATGCCTTCCTCCTCTTTGACATCGATCGCGAGGATGATCAGGCCGTCGTCCCCGTAGCGGGCCGCGAAGCCGTTCATGAGCGGGAACTCATCGATGCACGGCGGGCAATACGTGCCCATGAAGTTGACCCAGACCGGCTTGCCGCGCAGGCTCGCGAGATCGATGGTGCCGCCACCGACCTGCGGCACGACGAGCGCGGGTGCCGGCTCACCGACGTGGAACAAGCCGGTCGCGGCGCTACCACTCGGAGACGCGGACGGCGGCGGCGGTGAAGGCGGTGATGGCGATGGCGACATCGATGGCGACACGGAGATCGAAGGGCTGGGCGAGGCGACCGCGATCGAAGGCGCGGGTTCGGGTGAAGCGGTCGAGGCAGACCCGCGCTCAGGTGCGAAGGCGAGGATCCCCCCGAGCACCAGGGCCGCAACGGCGACACCGGCGACCAGGCCGGCGACGATCGACAGACGGGCCCACATAAGGCCGCGAGGGTACCAGTACGGACGGCCGGGGGCGCATCCACCGCACCCGCGCTAGGATTCCGCTCTCATGACCGGTCCCGTCGAGCGCGTCCGCAACCGCCTGTTCCCCGCCGTGCTGACGGCCGCCGGCGTGACCATGCTCGCGGCCGGCCTCCTGACGTACACCGTCCCGGTCCAGGCCGAGCCGTCCGCGTCCGCGACTGCGAGTCCCACGACGGTAGCGATCGCCACGCCCTCGCCCATGATCACACTCCCTCCGCTCGCGACACCCGGCCCGACGGCGAGCGCGTCACCGACACCGGTGCCGACCCCAAACCCTGACCGCGTCGTGACGCGGGTCCGGATCGTTGCGCTCGATATCGATCTGCCGGTGATCGAACACCGGTCCGCCAAGGTCCCCTGCGATGTCGCCGCATACTTCGATTTTGACGAGCTATCGCATCCGGGCCAGGGACGCGCGACGTACCTGTTCGCCCACGCCAGATCGGGCATGTTCCTGCCGCTGCTCGAACTGTCGAAGATCAACAACGGGCGCGCGATGCGGGGCATCGTCGTGGAGATCTGGACTGACGACGAGCTGCACATGCTGTTCGAGATAGCGGAGGTGTTCCGCCACGTCCCGGTCGATGGTGGCCTTGACGACCCATTGTCCGCCACAGACGAAGAGCTCTGGCTGCAGACCTCCGAGGGGCCGGCGGTTCCCAAGGGCCAGCCTCGAAATCCGCTGCTCCAGGTCGTGGCCAAGCTTCTGTCCGTCGGCCCCGCCGACGATCCCGCCGACGCCCACCCAAAGGCAAAACCGGTCGCCTGCTAGATCCAGCCGATCCGACGCAACACGACGGCCGCCACGGACCCCGCCGCGAGCGAGCTCAGCACGACGACCCAGAAACCGGGCGGGGCCGTGCCAGCCACCGCGATCCCGGCCTCGCTCATGCCGAACAACCCGGCAACCGCCCCGATGCCGGCGACGATGACCGTCACGCCGGTCAGACGCTTCACGATCACCGACAGGTTGTTGTTGACCTGGGTGAGATAGACATCGAGCGTCGACGAGGCTAGCTCGCGGAAGTTATCCAGTTCGTCGGTCAGTCGGATCAGGTGGTCATAGATGTCGCGAAAGTAGACGAGTTCCTCGGGATCGATGAGCGTCAGATCGCGGTTCGTGAGCTGGTTGAAGACCTCTCGGGTAGGACTGGCGGCTCGGCGGACCACGATGAGCTCGCGCTTGAGCGCGAACAGACGCTCGAGAGCGTCCGGCGTCGACTTGGTGATGACCGCGTCCTGGACGGTGTCGAGCTCGTCCCCCAGTTCGTCGACGTAGGGGAAATAGCCATCGACGATGTCGTCGCCGATGGCCCACAGCAGGTGGTCCGGCCCGTGGGCGAGGATCGTGGCCAGACCGGAATGGAGGTGATGCGAAGACCGAGGGTCCCAGGACGGATCATGTACGGTCAGCAGAAACCCAAGGCCGAGCACGATATCGACCTCGTTGATGGCGGTCTGCTTGTTCCGGTCGAGCGCGAACAGCACGATGTGGATGACGTCGTCGGTCGTCTCGATCTTGGCACGCTGGTTACCTTCGAGGACGTCCTCGACGACCAGGGGATGGAGCCCGAGCGCGGCGCCGACCGACTCGACCTGCTCCACCGTCGGACCGGCGAGGTCCACCCAGACCGCGGCGTCGGGCGTGGCCAGCAACGCAGCCAGATCCTGGAGGGCCGCGGCGCCCTCGGACTCGCGGAGCTTGCCGTCGACCATGGCCGCGACCCGAACCTGGCCGGCCGAGCCATTCGTCGAGTATTGCCGCGGCGCGACCCGTTCGCTGGCGCGGCCGCTCCCGCGGTCAGAGGATGAGGCGGGGGTCGGAGCTGCCATCGCCGGCCAGCATACCCGCGTCGTTGAGCCGTGGCGCCGCGCCGCGCCGTCCGGACCGACCACCGAGCACGAGCGCTGGCGGCACGGCGGCGGCCGTCACCGCGGCGGCTCCCAGGAACAGCCCCACCATGATCGAGGCCGCTTCGCGCGACGCCCAGGATTCGAGCGCCTCGACGACGAGTGGGTCACGCAACGGGCGATCGCGGAGGTGCTCGGGGATGAGCGCGAGGTAGGCATCGGGGGTGGCGTAGACCTCAGTCGAGAGGCGGGTGATGGTCGTGGAGCCGTACGCCGTCAGCACGGCCAGGCCGATCGCCATCCCGAGCATCCGCGCGACGGTGACCACAGACGACGCGGCCCCGAACGCATCGCGACCGGCGGCCTCGATCGCCACCGTCGAGCGCGGGGTCACGGACAGCCCGAAGCCAAGACCAAAGGTCGCCATGGCGAGTGCGGCGTCACCGATGCCGGTGGATGCCGTCCAGCCGGCCATCGCCGCGAGCCCGCCGATGCTCAGCGCCAGCCCCACGAGCGTCACGATCCGATAGCTCAGGATGCGGACCGCAAACCCTGAAACGAGCGCGCCGAGCGCCGTGGTCCCGGCCAGCGCCCCGAGGGCCAGACGCTGCTCGTCCGGGCCGCCATACAGCACGCGGTCCACAAAGACCGCCCCACCGATGATCGCGGTCGCGAAGGCATAGCCGGTCAGCAACGAGACCAGCGCGGCCGCACTGAACGCACCGCTGCGGAACAACCGGACGTCGAGGAACGGGTCACTCGTGCGGAGGGCACGCACGATGGCCAACAACGTCGCGGCCGCCGCCAGCCCGCCGAGGGCCAGTGACACGTTCCCCGGATCAAGGTCCGTGCCGGCCACCTCGGCGGCGCCGAGCAGGGTGAGCCCCAGCAGGCCCGCCGCGAGGGCGATGCCGAACATGAGGGCCCCCGGCACGTCGACGCGACCAGTCCGCCGGGGTGTCTCCCAACCCGCCGACGCGGCCCAGGCAAGGGCCAGTGCACACAGGGCGAACGGCACGTTCACGAAGAAGATCCAGCGCCACGCCGGCGTCGCGATCCCCGCCAGCGCGGAGTCGCTGAGGCCGGCGGTGGCGAGGGCGCCTTCAGGATGTACCGCCGACAGGATCGCCGCGCCGAGGAACGGCCCTGCGGCCATCCCGAGGAACGTCAGCGCGCCGACGACCCCGAGCGCCCGCGGTCGGCCCTCACCACCGAACAGGTGCGCCGCGGCCGCCGTCCCGACCGGCACCAGCACGCCGCCCCCGACCGCCTGGACGAGTCGGGCCGCGATCAGCTGATCCAGGTCCTGCGCCATCCCGGCAAGCACACTGCCGATGGCGAAGATCGCCAGAGCGGCAAGGAAGAGCCGCCGCACCCCCCACAGGTCAGCGAGCCGGCCGGCCAGCGGCATCGACAGGATATACACGAGCAGGTAGCCATTCACGATCCAGCTGGCCTTGCGCAGCTCGATCCACGCTGACGTCCCGCTGGCATCCACCAGGTCGGCCAGGATGGACGGCAGTGCCACGGCCGTGATCATCAGCTCCAGCCCCGCCAGGAACACCCCGACACCGACGACACCGAGAAGCACCAGCGCCGACCGACGGTCCATCATGGCCGCGACCCTGGACGCTCGTGGTTTCGAAGGAGTCGATCGATCGGCTCGGTTCGGAACGCCGGAATGAAGTCATCGACCACCTTGCTGAAAACAGCAAGGTCCGTCGGGCCGACGATCTCGCCGAGGTACTTCACCTTGTTGCGCCGCTCGCGAAGTCGCTGGACCTGAGCCGCCTGTCGCGAGAGGTCCGGACGAAAGACCGCGCAATAGATCCGTACGAGTTCCGCAGCCTTCCAGTGGTAGCCCTCACCCTCCGCGATGCGACGCCCGAACGCGAGGGCGATCGCCTCCCCGAACCGCATGATGACCTCCTCGAGGCTCCCGATGGCCTGACCGTGGATGCCATGCTTGACGAGCAGGCGCGCCGCTCGATGGGCCTCATCGCCGCTCGCCAGAAGGGCCTGGATCCGCTCGCGGAGCTCCAGGACATCGGCGTCCAGTGGCACGCACCGATCGTCGAGGAACCGCCGCAGATCCGCCTCGGTGATCCGTTGCCTCACGGGAGGGACCCCTTGAGGACGATGCTCAGGTTGGCCGTCACACGCCGGACGAACGGATCATCCGCGGCGACCCGCTGGATCCATTCCTGGACCGTCACCACGACCGGATCGATCCGCCGGCCGATCCGATCCGACGCCTCGGACAGCGCCTCCAGCAGATCGATGATCCGATCCGTATCGCCGCTCCGAACCACGAGGAGGAGATCGATATCGCTGTCCGCTCGGGGCCTCCCGTGCGCAAACGAACCAAAGACCAGGGCGGCGACAACCTCGTCCGATCGATCGATCGCGTCCACGATCGTGCCGAACCCGCCCAGCGTCTTGATCGCGATCGACCGCAACTCATCGAACAGGAAGTTGGCGCGGTTCGCCCGATAGCGCGGATACGAGCCCCGGGTATCGCGGCGTTCCACGAAGCCGGCCTCGACCAACTCGCCCAGCGCCCGGATCACCGTCCGCCGCCCGGTCGCACCGGCGAGGCTGTCCTCGACCTCAGATAGCGTGAAGGCACGATCCTCGTTGAGGAACAGCAGACTGACCACGCGCAGGACGGACGCGCTCCGAAACAGCGTGAGCGTCGAGTCCTGGGCCCGGCCGAGGCCGTCCGACAACGATCTAGTGCCTCTATGTGTCACCATGAGTGACATGATACGGCCTCCTTTCCCGGTGGGCAACCAGGGGGGGCCGTCACTGGCCGCTTAGCTCGGACAGCGCGTACTGTCAGGAGGGTCCGGTCCCGCGCTTGACAACGCACGCCGATAGCACCAACATCCGTTGATATCAACCGTCGTTGATACGACAGGCGGCGAAGGCCGCACCCCCGGAGAACATCCCACCCGTGCCGACTCCTGCCCGGTTCCGCTCCACGATCGCCTCGATGGTGCTTCAGCCCGACGACCTGCGCGAGCTGCGTGCGTTCCACAAGGCCCTGGCCGACGTGAATCGGCTGCGCATCGTGCG
>JANOIS010000144.1:0-13303 GCA_031407755.1 Chloroflexota bacterium | reverse complement strand
CCGTCCGCAGTTCTACCTGCGCACGACGGACGTGACCGGGGCCATCGGCCTGCCCGAGGGGGCCGAGATGATCATGCCCGGCGACAACGTCGAGATGACCGTCGAGCTGATCACCCCGATCGCCATCGAGATCGGCCAGCGTTTCGCCATCCGCGAAGGTGGCCGCACCGTCGGTGCCGGCGCCATCGTCAAGATCGACGAGTAGGACGACATGGCCAGAGTCGAAGCGCGTCCCACGATCCAGCTCGCGTGTACCGAGTGCAAGGAGCGCACGTACACGACGCGCAAGAACAAGAAGAACGATCCCAACCGGATCGAACTTCAGAAATACTGTCCACGCTGCCGACGACATACACTTCACCGCGAGGCGAAGTAGTCGCCACACCGCAGGGGTGTAGCTCAATTTGGCAGAGCACCGGTCTCCAAAACCGGCGGTTGTAGGTTCGAGTCCTATCGCCCCTGCCACATCACCACGAGAAACTCGGAGAGAAGAACGACGACGTGAAGCGACTCCGCCGCTATTTCGATGAGGTCTGGTCCGAGCTGAAGAAAGTCAGTTGGCCCACGCGCGAGCAGGTTCGGAACCTGACCGTGCTGGTCTTCGCGATCAGCATCGTGGTCGGGCTGTACATCACCGTCCTCGATCAGATCTTCCAGGGCCTCCTGGGCCTCGTGGCACGGACGTAAGGACCGATGATGACCGACCTGACCGGTACCGAGACGAAGGCGCCAGACAAGCGCTGGTACGTCATCCACACGTACTCGGGCTATGAGAACAAGGTGAAGGCGAACCTCGAGCACCGCATCGAATCGATGGGCATGGACGACAAGATCTTCCAGGTCCTGGTCCCGATGGAAGATGAGATCGAGATCCGCCAGGGCCAGCGCCACACCGTCCAGAAGAAGGTCTACCCGGGCTACGTGCTCGTTGAGATGATCCTGGACCCGGATAGCTGGTTCGTCGTCCGCAATACCCCGGGGGTGACGAGCTTCGTTGGTGGCGCCAACATCCCGGGCGTCCGCAGCGAGCCCATCCCGCTCGACGAGACCGAGGTCAAGCAGATCCTGCGGCACATGGGTGTCGAGACGCCCAAGTTCCGCGTCGCCTTCACCAAGGGCCAGAGCGTCCGGGTCACCGACGGACCGTTCGCCGAGTTCATCGGCACGGTCGAGGAGATCAACCCGGAGCGCAACAAGGTCAAGGTCCTGGTGAGCATCTTCGGCCGCGAGACCCCGGTCGAGCTCGACTTCCTGCAGGTCGAGAAACTCTAGGAAAGGAACCGGACAAAACCTGTGGCCAAGAAGATCCGTATCGTTCTGACCCTGCAGCTGCCGGCCGGCAAGGCGACCCCCGCCCCGCCCGTCGGCACCGCGCTGGGCCCGCACGGCATCAACATCATCGAATTCACCAAGTCCTACAACGAGAAGACCGCGGACAAGGCGGGCCAGATCATCCCGGCCCAGATCACGGTCTTCGAGGATCGCTCCTTCACATTCATCCTCAAGACCCCGCCGGCGGCGGACCTGCTGCGCAAGGCGGCGGGTGTGGACAAGGGTTCAGGTACGGCCAGCCGTGACAGCGTCGGCCGAGTGACCAGGGACCAGGTCCGCGAGATCGCCGGGATCAAGATGGCGGACCTTAACGCCAACGACGTCGAGGGCGCCGTGGCCCAGATCGAAGGGACCGCCCGCTCGATGGGCATCGAGGTCGTCAGCTAGGTACCTTCGGCTTACCTCATCCGCTGCGGTCGCACCCCGGGCCGCGGATCAGGAACACGAATGGGGGAGGCCGGATCCGCCGGCCGCCAGAAAGGGAGCCAACGCGATGGCCGATCGAGGCAAGAAGTATCAGGAAGCCGCCAAGCTCGTCGACCGAGAGCAGCTATACGGCCCGCTCGAGGCGGCCGAGCTGGTCAAGCAGACGACTTATGTCGCGTTCGACGCATCGATCGAGGCACACATTCGGCTTGGAGTGGACCCGCGCCATGCCGACCAGATGGTCCGAGGTACGGTCGTCCTTCCGCATGGCACTGGCAAGATCGTGCGTGTCGCGGTGTTTGCTCAGGGCGAGAAGGCCCAGGAAGCGCTCCGCGCCGGGGCGGACGAGGTCGGTGGCGAGGACCTGGTCAAGCGCATCGAAGCCGGTTGGCTGGAGTTCGATGTCGCGCTTGCGACGCCCGATTCGATGGGGATGGTGGGCAAACTTGGCAAGATCCTCGGGCGCCGCGGACTGATGCCCAACCCGAAGTCTGGCACGATCACGTTCGATCTCGACCGCGCGATCCGCGAGATCAAGGGCGGACGAGTCGAGTTCAAGGTCGACAAATCCGCGATCATCCACGCGCCGGTCGGCAAGAGCAGCTTCGAGGCGAGCGCCCTGGTGGCCAACCTCGCGGCGCTCGTCGATGCAGTCAACCGCGCCAGACCATCGGGGGCCAAGGGCCAGTACATGCGCGGCCTGACGATCGCCAGCACGATGGGCCCGGGCATCCGCCTGGATGTGCCGGCCGTGCTGGCGGCTGCGGTCGCCTAGGACCCCGCCGGCGGGCTGCCGGCCACCCAACGCGATGACGGCCGAGAGGCGCGTCATCTGATCAGACAAGACGGACCGCCGCAGACAGCCTGCGCCCCTCCGCCGCCGCCGACCGGGAGGTCGATGACGGTCGGGGCTTGATCCGCCGGACCGGACCGGATGAACCGCCTGTGAAGGCGCGTAGTTCGGGGACGACGACGAGCACGCCAAGGCAGTCGGTGCCTCCACCTTCGACGGTGGGCGCGCCCCTGCGCACCGGGGTCATGCCTCCTCCCAGGAGGCTGCCATGGGATCCGTCGCAGGGGCACACGCGGGCGATGCCCGCTCGGCCCGCCGCCGCACGCCGGTTTCTAGCGTGCCGAAGTGAAAGGAGTGCCCATGCCGACCGAGGCCAAGCGCGAAACGGTCGCCGAGCTGCGCGCCGAACTCGCCAATGCCCGGACGATGATCGTGTCCGAATACCGCGGCCTCAAGGTGAAGGAGATCGCCGAGATCCGGCGAGCCCTGCGTAAGCAGGGCGTCCGCTACCGGGTCGTGAAGAACCGCCTCCTGCGCATCGCCGCCGCCGACTCCGTGGGGGAGGCGCTCGCGCCGCTGCTCACCGGGCCGACCGCGATCGCGTTCGGGAACGACGAGGCCGGAACGGCGAAGGCCGTGCTCGATGCCACGCGTCCGTACAACAAGGTCGTACGCATCACCGGCGCCGTCCTGGGCGACAAGGCCATCGATGCCGACGCCGTTACCCGACTCGCGGCCCTGCCGTCGCGGGAGGTCCTGCTGGCCAGGCTGGCCGGCGGGATGCAGGCACCGGTCAGCACGCTGGCCGGCCTGTTCGCCGCGCCCCTGCGCAACCTGGGCTACGCCATGACGCAGGTTACCGAGCAGAAGCGGAGCCAGGCGCCCGAGGCGTGACCCGCACCTACATCCAGCCAACTCAGCACAACACCCACAAGGAGACACCCATGGCTGTTCTGACCCAGGACGATCTGCTCGAAGCGATCGACAAGATGACCGTACTCGAGCTGTCCGAGTTCATCAAGCGCTTCGAGGAGCGCTACGGCGTGACGGCTGCCGCTCCCGCTGCCGTGGCCGCCGCTCCCACGGGCGGTGGCGATGGCGCTGCTCCGGCCGCGCCCGAGGAGCAGACCGAGTTCAGCGCCATCCTCACCGAGGTCGGCCCGAACAAGATCCCGGTCATCAAGGTCGTGCGCGAACTGACCGCCCTCGGCCTCAAGGAGGCCAAGGACCTCGTCGATGCTTCACCCAAGCCGGTCAAGGAAGGTGTCGCTCGCGACGAGGCCGAGAAGATCAAGGCCGCGCTGGAAGAGGTCGGCGCGAAGGTCGAGATCAAGTAGACCGCCGCCGCCGTGACCGCTCTGGATGGCGGTATCGCCTCCGCGCACTCGAATCGGGTGCTCGGCTCCGCTTTTCAGCATCGCCACGGCGGCGGTTAACAAGAAGGTCGCGGCCAGTCGGCAGCCGGCGAGGGCCCTTTACCAGATTTGGAGCCGTTTGACAATCCTGAGAATCGCGGTATCCTTCTCCGTCTGTGAGCGCGGCCTTCCTTTCTCCTCGTAACCTCCGTCAAGGAGTGGTGTTTCATGCTGTCTGCTGAGTCGAAGACTCGTGCCGTGACCCCGTCGGGTCGCATCTCCTACGCCCGCATCGACCGAAAGGTCGATGGGGTGAGTTACGAGAAGTTCGAGATCCCCAATCTCATCGAACTGCAGCTCGATTCGTTCGCGTGGTTCATGGAGAAGGGTTTGCGCGAGCTGTTCGACGAGATCAGCCCGATCAAGGACTTCACCGGCAAGGTGATGGAGCTGCAGTTCCTCGACTACGAGTTCGGCGCACCCAAGTACACCGAAGAAGAGTGCCGGACCAAGGACCTGACCTTCGGCAAGCCGCTCTATGTGATCGTCGAGCTCCTGATCAAGGAGACGGGCGAGATCCAGCGCCAGCGCGTGTATATGGGCGACTACCCCTGGATGACGGACCAGGGCACATTCGTCATCAACGGCGCCGAGCGGGTCGTCGTCAGCCAGCTGGTCCGCTCCCCCGGCGTCTATTACAACGAGACGGAGGATCTGGCGTCCGGACGGATGCTGTTCAGCGCCAAGGTCATCCCGAATCGGGGCGCGTGGCTGGAATTCGAGACGAACAACAAGGATCAGCTGTGGGTCAAAGTGGATCGCAAGCGCAAGCTGGCCGCGACAACGCTCCTTCGCGCCGTCGGTTACGAGGACAATGACGCGATCACCGCGCTGTACAACGACATCGATACGGACCCCGATCATCCGTTCATCGCCGCCACCCTGGACAAGGACATCACGCGGACGATGCCGGAGGCCCTCATCGAGGTCTACAAGAAGCTTCGTCCCGGTGACCCGCCCACCGGCGAGAACGCCCGCCAGCTGGTCGAGAGCCTGTTCTTCAACTTTCGCCGCTATGACCTCGGTCGGGTCGGTCGCTACAAGTTCGACAAGAAGCTCGACAGTGTCGCTGGGAGGATGGGGATCGAGCTCCCGCGCGAGGGGCGGACGATCACCAAGGAAGACATCGCCGCGATCGTCGGCCATCTCATCGAGTGCAACCGCGGGCTGCACCCCAAGGACGACATCGACCACCTCGGCAATCGACGGATCCGGGCCAATGGTGAGTTGATCCAGAATGCCTTCCGGATCGGCCTGCTGCGAATGGAGCGGGTCGTCCGCGAGCGGATGACGATCCAGGAGATCGACAAGGCGACGCCCAACGCTCTCATCAACATCCGACCCGTGGTCGCGGCGATGAAGGAGTTCTTCGGTGGTAGCCAGCTCAGCCAGTTCATGGACCAGACCAACCCGCTGGCCGAGCTCACCTCGAAGCGACGTCTGTCGGCACTCGGTCCGGGCGGCCTGTCGCGCGAGCGCGCCGGGTTCGACGTCCGCGATGTCCATCACAGCCATTACGGCCGGATCTGCCCGATCGAGACGCCGGAAGGGCCGAACATCGGCCTGATCGGGTCGCTGGCGACCTACGGCCGGATCAACAGCTACGGCTTCATCGAGACGCCGTATCGGAAGGTCAAGCGGACTGCCGGCTACGACGAGGCAGGTCTGGACCGGCTGCAGGCAGGCCAGGATCTGGTTGCCAAGGGCGGCGAGGTCGTGCTCAAGGCAGGTGCGACCTTCACGCCGGCCGCGATCGCAGAGCTGAAGAAGCAGAAGGCCCATGCCTTCCCGATCCGACCGATCGTGACCGACGAGATCCATTACATGCCGGCCGACGAGGAGGAGGAGCACCACGTCGCCCAGGCGAATGCGCCGCTGGACGATGAGGGTCATTTCCTCGCGGAGAAGATCCCGTCACGCTATCGGGATACCTTTCCGGAGGCACGCGCGGGTCAGATCGAGTACATGGACGTCTCGCCAAAGCAGGTCGTCTCGGTCGCCACAGCGCTGATCCCGTTCCTTGAGCATGACGACGCAAACCGGGCCCTGATGGGTTCGAACATGCAGCGCCAGGCCGTGCCGCTCCTGGAGCCGGAGTCGCCGATCGTCGGTACCGGGATGGAGGAGCGTGCCGCTCGCGACTCGGGCCAGGTCCTCGTCGCAAAACGCGGTGGTGTGGTCACGAGTGTGACCGCCCAGCGCATCGCGGTCGAGACGGATTCAGGCGAACTCGACGAGTACAAGCTCCAGAAGTTCGTCCGCTCCAACCAGGGCACATGCATCAATCACCGACCGATCGTCAACGTTGGCGATCGGATTCGTGATGGCGCGGCGATCGCCGACTCCAGCTCGACCGAGATGGGCGAGCTCGCGCTCGGCCGCAACATCCTTGTGGCGTTCATGAGCTGGGAAGGCGGCAACTACGAGGACGCGATCGTCATCAGCGACCGCCTTGTCCGAGACGACCTGTTCACGAGCATCCATATCGAGAAACACGAGATCGAGTCGCGCGATACCAAGCTCGGTCCCGAGGAGATCACCCGCGATATCCCCAACGTCGGCGAGGAATCGCTCAAGGACCTCGACGAAGAGGGCATCGTTTATATCGGTGCCGAACTGCGACCCGGCGACATCCTGGTCGGCAAGATCACGCCCAAGGGCGAGACGGAGCTGACCGCCGAGGAGCGCCTCCTGCGGGCGATCTTTGGGGAGAAGGCACGGGAGGTGAAGGACAGCTCGTTGCGTCTGCCTCACGGCGAGCGTGGGAAGGTCGTCGAGGTCCGGGAGTTCCGGCGCGAGCTCAACGATGATCTCCAGCCCGGCGTCAACCGCCTGGTCCGCGTATCGGTCGCTCAGAAACGCAAGATCTCGGTCGGCGACAAAATGGCCGGCCGTCACGGCAACAAGGGCGTGATCGCCAAGATCCTGCCAGCCGAGGACATGCCCTATCTGCCCGACGGGACGCCCGTCGATATCATCCTCAACCCGCTCGGGGTTCCGAGCCGCATGAACATCGGTCAGATCCTCGAAACGCATCTCGGCTGGGCGCTCCAGAAGAAGGGCCTCAAGGCCGCCACGGCCGTATTCGACGGTGCGACCGAGGCGCAGATCCAGACCGAGCTCCGCGAGGCCGGCCTGCCGGAGAATGGCAAGATCGAGCTGCGTGACGGTCGGACCGGCGAGACATTCGACCGGCACATCACGGTCGGCTATATCTACATGCTCAAGCTCCACCACCTTGTCGAGGACAAGATCCACGCGCGATCCACGGGCCCCTACAGCCTGATCACGCAGCAGCCGCTGGGTGGCAAGGCCCAGTTCGGTGGTCAACGGTTCGGCGAGATGGAGGTATGGGCGCTCGAGGCATACGGCGCCGCGAACATCCTCCAGGAGCTGCTCACCGTCAAGTCGGACGACGTCCTCGGGCGCGTCCAGACGTACGAGGCGATCGTCAAGGGCGAAGAGATCCAGCCGCCACGGGTTCCCGAGTCGTTCAAGGTCCTCATCAAGGAGCTGCGCAGCCTCGGGCTGAACGCGGAGATCCTGGACCACAACGAGGAAGAGATCCCGTTGGCGGAGGACGACGCGTCGGGCTATCTGCTCCCCGATCTCGGTGGGATCAATCTCGCCGGGTTCGAGGACTGATCGTCATCACCGACTCCACGATACCCAGCACCCGCATCCGTTCACCGATCCCGCGGGGTCCGGTCCCGGCCGACCTGATTCCGCTCGCTCACGGTCCGCATCACGTCGCTGAGCCAGGCGGCGACGTGGAGGAGAACCATGCTCGAAGTCAATAACTTCAGCGCGATCCGCATCTCGCTCGCCAGTCCGGATCAGATCCGGGAATGGTCCAAGGGCGAGGTGACGAAGCCCGAGACCATCAATTACCGGACGCTCAAGCCGGAGAAGGACGGTCTCTTCGACGAGCGGATCTTTGGTCCCACCAAGGACTGGGAGTGCTACTGCGGAAAGTACAAGCGTATCCGTTACAAGGGCATCATCTGCGACAAATGCGGCGTCGAGGTCACCCGCAGCAAGGTCCGTCGCGAGCGGATGGGTCATATCCAGCTGGCGAGCCCGGTCAGCCACATCTGGTATTTCAAGGGCACCCCATCGCGCCTGGGCATCCTGCTCGATATCAGCCCGCGCAACCTTGAGCGAATCCTGTACTTCGCCCTGTACATCGTCACGCATGTCGACGAGGAAGCCCGCAAGCGCGCCTTGGCCGCGATCGAGGAGGAGGCTGCAGGCCGTGGCGGCAAGGCCGGCGAGCGCCTCTCCCAGCTCGAGGACGAGCTCCGTTCCGAGCTCAATCGCAAGATCGACGAGTACACGGCCGAGCTCGCCTCGACCAAGGCCGGGCTTGAAGCGCAGCGCGCCTCCCGGACCGAGGAGATCGCCGCCGCGGCGCAGGCGACCCAGGCGCTCGTGGCGCAGCTGAAGACCGACGTTGCCGAAGAGACCATCGCGTTCGGGCCGACCGGCGAGGTCGTCGTCGCGGCTGGTGATAAGGGCGGCAAGGAAGCCACCGCACGTCTGCGCAAGGTCGTTGGCGAACACACCGAGCAGATCAACGCCGACCTTCAGCAGCGCGAGGCGGATGAAGCCCGCGCCGTGGAGCAGAAGATCGCCGACCTGCGGTCCGGCATGGACGCAGCGCTCCAGCACGAGCGCACGGGTCTGGCTGAGCAGGCCCAGGGGCTCAAGGACGAACTGCGCAAGCTGCGCGATGAGCTGACCGGCCTCAAGCCGATGCAGACCCTCGGGGAGACGGAGTACCGCCTCCTCGACGAGCGCTATGGCTCGGGCGCCAAGGGTGGCCGCGTGTTCAGTGCGGGAATGGGTGCCGAGGCCGTCCGGGAGATCATCAGCCGGATGGAGCTGGAGGAGCTGGCTCGCACGCTTCACGTCGAGGTGCGGACAAGCTCCGGCCAGCGACGCAAGAAGGCGATCAAGCGGCTGCGCCTGATCGAGGCCTTCCGGCGCTCCGGTACCCGACCGGACTGGATGATCCTGTCAGTCCTGCCGGTGATCCCACCCGACCTGCGACCCATGGTCCAGCTGGACGGCGGACGCTTCGCGACCTCGGACCTCAATGACCTGTACCGCCGCGTCATCAACCGCAACAACCGCCTCAAGCGGCTGCTGGAGCTCGGCGCGCCGGAGATCATCATCCGCAACGAGAAGCGGATGCTCCAGGAAGCCTGCGACGCGCTGATCGACAACGGCCGTCGTGGCCGGGCGATCGCCGGCACCGGCAACCATCGCCTGAAGTCCCTGTCCGACATGCTCAAGGGCAAGCAGGGCCGGTTCCGTCAGAACCTGCTCGGCAAGCGTGTCGACTACTCCGGTCGATCGGTCATCGTCGTCGGGCCGGAGCTCAAGCTCCACCAGTGCGGCCTGCCCAAGAAGATGGCGCTCGAGCTGTTCAAGCCGTTCGTCATGCGCCAGCTCGTGGAGAAGGGCTTCGCCCACAACATCAAGAGCGCCAAGCGCATCGTCGAGCGGGTCCGCCCCGAGGTCTGGGACGTGCTCGAGGAAGTCATCAAGGACCATCCCGTCCTCCTCAACCGTGCACCGACGCTCCATCGCCTGGGTATCCAGGCGTTCATGCCGGTCCTCGTCGAGGGCTCGGCGATCCAGATCCACCCGCTCGTCTGCACCGCCTTCAACGCGGACTTCGACGGCGACCAGATGGCGGTCCACGTGCCGCTCTCGACGGCCGCCCAGGACGAGGCGCGGGTGATGATGCTCTCGACGGCCAATCTGCTGTCGCCGGCCGATGGCAGCCCGGTCGTCGCTCCGACCCAGGATATGGTCCTCGGCTGCTACTACCTGACGATGGACGCGGTGGAGACCACGAAGGCGAAGAAGCCGGTGCGCATCTTTGCCAGCGAGGATGACGCCATCCTGGCCTACCAGAGCCGCGAGAGCACCGGCGCCGAGCTCCACGAAGTCATCGATACCGAAGTCCTCCAGTGGGATCCCGAGATCGGTGCCCTTCGACTGGAGCGCCGGCGCACGACGATCGGCCGCGTGATCTTCAACCAGGTCCTGCCCGAGCGACTCCGCTACCACGACCATGTGATGAAGCGGAGCGATCTCAAGGAACTCGTCGACACGTGCTATCGCGAGCTCGGTCCGGAGGAGACCGCCCATCTCGTGGACGGGATCAAGGACGTCGGCTTCAAGTTCGCGACGCGCGGCGGCATGACCATCGGCCTGTTCGATATCGAGATCCCGAAGGACAAGGCTGAACGCCTCGTGGCGGCCGATGAATCGGTCAACGAAATCGACCGTCAGTTCCAGCGTGGCCTGATCACCGACGACGAGCGTTACGAGCAGGTCGTCAGCGTCTGGCAGGACACCACGTCACGGATGTCAGACGAGATGATGAAGTCACTCGATCCGAACGGACCGGTGACCATGATGACCGCATCCGGGGCCCGCGGGAACAAGGGCAACATCGGCCAGCTGGGCGCCATGCGCGGCCTGATGGCCGACCCATCCGGGCGGATCATCGACGTGCCCGTCCGGAGCAACTTCCGTGAGGGCATGAGCGTCCTCGAGTACTTCATCTCGACCCACGGCGCCCGCAAGGGCCTCGCCGATACCGCCCTGCGGACCGCCGACTCCGGGTACCTCACCCGGCGCCTCGTGGACGTCGCGCAGGACGTGATCACCCGCGAGGACGACTGCGGGACCGAAGAGGGCAGCTGGATCATCCGCTCCGAGTCGAGCGACGAGAAGGGCGCGTTCATGCGCCGGCTCGTCGGACGGCTCGCCGCGGCCGCGCTGCCCGATCCGAGGGTGAAGGTCAAGAAGGGCGAGGAACCGCCGGTCCTCGTCGAGCGCAACGAGATGATCACCGAGGAGGTGGCGGCTCGCATCGACGAGGCCGGCATCGACGAGGCGCTCGTGCGTTCGCCGTTGACCTGCGAGGCCCGCAACGGCGTGTGCCGCGCTTGCTATGGCCGCAATCTTGCCACCGGCGAGATGGTCGGTTCAGGCGAGGCCGTCGGGATCATCGCGGCTCAATCCATCGGTGAGCCCGGCACCCAGTTGACGATGCGGACGTTCCATACCGGCGGCGTCGCCGGCGGCATGGACATCACCGCCGGTCTGCCGCGTGTCGAGGAGCTGTTCGAGGCCCGAGTGCCCAAGGGCAAGGCCGAGATGAGCCATATCGACGGCATCGTCGAGATCATCCGCGGCGACGGCCTGACCAAGGTCAAGGTCGTCTCGACGGAGGTCTACGACACCGCGCTGGCACTGCCCGAGGGTGCCGAGCAGCTGGCCGCAGCAGGTGACGTCGTCACCCTCGGCCAGGTCGTCGCCCGCGGTGAGGCGGACGGTGCGACAGTGGATGTCACTGCGCCCGTCAGCGGATTCCTTGTCAAGGGCGACGATGGCCTTGTCGTCCGCGCCGAGGACGTCGTCGAACGCGAGTACCTCATTCCGCACAATGCCAAGGTCCTGGTCGAGAATGGCCAGGAGATCCGGGCCGGTGACGCCATCACGGATGGGCCGATCAACCCGCAGGAGTACCTGGATACCCGGGGCAAGGATGCCGTACAGCGGTACCTCGTCAAGGAGGTTCAGAAGGTCTACAAGAGCCAGGGCGTGACGATCAGCGACAAGCACATCGAGATCATCGTCAGGCAGATGCTGCGCAAGGTTCGCATCGACCAGCCAGGCGACGTCGATCTGCTGCCGACGGAGCTCGTGGACCGGCTCGAATTCGAGCAGCACAACAATCACGTCCTGGCCGAAGGCGGCGAGCCCGCCACGGCCCAGACGGTGCTGCTCGGGGTGACCAAGGCGTCGCTCAACACATCGTCATTCCTCGCGGCTGCATCCTTCCAGGAGACGACCCGGGTGCTGACCGAGGCTGCCATCAACGGCGCCAAGGACCACCTGATCGGCTTGAAGGAAAACGTCATCATCGGCAAGCTGATCCCGGCCGGCTCCGGTGCTCCGGCGAACGTTGCCGCCCGCAAGGCGCGCGAACGTCAGGCCGCCCTGGAGGCGCTCGCCGGAGAAGCCGTAGCAGGCCTCGGCGAATCCGAGTACAACCCGTTCCTCGCGGACGGGGAGGGCCGTGGACCCGACGACGACGCCGCCGGGCTCGCCCTGGCCGCGACCATCGCCGGGGGCGATGGCGCGGAGGAGGGCGACGGCGCCAATCTGTTCCTCGCTGACGACGGCACGGACGGGGCGGATGCCACGGACGGCGAGGCGACCGACGAGGATGTCAACCCATTCCTGGCCGAAGCCGAAGTGGCTCCGGCAGGGAAGGGCAAGGGCTAGCCCGCGTCCGAATCCCACGACGATCCAGCGGCAAGACTCCCGGGCGACCCCGGGGTCTTGCCGGGTTCGGCGAGCGCAGACAGGCCGTGGCGCATTACAGGCGCCCGGGGGCCGAGGCAACCGACGGCTACGGCAACCGGCCCAGCCGGGGCCGAGTTCCTGACAGACCGTCACCCCATGACGCTTCGGCGTGCTTCGGAGCCCGAACGAGCTCCAATCGAGCTCTGCCGGTGACGACACAGCGTGGAATCACGCCCGGCACGGGCTCCGCGCCCGTAATTCCCCGCCGAACCATCACTCCATGCCGATACGGCATGAACCCAGGTCTCGGTGGCCGTTCGGGGTACGGGATCATGCCAAATGTGCACGGTGCGCACCTTGACGCCGGTTCACGTTGGCGTCCGGCTTGGGGCACGATCGAGTCGTGCTCACACGAGGCTGTCCGAGCCTCCGGACTCGGCCCATCGCCCGAGTCACGGCCCCAAGTCCGATCCCAAGGTGCACCGTGTGCACCGATGTCAGGATCCTGGGGCCGTCGGGCAGTCGCGCCTGCCCCAGGGCCCCTCACGGGGTAGTGTCTCAGTTTGCCAGCTTGCGCCAGACCCACCGGGCCGCGATGAAGACGCCCTCGTAGAGCCATACCGCGATGAATACGCAGACAGCAGCCGCAGCCGCCTCTGCGATGGGCGGCACGGTGAGGAAACGGCCCGGATTCAGCAGGGTGACGACGAACGTGATCGCTGCCAGCACGTACCCAGCGATTCTCCAGCGCGTCGACATGCCCGGACTGTAATCCGCGCGACCTAGTCGAGGAGCGCCGCGATCCCTTCGCACGTCCACACGTGATCGGACAGCCCCGCCGCGCCACGGACCGGGACTTCGGTGTCGACGGCCAGCGACTTTGTCCACCAAGCGGCCAGCGATTCTGTCATCGGCGGCGGTCCCGGTAGCGACGCCAGGGATGGTCGGGACGCGGCCGCTGGACGACATCGCTGGCTGGCTCCGGGGCCGGAGACTTCTCGGC
>JANOIS010000033.1:0-50729 GCA_031407755.1 Chloroflexota bacterium | reverse complement strand
CCAGGGCTCGGGCTGGATCCGCGGACGGCCTGTCACCGGCCGCCCGGTCCAGCAGGATCGGCCTGCCGTGGTCCAGGTACGAGGCGAGGGCAGCCAGCGCGGGCCGCCCCAACAACCCGATGCGCTCCTTGCGCCCCTTGCCCAGCACGCGGAGCTCGCCTCGCCGCTGATCGAGTGAGCCGAGATCCGCGCCGGCCAGCTCGCTGATCCGCAGGCCCGCGGCGTAGGCGGTCTCGACCAATGCCCGGTCACGCAGGGCGAGGGCCATGGCAAGGTCGATCCGGTTCGGGCTCGCCGACTCGGCCCGTGTCAGCTCGTCGTCCACGACGGCCAGGAGCCGACCGACCTGATCCACCTCCAGGACCCGTGGCAATCGTCGAGGCAACCGCGGCGTGGCGATGGCACCCCATGGATCACCCGCCGCGAGGCCCTCACGGGCGGCCCACCGATGGAACGAGCGGATGGCGGCCAGACGCTGCGCCACGGTCGTGCGCGAGGTCCCGCCACCGAGTCGAGCGAGATAGCCGCGCAGATCCGAGCGGACCGGTCTGGCCCAGTCCACGCCGCGAGCGTCCAGCCAGGCGAGATAGGCCCCGATGGCCGTCGTGTAGGCACGGATCGTGTGCGGGGATGCGTCACGCGCCGCCAGCGACTGGAGGAAGCGCCGGAGCGTCGGATGGGTCGCAGGATCCCCCGCGACCTGGTTCACGCCCCTGGTGCCGGCTCGGCCGAGCGGCTGCGCGTGCCACGCGCCCCGGGCCGCGCCCGGCCCGCCCCGGCTCGTGCCGCGCTCCGGGCCCGGGCCGGTTTCGCAAGCGCCGCGGGATCAGGCGGACCGCCCGGGTAGCGCTCACCCGGGGCGATGTCATCCGGGGCCACATCGCTGGTCGACCCACAGACCAGGCAAAACGCAGCCTCGCCCTTGCGTGCCAGCGGTCCATCGTCACTGTCGTGGACGCCGCCGAGCGGCTCGAAGTTGGTCGTGAAGTCGCATTTGGGGTACTTGGCACAACCCCAGAACACGTTGCCGGTGCGCCGGGCGCGGCGAGGCACGAGCATGCCGTCCTTGTTCTTGGGGCAGATCACCTCGAACGGGAGCGGATCGGGCGGCGGCGGGCCGTCCTTCTTGATGAACGTACAGTCTGGATATCGCGAACAGCCCACGAACGGACCGAAGCGCCCGCTCTTGCCGACCAGGGTCCCCTCGCCGCATGTCGGACAGACCTCGCCGGTGCCCGCCTGGGGCGGCGGCTCATCGCCGGGGAGTGGCCGCGATTCCTTGTGCTCCGGATACTGCGAACAGGCCAGAAATCGGCCGTTGCGGCCCAGCCGGATGACCATGGGGTGGCCCAGGGAGCAGACCTCATCGGACGGCTCCGTCGTGATGTCGTCCTTGATGATCTCCTTGTCCTTCTCGGCGACCCGATCGCGGAGTGGTCCGTAGAAGGCGCGCAGGAGCGATACCCAGGCGCGCTCACCCCGGGCGATCTCATCCAGCTCCTCCTCCATCCGCGCCGTGAACGCCACATCCACGTAGTCGCCGAAGTGCTTGACCAGGAGGTCCGTCACGACCTCCGCGACCGGTTCCGGGTGCAGCCGTCGCTCCTCGACCCGCACATAGCCACGATCCGTGATCGTGGAGATCGTCGCAGCGTACGTGGAGGGCCGCCCGATGCCATGCTCCTCGAGGGCCTTGATGAGGGTCGCCTCGGTGAATCGCGGCGGCGGCTCGGTAAAGTGCTGGGTAGGCGTCACGGCGTCGACGCTCGTCACGGCGCGCTCGGCCAGCACCGGCAGGCGGGTGCCGGCCTCGTTCTCCTCGTCGTCGACCGCATCGTCGCGACCTTCCGTATAGACGATGGCGAAGCCGTCGAACAGCACCCTGGTGGCCGATGCCCGCAACTCATAGCGGCCATCCGCCAGGTCGATCGTGGTGGTCTCAAGCTCCTTGGGCGCCATCTGTGACGCCAGCGCGCGCTGCCAGATGAGCCGATAGAGCCGAGCCTCATCTGCCTTCAGGAACGCTGTCATCGTGTCCGGGTCGCGCCGAAAGCTTGTCGGGCGAACGGACTCGTGGGCCTCCTGAGCGCCCTTCGCCTTCGTCTTGTAGACCCGGCCTTTGGGCATCGTGTATGTCTCGCCGTAGCGCTCATGGATGACCTCGCGGGCCTCGCCCATCGCGATGCCAGCGATCGCGGTCGAATCGGTGCGCATATAGGTGATCAGGCCGACGTGGCCGTCGGGCGTCTCCACGCCTTCGTACAGGCGCTGCGCGACGGACATCGTCCGCTTGGGACTGAAGCCCAGCCGACGGCTGGCCTCCTGCTGGAGCGTGGACGTCGTGAACGGGGCGGCGGGCGTACGTTTCTGCTTCTTGAGACCGAGCTTGGTCACGACCGGTCGGAGGTCACGGATCGCCGCGACGTGGGCGTCCGACGTGGGCTCGTCGGCGATAGCCAGGGCCACCCCGTCGATGCGCGCGAGGTCGGCGCTGAAGGTTTCGCCGGCGGCCGTCGCAAGGATGGCCTGGATCGTCCAGTACTCCCTGGCGGTGAACGCCGTGATGGCACGTTCGCGCTCCACGACCAGACGGACCGCAACGGACTGGACCCGACCAGCCGAGAGGCCGCGCTGGACCTTCTTGCCGATCAATGGGCTCAGGGTGTACCCCACCAGGCGATCCACGATGCGTCGGGTCTGCTGGGCATCGACGAGGTTCTGATCGATGTCGCGCGGATTGGCAAAGGCCTCGCGGATCGCGGGCTCGGTGATCTCGCTGAAGGTGACCCGGCGGGTCTTGGACAGCGGAACGTGGGCGGCCTCAGCCACGTGCCAGGCGATCGCCTCCCCTTCCCGATCGAGGTCGGTCGCGAGATAGACCATGTCCGAGGTCCGGGCGGCCTTCTCGATATCGCTGACCTGCTTGCGCCGGTCCTCGCTGATCACGTACTCCGGGGCGAAGTCGTGATCGACGTCCACCCCGAACTTGCCCTTGCCGGGGTTCTCCGGCAGGTCGCGGACGTGGCCGTAGGACGCCAGGACGCGGTAATCGGCGCCAAGGTAGCGCTCGATGGTGCGCGCCTTGGCCGGGGATTCGACGATGACGAGATTCTTTGGCACGGCCGGGAGTGTAGCACCGGGTCCTGCACTGTCCCTTACCTGGCGCAGGGCGGCTCAGACCTCGCGAATGCGCCGGAGGAAGTCCTCGTCGATCTCGAGGTCGTCATCCTCTACCGGCGGCGCAGGAGCCACGGGCGCAACGGCCACGGCCACGGCGACCGGCATCGGCAGGTCCGTTCCGATGACCGAGGCCGGCGGGATCTCCACGAACCGGACGAACTGATACGGAAAGAAGAACACGGCCGCCGAGTCGTCGACGAAGACCGGTCGCTGACCGTTCATCGTCCGTAGGTTGGTGCAGCGCAGCCCGACATCCGCCGCTTCGGGCAGTTCGAACAGGTCGGCGCGCATCGGTTGTTCGTTGTTGAGGTGGAGGACGGCTTCACGGATCATGGCGCGATGGTGGCCCGTGGATGACCCGGCCGGCAGGGCCCGATGGTCCGGTCTAGGGGTGGTAGAAGTCGACCACCAGGCGGACCCGGCCGCCAGACGCCCACACGCCGATCCCGACTCGGTCGTAGGCGCTGTTCATGAGGTTGACGTAATGGCCGCCCAGCGGACTCCACGATCGCTCGCTCTGGAAGAAGCGGTGGCTGCCCAGCACGGCGCTGAACGGGTCGCCCGAGCGACAGCCGAGATTCTCGGCCCAGCGGTAGCTCGTGTAGCCGGCGCGGCGGAGTCGATCGCCGGGGTTGCCGCCGATGAAATGGCTGCAGTCGGCACCGACGGCCAGCTTCTTGGCGTACGGACGGGCGACCGCCGAACTGATGCCTGCGTCCAGCTTGAGCGGCGCCACGCTCCGACCGCCGGGGCTGCTGCAGTCGCCACCGGAGGTCACGATTCCGCCGGTTCGGGTGCAGTTCATCAAGCCAAGGTAGTAACGCTCGACGGCCGTCCAGCTGCCCGAGCCCGCGGAACCTCCCCCACCGCCCTGGGCCGGTGGTTTCGGCGGGGCCGGCGGCTTCGACGGGGCCGGCGGTTTTGGCGGAGCCGGCTTTGGGACCGTCCGGAACGCCACTGACTCGGCCTTCGCCAGCGGGGAACCATCGGCGCTGCGAGCGCTCGCCGCGACGGACACCACCACGCGCGAGCCATACGGCAGGATCGCCGCCGGGTCAAAGACAAGGACCGTGTCGTCCTCGGCGAACCTCACCGTTCCCTTGATCGGCTTGCCGCCAAGCTCGACCCGGAAGGCGCGCTTCGTGCTCGCGCGGTCCATCTTGCTCGTGAATCGGACCGAGATATCCGCGGTGCGGGCGATGTCCTGGGCCCGCGTTGCCGGTCGGAACCGGACGACCGCGGGGGCGACCGACGTGCGCACGGCCATCGAAACCGGAGCAACCGCGACGCCATCGTCGTCCAGGACCCCTTCGACGATGAGGCGGTAGCGGGTATCGGCCGCAAGAGTCTCTGCCGGAGTGAACGTGAACGTCGTCGATCCGTCGACGGTGGCCCCTGCGGTCAGGGCGACGGCGACGGGCGGATCCAGCCGTACGGCGGGCTCGACCGAGGCCGAATCGACCGCGCGGTCGAAGACGATCGTGAACGAGGTGCCCACCGCCACCCGCTTGCCGACGGTATCCGTCGCGGCCAGGACAGCCAGCACCGGGTCGCGCGTCAAGAATGCCGAGCGGGCCGGGATAGTCAGCGGGCGGCCCGAGCGGGCGAGTGCGCCCGGCTGCACGGTGATCGTATGGTACGTACCGGCGGCCCAGTGCCCGACCGGGACGATCGTCACGGCCCCATCGTCCGGCGTCCAGCGCAGCTGGATCGCGGTCTCCGGCTCGACGACCAGCGAGGCCTTCACGGACGCCCGATCCATGGCCGTACTGAAGGTGATCGTGGCCGGTGCATCAACCTCGACACCCGTCGCCACGCTCGTCTTGAACGCCGCCTGGGTCAGCGGAACGATCTCGGTCGGAGGTGTGGCCGTCGTGACGGACGGCCGAACGAGCGACATCGCGGCCATGCCGATGATGGTGCCAAGCCCGATGGCGACCCCGCCGCGGACAAACCCCGACCGAGCCAGCGCGGTCGTCGCATAGACCACGGCCAGCACGGGCATGGCAAGGATGGCGATCAGAAGCTTTCGCAATACAGGTTCCCGGCTCGGTCGCGCGGGAGCGGCGGGGATCCATCCGCACAGGCCGCTCGCGTCGCGCTGGGGCGTGACGCGTTGGTCAGGGTAGCACCGGCGTCCGCTCGGCGGCAACCCATCGGGTGCGGCCCCAGTTCACCGGGACCCAACGCGGCCACGGCGGGTGCCGGGCCTGGCCCGCGGGGCTCGGGGCCGAACGGTCAGCGCACCTTGATGCTGGGTGGGGCTCCGAGCAGCGTCCCCGCCGGTCGGTAACGACCATAGGCCCCGGCCGCAAGGCCCCGGCGCTCGAGCAGCGTAAGTGCCGCGAGGACCGCCGCCACCGGCAGGTCCGTCGTGGCGACCAGCTCATCGATCGTGGCCCGGCCGGCGATGAGCTCGGCCGCCACGGCCGCCTCCGTGATACCGAGCGCCTGGCTCGTGGCTGTACTCAGGGTGTCGCGCCGATCACCCGAGGGACGAACGAATCCAAGATCCGCGATGAGCTGCGGGATCCCGGCCACGACATGAACCGCATCCTCGAACTCGCGCAGAAAAGCCAGACATCCAGCCGAAGCGCGCGCATCGATCGCACCCGGCACGATGAAGCACGGTCGCCCCTGATCCATCGCCCAGGAGGCGGTGATCAGGGCGCCGCTGCGGGCCGGCGCCTCGACCACGACCGTCGCATCACTGAGGCCGCTGATGATCCGGTTCCGGCGCGGGAACGTGCCTTTCGACGGCACCGTGTCCGGTGTCAACTCGGACACGACCGCACCACCAGACGCGACGATGGCGGCAGCCAACCGGGCGTGTGCCGGCGGGGACAGCACGGCGTGGCCGCCGCCGATCACCGCCACCGTCGTCCCGCCTGCGCGGATGGTGGTTTCGTGCGCGA
This sequence comes from Chloroflexota bacterium, assembly GCA_031407755.1. Classification (GTDB taxonomy): domain Bacteria; phylum Chloroflexota; class Limnocylindria; order Limnocylindrales; family CSP1-4; genus SPCO01. Next base: position 44,634 of record JANOIS010000033.1, on the reverse strand, counting down.
CCCCGTCGATGCCAAAGGCCAGCCCGGATACGACGACCGACTCGGCGGCGACGAGGGCCGTCGCGATCCGCCCGGCGGTCGTCCGGCCGGCGCTCGTCGGGTAGCGAGTCCCGACCACGGCGACGGCCCGGTTCGCTGAAAGCGCCGCTGGGTCGCCGGTAACGAACAGGACGTGCGGCGGCATGTCCACCCCCGACAGTCGAGCAGGATACGCCGGTTCCTCGAGAGTCAGGACCCGAATGCCGAGATCTCGGACCCTGTCCACGATCGCGTCTGCCCGCTCCACGACGTACGTGATCGCCCGCGCCAGGACGAGTCCGATGGGTCGTTCCATCCGGTTCGCCTCAAGTGGGGGCGTGGCCTGCAAGCGCAGGATCCCGCCAGATGCCGCAGCGGTGGCGAGGATCGCGCGGCCCGTCCCGAAGTGGTGCAGTAGCGCGGCGAACCCGAGCGGACCCAGGCCGTGGACGGCGGTCAGCACCGTCCACGCGTCGCGCTCCGCTGCGTACGGGTCCGGACCGATGTGATCGTGCAGGTCAGACGGCGCAACGACGGCGCGGAGCGACCCCGTCGTCCCCCCGCTGGCCACCGGTCCGTGCACGCTGACGCCCAGCATCAGGACGCCAGCGCCGAGGCCTGGCGTGAGGAGGTGGAGCGGTACCAGGCGGCCTCCTCGATGTGCGTGGCACTCACCACCGTCGCACCGGCGAGGTCCGCGATGGTTCGCGCGATCCGCAGCAGCCGCTCTGTGCCGCGGCCACTGGCGGATTCCGAATCGGCCAGCTCCACGACACGGGAAGACACACTTCCCGTGAGCCCGCACGCCTGCCGAAGCGCCCGACCGCGCAGACGCCCGTTGACGCGCCCGCGCTCGGCCAGCGCGCAGGTCCGAGCGGCAGCGATCCGGTCGGCAACGACGACCGAGCCCTCAGGTTCGGCGACAGCGACGATGGCACCGGCCGGAACCCGCGGCATCGCGATCCACAGGTCGATCCGATCGCGCAATGGCCCGGATACACGCCGGCTGTAGCGCTCGATCACACCCGGCGCGCAGCGGCAGCGGTCCTCTGGCACGGAACCGGCATAACCGCACGGGCACGGGTTCATCGCAGCCACGAGCTGGAAGCGTGCGGGGAACATCGTGGACCGCCCCGCCCGCACGATGAGCACGCGTTCGTCCTCGAGCGGCTGCCGCAGGGCCTCGAGCACGTCGCGGTCGAACTCGGCCAACTCGTCCAGGAACAGCACACCTTGATCTGCCCGGGTGACTTCGCCAGGCGTCAGGTTTGGCCCACCGCCGACCATCGCCGCGTATGACAGCGTGTGATGCGGGGCACGGAACGGCGGCCGCCGCCGAAGCTCATGGATCGGCCCCTCGCCGGCCGCTGACGCTACGATCGACGCCGCCAGCGCGGCGGCATCCTCGAGGTCCGGAAGCAGTCCTGGGATCGTGCGCGCAAGCAAGGTCTTGCCGACGCCGGGTGGGCCGGTCAGCAGCAGCCCGTGCCCGCCAGCCAGCGCGATCTCGAGTCCGCGCCGCGCCTCGGACTGGCCGCGTACCTCGGCGAGATCCGGGATCTCAGCCGGCCCCACCGACGACCGCCCGGGCCCGTCGCTCACGACAGCACCAGGGCCCGAGATCGTGACCATGGGCATGGCCACCGGTGCGCGCCGCGGCCGGCGACCGCGCACGATCTCGGCGGCCTCGGCCAATGTCGCGACGCCGAGCACATCCATCCCCTCGACAAGGCGCGCCTCGGCAGAAGCGGACGTCGCGACGACGACCCGCCAGATCCGACGGTCGGCGATCGCCGCGACCATCGGCAGGATCCCGGGCAGCGCCCGGACCTCGCCACCAAGGCTCAGTTCGCCGAGGAGCGCCACGGCACCGGTGCCTGCCCGAAGCTGTTCCGACCCGAGCAGGATCCCGATGGCCATCGCCAGATCCAGTGACGCGCCGGTCTTGCGCAGCTCGGCTGGCGCCAGATTCACGGTGATGCGCCGCGGCGGGAACACGAATCCGGCGTTGCGGATGGCCCCTCGAACACGCTCACGCGCTTCCTGGACAGCCGTATCGGCGAGCCCCACGATGGTGAACCCGGGCAACCCGGGCGCGACATCCACCTCGACCCGGATCGACCGACCGTCGAGGCCGTGCAGGGTGGCGGAAGGAACGACGGCCAACATGCCGCCACCCTAGCGGCGGGCGCTCACCCCCGACTTATCAGGGCGTTCGCAGCGATCCATCAGCGAGCCGAGACGGCCACCTTGGCGGTCGATTTATCGACCGCCCGCGCGAACTGCAGGAGCGACGCACCAAGAGCCGAATCCGCCTTGGTGAACATGAACGGGGCACCTGAATTCAGGGCGCTGATGGCTCCCCGGTACTCGTTCACGACCTGGTGATCGATGGTCCGCTTCAGGGCGCCCTCGGCGTTCTTGACATTGATGCCGGTGAACGCGTTCGATCGGTTGAGGACCAACTTGACCTTGCCCGCCGCGTAGCCCAGATGGGACATCGTCTCCAGGATGAGCCGGACGTTCTTGAGACACGACAGGTCGGCGGTCATGACCACGAACACCGCCTCGGCCACCTCAAACACGCCCAGGTTCACGTCATCGAGCCGTTTGTCGACATCGATCAACACGTAGTCGTACATCGTCTGGAGCTGTGCCGTGATCAACGGCAGGTGCTCCGGTCGGACGAGTTCGGCGCTCTCGGGTGATGGCGGCGCAAGCAGCAGGTCGATGCCCGAATCGTGTTTGACCATGACGTTGCGCACGAGATCCGCGTCGATCGATGGAGCGCTCACGATGTCGACGATGCTCTTGCGGTCCAGCCCGAGGTCCAGGAACACCCGGTGGTCGCCGAACTGGAGATTGGCGTCGACCAGGCAGACCTTCCGGCCGAGCTCCCGATGGAGCGCGATCGCGGCATTGATGGCGATGGTCGTCGTGCCCACCCCGCCCTTGGCTCCGTACAGCGCGAAGACGCGGCCCATCGGCGGGCGGGCCAGCAGCTGATCACGAGGCGCGAACCGGGCCAACAGGCTCTTGATGCGAGCCAGCAGTTCGGCCGGATGGAACGGCTTGATCAGGTAGTCATCCGCCCCGGCGCGCAGGCCCCGAACCTTCTGCTCCACCTCGCGCTCGGCCGTGAGCATGATGATCGGCACGTGCGCCGATCCACCCTCCTCGCTGCGGATCTTCGCGGCTACCTGGTAACCGTCCAGTTTGGGCAGCATGACGTCGAGGAGGATGAGGTCCGGCGCTTCGGCGCCCCACAGCCGAAAGCCCTCGGCGCCGTCGGCCGCGACCACGACGTCGTAGCCCTCCTGCTTCAGCGTGTACTGGAGCAAACGCTGGACATTGGGGTCGTCATCGACGACGAGGATCTTGGCCGCCATCAGTCCTCCCACCGACATCGCGCGGAGTCGCGGTCCGGTCCGACCGTCGGGGCCCCCGGCGCGGCGATTATAGGGCTCGCCGCATGGAGTGGCATCAGTCGAGCTCCGACGCCTCGACATCCTCGCCGCGACCGCGCCGAAACGCCAGCCGCAGGAAGTCCGTCAGTCGCCGCTCATAGTCCTGACCGGCGACGACGTGACCGGCGCTGTGGCCGGCGCCGGCGATGACCCAGTGCTCCGTCGACGGACCGGCGAGGGCAGCCAGGCGTCGGCCGTCCGCGATCGGAACGGTCTGATCAGCATCGCCGTGGATGAGCAGCAACGGGACCGGCTCCACGAGCCCGATGACCCGGGCGGGTTCGGTGGCCCGCGGGTCCGCACCCAGCGTCGCGGCGGCCCCATCGAACAGGCGCTTGGCCAGGAACTGGCGGGCCGGGCCGCGCAGGCGTGAAGCCACCGGGATCTCGAGCTCCGGGGCCGTCGAGTCGGCAACGACCCCCACGATCATGGGACACGGGGCGATGTCGACATCCCGTGCGGCTGCCGGATCGACGTCCGCGGCCACGAGCGCTCCATCGCCAAGAACGACGACCGCGGCGATAGCCGAGATGCCGCCCATCGAGGTTCCCACCAGCGCCACCCGGGTGATACCGCGTTCGCCGAGCCAGGTCAGCGCCCCGGCGATGTCCTCCACTTCGAGCAGTCCGAACGTGGACGGTCCATCGGCCGATCCGCCATGGCCACGAAAATCGAGCCCGAGAACCCCCGCGGTTCGGCGCAGGAAAGGCCCGTATTCGACGAGGTCCGGCGCGACCGATCCCGAGTAGCCGTGCAGCAGCAGGATCGCCTCGTGCGGGTCCGCTCGCCAGCCGTCCTCGGTTCGGGCCAAGGGCAACCAGCGGGCAGCCAGCCGCAGACCATCCCGCGACATGAGCCTGACGACCTCGCCACCGAGCGCGTCAAGCGCCGGTCGGAGTCCGGCCTCGTCGGGATTGACCCGCGGCGCCTGGAGGAGTCGACCGGCGGCGCGGCGCGTCACTGCACGCAGGGTCAGGACGGACAGGACCACACCGGCTCCCCCACCGATCAGGCTGCGGATCATCGCCGACGCGGCCGCGACGGCATCAGCGCTCCGGATTCGAGTGCCTCGAATACGAGCTGGCTCCACGTCTCGAGGTGATCGGCGACGGCCGCGACCTCGGTCGGCGGCACGAACGAGCCGCTCAGCTTGTCCGTCTCCCGCACCTTAACGGCTCGGCCGGCGGCGTCGGCCAGGCAGACCACGCCCAGATGCACCGCACCGACCTCGGTGGTGTCGTCGTTGAGCATCGCGACCGGATCGAAGTCGGGCTGGAAATCGGCGACCAGTTCCTCGCGCCATTCTCGGGCCAGCCCACCCTGGAGGTCGGCATCGCCCGGGTTGAGATGACCTCCGACACCGATCGACCAGTGCTCGAACAGCCGAGCGTCCCCGCCGGCGCGCGTGCGCTGCATCAAGAAGTAGCGCTCATCGTCGCGCAGCACGAGGTACGGGATGATCTGCTTGTACTCGGGGTCACGCTCCATCTCAGCGCGCGGCTCGAACCGTCCGTGGGTCTTGACGACCGCCAGCAGTTCGGCCAGGCCGGCGCGCCGGAGGCCGTACCAGGCGGCCCGGGCGGGCACGAGCGCCCTGGGCACGACCAGCACCCGCTCTGCGCTCATCGGGACACCGTCTCGAGAGCTGCGCGGGCCGCGCGCAGGCGGTCTGCCACGAGGGCAGGATCCGGTCCGCCGGGCCGTTCCAGCTCCGTGAGCCAGGCTTCCAGGACCCCGATCAGATCGCGCAGCCGGCCCGCGATCGCCGGTCCATTGGTGGCGACGATCCCGCTCCCCATCGTGGCGTCACCGCGGGCGAGCCTGGTGGTGTCGCGCCAGCCGCTCGCCGCAAGATCGGCGACGGCCGGCCAGTCCGGACGATCGGCGGACACGGCTTCAACGAGGGCGGCCGCCACGACGAGCGGCAGGTGACTGATCGCCGCGACCGCCTCGTCATGGGCCGTCGCCGCCATCCGGACGGGACGCGCCCGACAGGCCCGGGCCAGCGCCTCCACGCGACGGTTGGCGGTCTCGTCGATCCCGGGAACCACGACCCACGGCCGGTCCACGAACAGGTCCGGACTGGATGCGGCATAACCACTCGACTCGTGACCGGCCATCGGGTGCCCACCGACGAAGCGCAGACCGAGCGCCGTGGCCCGCAGCACGATCGTACGCTTCGTACTGGCGACATCGGTGATCACGGCGTCGGGAGCGAGTGCGGCGCTCCACGGGCCGGCCAGGTCGTCCAGCTGTTCCAGGCAGACGGGTGCCGGCCCAGCCAGCACGACAAGGTCCGCACCATCGATGGCGGCCTCCGGCGTCGCAGCGGCAAGATCGATGACGCCGTCGCGGACAGCGGCCCGCGCCCCCGATCCGCCCGGTGACCAGGCCACGACGGAAGGGGCACCAAGCTGATCGTCCGCGCTCGCCACGACATGCAGGGCACGGGCGACCGATCCGCCGATCAACCCGAAGCCAAGCAACGCCACCCGCACGATGGCGAGTATCGCCGATGCGTCAGACTCACGTGCTGCTGAGCGCCCTCAGGCTGTCCCGCCCCGGGTCCGTCGCCGCTCGGCGCGACGCTCCGCCTCCCGTCGCTCCCCATCGTCCGTCGGTGGCCCCGGGTCGTCGGCGGGGTTCAGGCGACGAAGCCGCTCGCGGCGGTCACGCTCCCGACGCTCATCGGCCAGGTGGGCGCCGCAGCGTGGGCACCGACGTTCCTCCGCGAACAGCGCCTCGAGCGGCGCGACGGTGTAGATCTGACGTCCACATGACCAACAGGCGAGTCGCGGCATCCCCCAACACCTTTCCTTGTTCGGCGCTCAGTCTGGCTGATTACGGCGCGTGTGCGACGACCGGCAGGCCGGCCAGGGCCGCCTCGACCTTCTCCCTGGGGTACTCGTAATCCTCCATGGAGCCGCTCAGGTAGCGCTCGTAGGCGGACAGATCGAAATGCCCATGGCCGCACAGGTTGAACAGGATGACCCGGGCCACCCCGGCCTCCTTCGCCGCGAGCGCCTCATCGATCGCGACGCGGATGGCGTGGCTGGGCTCGGGGGCGGGCAGGATGCCCTCGGCACGGGCGAACGCGACGCCGGCCTCGAAACTCGAGCGCTGGTGGACGCTGCGCGCCTCGATGTGGCCGTGCTCCTTGAGGAGACTGACGAGCGGGGCCATGCCGTGATAGCGCAGGCCGCCGGCGTGGATCGGCTCAGGGATGAAATCGGCGCCCAGGGTGTGCATCTTCACCAGCGGCGTCATCCGTCCCGTGTCCCCGAAGTCGTAGGCGTACACCCCCCGGGTGAGGCTGGGGGCCGCCTCCGGCTCGACGGCGATGACCCGATGATTGGCGCCCTCACGGAAATTCCGGCCCAGGAACGGGAAGGTCAGCCCGGCGAAGTTGGACCCGCCGCCCGTGCAGCCGATGACGATATCGGGCGACTCCCCGGCCATCGCCATCTGCTCGATGGCCTCCTGGCCGATGACCGTCTGGTGCAACAGCACGTGATTGAGCACGGACCCGAGGGCGTACTTCGTATCGTCGCGTGTCGCCGCGTCCTCCACCGCCTCGCTGATGGCCATCCCCAGGGATCCCGGGCTGTCCGGCGTCTCACCCAGCACCTTCCGACCGTAGTTCGTCGTGCTTGACGGACTGGGCACGACCTCCGCGCCGTAGGTTTCCATCAGGATCCGGCGGTACGGCTTCTGGTCATAGCTGGCGCGGACCATGTAGACCTTGACCTCGAGCCCGAACAGGGCACCCGCGAAGGCGAGCGCACTCCCCCACTGACCGGCGCCGGTCTCGGTCGCCAGGCGCTTGACACCCGCTTCCTTGTTGTAGAACGCCTGGGGGATCGCGGTGTTGGGCTTGTGGCTGCCGGCCGGGCTTCCGCCTTCGTACTTGTAGTAGATGTGGGCCGGGGTATCGAGCGCTCGCTCCAGTCGGTGGGCGCGATAGAGCGGGCTGGGCCGATACAGGCGGTAGGCGTCGCGAACCGGCTCGGGGATCTCGATGTCGCGATCGGCCGAGACCTCCTGGCCGATGAGCGCCATCGGAAACAGCGGCGCGAGATCGTCCGGGCCGATGGGCTGGTGCGTTCCTGGATGGAGCGGCGGTAACGGCGCGACCGGCAGATCAGCGGCGATGTTGTACCAGTTACGCGGGATCCGCGATTCGTCGAGTACGAACTTCGTCTGACCCGGATCCGAGTACGCCATGAAGACCTCCGATGTGGGCCGGCGGGACGGCGCCGGGATGGGAGCCTAGCGCGCGCGGAGGCGTCGGCGCAACCGCTCCGGGCGTGTGGACCAGACAGCGGTCCCGCCGAGCAGCGGCAGGATGAGGATCACGCCACCCTCGGCGTCGCCACCGTTGCCCTTGCCCTTGTCCTTGTCTTTGCCGCACGGGCGATCATCCGGGTCGCTGGTCTTGTTGTGGCCGGGCGGCGGGCCACCCTTCGTGGGGCACGGCGGCTTGTCCTTGGCGTTGTCGTCATCGGGTTCCGGCGCAGGCGGCTCTGGTGTCGGGGCGGGTGTCGGCGCCGGGGTGGCGGTCGGTCGCGGTGTCTTCACCGGAACTGGCGTGGCGGCGGGAGTCGGGGTGGCGGTCGGACGTGGGGTGGCGGTCCTGGCTGGCGTCGGCGTCGGGCGCGCGGTCGATGCGGGAGTCGGGGTGGCGGTCGGACTCGGGGTCGCGGTCGGGGTCGGCGAGCTGGCCGTCGTCCGCTGCGGGCTCGGCGACGGCGTCGCCACGGGTTCGGGGCTCGACGAAACGACCGGTGATCCAACCGATCCGCTGGGACTGGACACGGGCGTGCCCGATGGTTCGGGCACGGCGACCGACGAACTTGGTTCCGGCGATGGCGAGGGTCGTTGTGGCGGAAGGGATGGCCCCGGCGTCGCAAGGGGGGCGGACGGGTCGGGCACGGCCGGTGTCGGTGTGGGAATGGCCGCGATAGCGCCCGATGCGCTCGCCGAAGCCGCCGCCCGCTGTTGAAGCTCGACCCCACCGATCCCGAGCGCGATCGTCGCGAGAACGAGATTCAGAACACCGAGGCTCAGGATGAGTCGGGCGCGCTGACTGGACGTCACGGCGATATGGGCACTCCTGCGACCCCGGTCAGGATGGGTCCGGGGTGGTCTGATGGTACACGGGGTGCCCTTTGGCCGACGCCGCGCCAAGGTTCGCCAGCACGACGGGGACGTACCGAGCCGGACCGCCGCCGGTCACACTCTCGAACAACCCGAGGTGATCCACGCGACACTGGATCCGCCGCTCTCCCATGACCGCCGCCAGCCGCGCAGCCACGAGGGGACCCATGCTCAGACCGTCGCTCCGGGCGAGGGTCAGATGCGGCCGAAATGGGCGGTCATCCCGTGCCCAGCCCACGGCCTCAAGGGTGCCGCCGACGCTTGCAGCCAGCGAGTCGAGCGCGTGCGCGCCCTCGGTGATGCCCATCCAGATAGCGCGGGGCAGGCCGTGGTCGGGAAAGGTTCCGTTGCCTCCGAGCACCAGATCCATCGGTCCGGCTGCTGCTGCCGCCGCCTGTTCCACGGCGCGGACCGTCGGCGCGATGCGCTCGGGCGGCGTGGGTCCCAGGAATCGAAGGGTCAGATGCAGGCCGTCGAGGCGCACCCAGCGCACGTCGCGCCCACCGGTTGGGAGCACCTGGGCACGGACATCGGCGACGATCTCGGCCACGGTCGCCACGGCATCGTCAGGGAGGGGCACCGCCACGAAGAGGCGCCGGCCCGGGATGCCGGCAAATGGGTCGCCACGTCGACCGGGCGGCGGTCTCAACGCGATTCGGCCAGTCCTCTCGGCGACGCTTCCCCGTCGCGCCCGGCGGTTTCTCGCCGCCACGCCTCGCGGTCATCGCGCAGGACCTGGAGCGCCGCGTCGCACTCGCGCCAGCCGACCACGTCGACGTCCTTTTCCTCGAGCGCCTTATAGGTGTTGAAGAAATGCTCGATCTCCACCAGCCGATGCGGGCGGACCTGGTCCAGCCGCTCGATGTGCTGCTGATGGGCGTCGCCGAGCGCAACGCACAGGACCTTGAAGTCGAAGCCCTTTTCGTCGCGCATCTCGAGCCCGCCGATCGGCCGCGCCCAGACGTGGCAGCCGGTGAAGGTGGGTTCGTCGATGATCAGGAGCGCGTCGGTGTGGTCGCCGTCCCCGGCCCGGGTGCCCTCGATGAAGCCATAGTCGAAGTTGTAGAAGACGGCGCTGGACAGCACCCGGTCCAGGCGGTAAACGCCGATCTCCTCATCGAACTCGTACTTGTTGCGCGATCCGCGCGGGATCTCGACCACGATCTCGACCACGTCGGGAAAGATGCCGGGGCTGTGCATGGCGCCACGATAGCGTGTCCCTCCGCAACCGACGTCACGGCCCGAGCTGCACTTCGGCCCGGGTAGTGGTGTCGGCCTTGACCGTGATCCCGACCTCATCGACCAGAGTCCAGCCGGAACCGCCGTAGTGCGAGATGCGGATGGTGTAGCGGACGGTCGGGAGGAAGTCGAGGCGGCACACGCCGTGGACGTCGGTCTGGGCATTGCTGTCGGCCGCGGCCGCCTTGTCCAGGGACCTCGGGGCGCACAGATAGCCCACCGCCGGTCCACCGCTCGCATGGGTGACGGTGATCTCGGCCGAACCAAGCGGGCCATACCAGGGGCGTGGACCGCCGATCCTGACATACATCCAGTCACGGGCATCGAAGTGGTCGATGATCGCCTGCGGGGCGGCTTCGTTGGACGTCTGGATGTACACATACAGCCTGTTGTTGAGGATGTCCGCGCCGGGCCCGATGCTGTCGGCATCGACCGTCTCGAACCAGGCGTCCTGGGTCTCGATCAGGCGCCGGAAGCCCTCGAGCTCGGCGAGCGTCCAGCGGGCACCGCGGACGGTCAGCTTGGCGCGCGGGCTGACCGCAGCGCGGATGGCCGCCTCGTGGATGGCCAGGCGAGCCGTGAACCGGGCGACGACGGTCCCGTCCAGATCGAGGTGGACCCCCGCGTACTCGAGCGGGTTGCGACCCCCGTAGGCCTCGACCCCCTCGAGCACGGCCGGCTGATCGGTCAGCCGCTGGTCGAGGAGGGCCTGCTCCTCGGCGCTGACCAGGGCGCCGTAAGCCTCGCGGATCGTCGAATCGGCGCGCAACCGCTGGATCGTCTGCGCATCGACCGCCAGTCCGTAGCGGACCCGCCCGGCAACGAGCCTCGCGAAGTCCTGCGGAGCGATGGTCGGCAGCGCCACCACGGTCGGAGCGGGTGTCGGTGGGAGGTCCGGGCTGGCCGTCTCGGTCACCCCGCCGGTCGAGGCCGCGGGATCCGTGGCGTTCGCCTGGCAGCCAGCCACGAGCACGAGCACGAGCGTGACCGCGGTGGCAAGAAACCTCTTCAACACACGCATCCTCAAGGAGTGCGGGTGACAACGCCGCGCTGGCGTCGTATCAGCCGGCGGCCTAGTCGTTGTAGAGGCGCTCCTCGATCAGTTTCTCCTGCACCGTTCGGCCGTTGGGGTCGAAGCAGGAGAACTCGAAGTGCTTCTCGAACTCGAGGTCCACGTTGTCCTGGCCGCCGCGGTTCTTTTCGACGGACACGATGACCCAGTCGCGGAAGCGTTGCGCCTGGTAGGGGTTGAACTCGATGTTGACCTTGGCCACGATGTGGTACTTCTCGTTCATGATCAGGATGACGTCAGCTTCGTAGTTGATGGCGGACGATCCGCGCAGGTGGAAGTTGCGCAGGCGCGAGGCCTTGAGGCCTTCCTTGTCCGCGGCCACGATGGCCACGAGCGGCACGTCCTCAGACAGCGCGATGTCCTTGAGCCCGTTGACGATGTAGGTGACCTTCTCCGCCTCGTTCTCCGGTTCCGGGATCTGTGGCACCTTCTGCATGTAGTCGACGAAGACGACAAGCCGCCGATCGCCGGACAGCTCCCGGTGCTGCTGGACGAGCTTGCGGATGTTGTCGATCGTGCTCGCGGTCTGGGAACCCCGGAGCAGGTACAGGTTCTGACCGTAGCGCGCGATCCGATCCAGCGACGGCCGAAGGCGCGGGTTGTTGGCCAGCTGCGGGGCGGTGGCGCCCTCGGCCGTCCAGGTGCCCAGGATCTCCTTGCGCACGTCCTGGATCTTGATCGCGCCGGTCTTGTGCGGCAGATGGGCGAGCGCTGACTCCATGGCGATGAGCCGGTTCATGAGATAGGCCTCATCGTGCTCGAAACACAGGTACAGCACGTTGGCTTGCCCACCCGACGCGATGTTGCGTGCCATCTGGAGGGCCATCGTCGTCTTGCCCGTGCCCTGCGCCCCACCGATGAGCATCATCTCGCCCGCGCGAAGACCCGTGCCGATCGTCTTGTCCAGCGGGGTGAACCCGAGCGGAACCGGTTGGTACTCGGAAAGGTGGCCGGTCGTCACACGCTCGTTGAGGTCCACGAGGACATCGAGCGCCGAGCGAGGAACCATACTGCCGTTGTCAGTGTCGAGACGCCATGGGCGCTCGGACGGGGGGGCGGCAGCAGCGTTGGAGTCGGTGGTCACGAGGTCAGATCCTCCCCGGAGGCATACATTGGGAGCCGATCGGCGGCCACCGTAGCGTAGCACTCGCTGAGGACGGATTCACCCACCCGGACCGACGCTATCCACACTGGCCGGGTCGATGGCCGCGATCTCGTCGAAGGTCGCCACGATGGCTCGGATCGCACCCTCGTAGTTGGCCAGCGCCATCCACTCGTCCGGGGCATGGGCATTTTCGTGCGGCTGGGCGAAGCCGAGCAGAACGACCGGCAGGCCCAGGATCGATTCGAAGCTGGCCGATACCGGGATCGAGCCACCCTCGCGGGTGTACACCGGCGCCTGCCCGAATGTCGCCTCGAGCGCACGAGCGGCGGCCCGGGTGACCGGATGATCGAGCGGGGTCAGGCTTGGGCGGCCGCCACCAAGGTCGTGGACCGTCACGGTCACCCCGGGCGGCGCGATCTCGGTCACGAACGCCTGGAACCTGGTGAAGATATCGAGCGGGTCCTGCGCGGTCACGAGCCGGCAACTCACCTTGGCGTGAGCATGGGCCGGGATGATCGTCTTGGAGCCGGCACCCTGAAAGCCGCCCCAGATCCCGTTGACGTCGAGTGTGGGGCGCGTGGCGCGACGTTCCAGCGTCGAGTAGCCGACCTCGCCGACGAGGGCCGAGACGCCCGTTGCGACCCGGTACGCCTCCTCGTCGAACGGCAGCGCGGCGAGAGCCGCCCCCTCCGCGTCCGTCAGGGCGACCACCGCATCGTAAAAGCCCGGGATCCGGATGCGGCCGTCAGGGCCCTTGAGGGCGGCGATGATCTGGGCCAGGGCGATGGCCGGATTGTGGACCGCACCACCGTAGCCGCCGGAGTGCAGATCGACCGGCGAGAGCACGACATCGATCTGGGCATACATCAGCCCGCGCAGGCTGACCGTGATGGCCGGGAGGTTGCCCTCGAAGAATCCGGTGTCGCTGATGATCGCCACGTCGGCGGCGAGGCGCTCCCGGTTGGCCTCGAGCCACGCGGCCAGGTGGACGGATGAACTCTCCTCCTCGCCCTCGAAGACGTAGCGGACATTGATCGGGAACGCGCCGCATGTCGCCAGCAGCGCTGCGGCGGCCATCACGTGGGCGTGGATCTGGCCCTTGTCATCGGCGGCGCCGCGACCCAGCATCCGGCCGTCGCGGATGACCGGCTCGAACGGCGGCGACGTCCACAGCTCCAGCGGATCCACCGGTTGGACGTCGTAGTGGCCATACACCAGGACCGTCGGGGCGCCCTCGGCATGCAGCCAGTCGGCGTAGACGACCGGGTGGCCGCCGGTCTCGGACACCTCGACATGCTCCAGGCCGGCCGTCCGGAGGGCCTCCGCCAGCCACGCGGCGGCACGCCGGACATCTGGTGCGTGCTGCGGCAGCGCCGAGATGCTCGGAAAGCGCAGGAATTCGAGGTAGCTCTCGAGGCGAGCATCGAGGGTCTCGTCGAGGTGTTGTTCCAGCGAGGGGGCGGTAGCGGTCCGGTCCGGCATCGCCCTGATCAGGCTGGCTGGGGGTTCGGCTCGGCGATCGGCTGGCCAGGGCCGACGATCGTCGGGGCCCCGTGCGTGTTCTGCTTGGGCGGCAGATCCGTAAAGAATGTCTCGAAAGTCTCGGCATCCACCGTTTCGTCGGCGACGAGCCGCTCGGCCAGGGCCACCAGCTTGTCGCGGTGGAGTGTCAGAACATCCGTCGCCCGTTCGTACGCCTTGTCGATGATGACCCGGACCTCTTCGTCGATCGTCCGCGCGACCTCGTCGCTGTAGTCGCGTTGCTCGCCCATGGAGCGACCCAGGAAGACCATCTCGTCGCGCTTCCCGAACGACAGCGGACCGAGCTTGTCGCTCATCCCGAACTCGGTCACCATCCGGCGGGCCAGGTTGGTCGCTTTCTCGATGTCGTTGCTCGCCCCCGTCGTCGTATCCGCGAAGATCAGGCGCTCCGCCACGTTGCCGGCGAGCAGACCGGCGATCTTGTCCTCGAATTCTGTCTTCGACTGAAGGTAGCGGTCCTCCTGGGGCAGGGCCATCGTGTAGCCGAGAGCCATCCCGCGGCTGATGATGGTGACCTTGCTCACCGGGTCACACTTGGGCAGGATCCGCTGGACGACCGCGTGGCCACCCTCGTGGTAGGCGATGATGGCCTTCTCCGCGTCGGAGATGACCCGCGACTTGCGCTCCGGGCCGGCGACGATCCGTTCAAGGGCTTCCTGGAACTCGGACATGCCGATGACCTTCTTGTTGCGCCGAGCGGCCAGGATCGCCGCCTCGTTGACGAGGTTGGCCAGATCCGCACCCGAGAAGCCGGGCGACTGACGGGCGACGCCCTCGACCTCGAATCCCTTGTCCAGCGGCTTGCCCTTGATATGGACCCTGAGGATTTCCGTCCGGCCGCGCATATCCGGTCTGTCGAGGATGACCTGGCGATCGAACCGCCCTGGGCGCAGCAGCGCCGGGTCGAGGACATCCGGCCGGTTGGTCGCGGCGACCACGATCACGTTGGTGTTGGTGTCAAAGCCGTCCATCTCGACCAGGATCTGGTTGAGGGTCTGCTCGCGCTCGTCATGGCTGCCGCCGAGGCCGGCACCACGCTGACGCCCAACGGCATCGATCTCGTCCACGAAGACGATGCACGGGCTGTTCCGCTTTGCCTGGTCGAACAGGTCGCGGACACGGCTGGCGCCCACACCCACGAACATCTCGACGAACTCGGACCCCGAGATGCTGAAGAACGGGACGCCGGCCTCACCGGCGACGGCGCGGGCCATCAGGGTCTTGCCGGTGCCGGGAGGCCCGACCAGCAGTACGCCACGCGGGATGCGCGCACCGAGCGCGTTGAACTTCTCGGGAAACTTGAGAAACTCCACGACTTCCTGGAGCTCCATCTTGGCCTCGTCGACGCCGGCCACGTCGTTGAACGTGACGACGGTCTTGTTGCCCAGGAACATGCGCGCCCGACTCTTGCCGAAGCTCATGGCCTGGTTATTGGTGCCCTGCGCCTGGCGCATCATGAAGAAGATGAAGCCGCCGATGATGAGCAGTGGCAGGACAGCGGTCAGCAGCAGTCCGAGCCAGGCGGTGTCCGGAGCGGGATCCACGTTGAAGTCGACCCGACCGGCCGTCTGCCCGCCAGCCGAAGTTGCGGCCACGATATCGCCATAAACGTTCGTCAGGATCGTCGGGACGTTGACCGTATAGGTCGTGTCCGACCCCTTCTTCACGGTCAGGGTCGTGCCCTGCTGCGTGACCTCCGTCACGTCGCCGGCCGCGACCTCGGCGAGGAACTTGGAATAGCCGGTCGTCGGCGGCGTCGAGGTCGTCGAGATCCAGGTGAACAGCAGGGCCGCCGTCCCGACTACGAGGACGAGCATGACGATGCCGTTCCGGAAGAACTTCGGGTTCAAGTGGGAGCCTCCGGGATACATCGGACGACGACCGAGCGTCGCCACGTGCACACGAGTATAACGGTGGGGCGCGAACGCACCCCCGGACGGAGGTCACCCCCGTCACCTATCCCTACGAACGATCAGCCGACCCGGATGGCGACGGAGCAGCCGGTGAAGAAATCGAAACGACCCGCCGTGTCCGCAGGCCGTCGTCGCGGGATCCGAATGTTGGTAGCAGGGACAGGATTCGAACCTGTGACCTAGCGATTATGAGCCGCTTGCTCTGCCACTGAGCTACCCTGCCAAGGCTCGGGATTGTAGCGCCCCTCGGCCAGAAGGCACACGATGCGATTCGTGCGAATCTGGCCTGCCGCGCGTGTAAGAGGGCGTGACCACGAACGTCGCCATCGCCTCATCGCTCGAATCGGCCTACCAACGTGCCTTCGAGGACTACTGGCACGACGTATTCCGGCTCGCGCTGGCGTGGACGAACGACTGGGCGGCGGCCGAGGACATTGCCCAGGAGTCCTACCTGCGGCTGTGGAACCACCGAGCGAGGATCGACTGGGACCGACCCCTTCGAGCCTGGCTGCTGGTCACGGCGCGGAGGCTGGCGACGGACCGCTTCCGAGCACTGCGGAGACGTGGGCCGACGGCCCTGCGGTCCGAATGGAACGATGAGTCGGTAATGGCCAGGTGGCTCGACGTGCAGCGAGCCATGGGCACCTTGTCGCCGCTTGAACGCAGCGCGTTGGTGTTGACGGCCATCGAGGGCCTGTCCTACGCGGACGCCGCACTGATCCTCTCGACATCGGCCGGCGCCTTGCGGGCGGCGGTCAGCCGCGCCCGCGACAAGCTGGAGGTTGCCTGATGGACCGCTCCAACGCTGACCGGATCCTTGCTGAGTGGGATCGGATAGCGCGCTCGGCGAGTCGACCCGCGATGGCGCAGCCCACGGTCGTCACGACCACACTGCGTGGGCCCGCGATGGCGGGGATCCTGGTCGTGGCCCTGGCCGTATCCGCCGTCGGGCTGTGGGCTGGCCTATCGGGAAACCTCGGCGGCTCGACCGATCCAGGCGCGTCGCCGAACGCGGTGCCGAGCGCATCACCGGTCTCCGCGGGGTCGATCCCGCGCTGCGAGGATGTCCCGAGCATCAGCGCGCCTGCTGATCGATACCGCGACTCGCCGATCTATGTCGCGAACGAACAGCCGACCGAGGAGGTCCGAGCATGGGCCGCCGGCCAGCCGGGGTTCGAGGACCTGTGGCTCGATCGGGACCATCTTGGCTGGATCACGCTCGCCTTCAGCGTGGATGCCGACGCTCGGCAGGCAGAACTGGAGCAGCTCTTTCCCGGCGTCGGTGTCGTCGCCGTCGAGGTCGACTGGGTGAAGTCCGACCTGGAGGCGCTCCAGGGACGCGTGATCGAGGAGATCGCGCCGCTCTTCTCGATGAGCACAGGGGTCTCCATCACGAAGGGCGTAGTGACAGTCGGCGTCGGCGTCCTGACGGCCGAGCGGATCAATGCCGTCGAATCGAGGTTCGCCGGCGAGCGCGTCTGCATCGATGGCGTCGATCCGGCGGCTGTTCCGGTACCGGGACCCAGCCGCTGGCCGGTGACGGGTGGCGACTCGTGCTCGACCAAATGGCCCTCGGACTGCCGTACCGCACCGGCGTCGCGTGGGATCAGGCCTCGTACGAGCGGCTATGGCGGGAGATCGGCGTATCCGAGGCGCCGCCCCCGATCGATTTCGAGTCGGAGGTCGCGATCTGGTTCGGGGCCGTCTATGGCTCGAGCTGCCCGGGCATCCGACTGGACGACGTGGTGGTCCGGCCGGACGCGGCGCTGGTCCACGCGACCATCGTGCTGGTCGATCAACCGGGCGGCGGCTGTACGGCCGACGCCAATCCGCACGCGTATGTCGTGGCCCTGGACCGGGCAAGGCTACCTTCCGGGCCGTTCGCGATCCAGTTGGGCGCCGAAGACCCGCCGGGCGGTGTCCCCGAGGAGCGGACCATCGTGGACGTGGACCTGTCGCGGCCCGGATCGGTCGCCGATCCGTCGCAGGTGCATCCGGATACCTCCACCCCGGAACCGCATGTGCTGGAGCCGGGGTCGTTTCTGGAGCCGGGCTTCGAGATGCCGTTTCGGATGTCCGTGCACTGCGGTATCGAGTGGCTTGGCCGTCTCAACGACGTGGAGTGGCGGACCGATGTCCCGGACGGCCCGATCGGTTACGTGCCACCGCCGTGGAAGGCCATCATCGGGGCCGGCGAGGTCATCGAGTTGTCGATCGTGCTCGTGACGGATCCGGAACCCGTGATCACGGCCACGGCCAACGATCACGCGCTAACGTACCGACCCACCGCGGAGGTGCCGCCCGGCTGCGTCTGACGGTTACGCGGCGAACGTGTCGCAGTCGTCGGTCACGCCGCTGGTGTAGCCGGTCGTGAACCACTTGGATCGCTGCTCGGCGGAGCCGTGCGTCCAGTTCTCCGGGTTCACCCGGCCGGTCGTTGACTCCTGGATCCGGTCGTCACCGACCGCCGATGCTGCGCTGAGCGCTTCATCGATGTCTCCGGCCTCCAGGTTGGCCTGCTCGGACTTGATCCACACTCCGGCCAGGCAGTCTGCCTGGAGTTCCTGGAGGACGGACAGCTCGTTCTGGCGGGATGGATCCTGCTGGGTCTGGTCCTGCACGAACTGGGAGACCCCGAGGGCCGTCTGGACGTGATGGCCGTACTCGTGGGCGACCACGTAGGCCATCGCGGTATCGCCGCCCTTCGCCCCGAAGCGCGACTTGAGCTCGTCGAAGAAGGCGAGGTCCAGGTAGATCTTCTGGTCGGCGGGGCAATAGAACGGCCCGGTGGCTGACGATGCCGGACCGCAGGCCGACTGGGTCGATTGCTCGAACAGGACGAGCTTGGTCTCCGGATAATCCCGGCCCGCGGCCTGGAACTCGGCCGCCCAGAACGTCTCGATCGATTCGACGATGGAGCCCAGCTGCTGGTCGGTATCGCTCTGTGGGTTCAGGGTGCCGCCCGGCTCGCCACCACCGCCCGAGAGCCCCGAGCCGCCGCCAAGGATGCCGCTGGTCAGCAGGAAGATGACCACGACGATGATGATCCCGCCGATCCCGCCGCCAGCCTTGCCACCGGGGATCGGAAACGGTAGGCCTCCGCCGTCTCCGCCACCGCCGAGCATGCCACCGAAGCCGCCACCGCCCCCACCGCTCTGGCCGCGCCGATCCTCGATACGATCGAAACCGGTATTGCGTTTCCACTTCATGGTCTGGTCGTCCCTCGTTGGATCATGCCCCGGCCGAGGGTAGTCCGTCCGTCACTCGCCTCAGCGTCGCAACGGGGGCAAGCCGCCTTGCAGCCGTATCGCGGGGCGAACCCGGAACGATCAGGTCACCTCGTGCAGGCGGCCCGTCGAGACGTCGAACACCAGGCCATGGACTGGCACGCGGCGCAGGAGCTGGTGCGAGCGCAGGATCGCGACCTGATCCCGCACGCTCGCCGCGAGATCCGTAAAACTGCCGAACACGATGGGCACGTCGTCGCGGGTGACGCCCGCAGTCGCGGCCACGCGCTCGCGGATGTCGTCTTCGTCGGCATTGTGCAGGCCGCAACCGGTGTGCTGGATGAGCACGATCTGGTCCGTTCCGAGGAGTTGCTGGCTGACGATGAGCGAACGGATCACGTCGTCCGTGACAAGCCCGCCGGCATTGCGGATGATGTGCGCATCACCGGTCCGGAGGCCCAGCGTCTCCTCGACATCGAGCCGGGCATCCATGCATGCCACGATGGCGATCCCGCTGAGTGGCGCTGCCGTCAGGGCCGAGCGGTCGAACGCGTCCGTGTAGCGCTGGTTTTCGGCGAGCAGGCGGGCAAACTCGCCGTCACTCGCCAGGCCATCGGTCACGTTCACTGACCGCTCAGCTGGTTCGGCCGGTACTGCCGTAGCGGTCGATCAGTTCGCCGATCGTCAGCTGGCCGTAGCGCTCATCGAGCTGCTCGCGGACGACTCGCCACATCGTGCGCAGGGGCCTGGGACCCGCACGATCCAGTTCGGCGAGGCGGACCGAAGCGAAGCGCTCGATCCCGGGGACGGAGCGCAGATCCGTTGCGAGTCGGGTGGCCGCATCGTCGATCGTCGTCGCGCGCGTGATGTCCGCGCTGGCGGCGCCTGCCGAGCGCGCCGGTCGTGGCGGACCCGCGGCCGTGTCTGACGTCGGGGTGGGTTTCGCGGCCGCGGCCCGAACGGCCCGCTCCGCATCCGTGATGGCGGCGTCGACCGCCTCAGGGGTGGCGAACCGCGGCGGTGTCGTGCCGCCGTTCGATCCGACCGCGGTGCCGTCGGCCGCGCCTGCGGCCGATGACGACGCTGAGGACGGTGTCGATGGTGGCGTTGACGCGGGGGCGGGTATCGAGCCGCCAGACGAGGCAGTCGTGCCGCCATTGGTCGTGCTCCTGCCGCCCGTGCCACCGCTGCCAGACGGCCCGCCCGAGGGTCGCGGTCGATCGCCGCGCGCACCGCCACCACTACCGCCGCCGGTCGTGCCTCCGCCACCGCCGGCCGTACCCATCGCCTGGTTGATCAGGTCCGGGATATCGATCCCGGTCAGGCCCTTGACCGTGGCGCCGGCCTCGGCGACGGTCCGGGTCACGTTCCGCACGAGGTCCGACGCCCCGTCGTTCGAGAGGACCGTCAGATGATCGATATTGGCCATCGGCTCGGCGGCCGCGCGGACGATGTCCGGCAGCATGGACAGCACGGTCTGGATGATCGCCGCCTCGTTGAACTGGCGGTAGGCGTCGGCGCGCAGGGCAAGGGCTCTTGCCTCCGCCTCACCCTTGGACAGCACGATTCCGGCCTCGGCGTTGCCCTCGAGGGTCGTCTGCATGGCCACCGCTTCAGCGGTCACCTCGACCACGCGGGCCTGGGCCTCGCCGGCGAGCTTCACCCGCTCCGCCTCCCCTTGGGCGTGGGCGATCGCGGCGCCTTTCGCTCCCTCGGCCCGCCGGATCTGGGCCGCGGCCTCGGCCTCTGCCGGTCGGACGATCGTCGCGATGAGCTCCTGCTCCTTGCGCGCGGCTTCGAGCCCCGCGAGTTCGGTCTGTTTGCGGGTGACCTCCTGGGTCGCCTCGGCCTCGGCCAGAGGTCCAGCCTGGGCAGCCCGTGCCTGGGCCGCGGCGGTCTGGGTCTCGGTTTCCGCGCGGCGCAGGGCCACGTCGCGGGCAGCGTTGATCTTGATCTGCTCCGCCTCGGCCTCGCGGACCGCGGCTTCCTGGTCCGCGGACGCCTTGGCTATCCGCGCGTCCCGCTCACGGCGGGCGGTCTCCTGTTGACCGATCAGCTCCATGTAGCCGGACTCGTCGCGAATCGCCTGGATCGTGAACGAGTCGATCTGGAGGCCGGATGTGGCGAGGTCACCCTTGGCAGCGTCCTGGACGGCCTGCTGGAACTTCATCCGGTCAAGGTTGAGCTCCTCGACCGTCAGCGTGCCGACGATCGATCGGAGCGAGCCTTCAAGGACATTCTTGACGATAGAATCGACCGCCTCCTCCTGCGACTCGAGGAATCGTTCCGCAGCGTTACGGATGGACTCGTCGTCCGCCCCGATCTTGAACGTGGCCACGCCCTGGACCGCGACCTTGATGCCCTGGCGGGTGACCGCGTCAGCCAGATTCACGTTGATCTGGCGAGCGGTCAGCTTGAGCTTGCCGACCTTGTGAACGAGGGGCAGCACGATGACCCCGCCGCCACGTACCACCTTGAGGTTCTTCTGGCCGTCCGGCGAGCGGTCGCGCTGGCCGCTGACCACGAGGGCCTCGTTGGCTCCGGCCACCTTGTAGCGGCTGCCGATGTAACTGACGATCAGGACCACGACGATGATGATCAGGAAGATCGGGACCACCCCGCCGCCGATGAAATCGAACAGCTGGTCAAACATCCGTGCCTCCCTCGTTCGTCGTCACTGCCGCAGCGGGCGGAGTCATTGGTTCCACGATGAGCCCGGTTCCCCCGACGCCCGTGACGCGGGCGACCGTCCCGGATGCGATGTCCATCGACGCCGTTGCGCTGAATTCATGCGTCTGACCCTCGGCCTTGACCAGGACGCTCCCCTGGCGACCGGCCGGGATGCCGATCTGGACGTACGCCTCGTGTCCGATCAGATCGCGCGTCGAGAACGGTTCATCCGCCTCCGCACGGCGCAGGGTGCTGAAAAGTGTGAAGGCGATGCCGAGACCGGCCAGACCGAACCCACCGCCCCAGGCGGCCGCCTGGCCGCCGTGCACGTCGAGGATCTGGGTCGCGAACAGCCCGCCGACCCCGAACATGGACACGAACGAGAGCAGCAGCGGCATCAGGCTGACACCGCCGACGTCGAGGTTGAATACGGCGCCGAGGATATCATCGACCAGGACGGTGATCAACAGCAGACCGCCGCCGACCAGCGCACAGACGACGAAGACGAAGTCTTCAACGGGGATATCGAACATCGGCGCCGTGGCCTCCCTCGACCGGCGCAAAAGCGTCGGGATGACAGGATAGGTGACGGCGTGCCCATCAGCGGCGCCGAATCAGCTTCTTTCCGGCTGTGGTCGTGCAGGACTGTCCGACCAGACGACTTGAGTTCGTTCGAATCGACCGACGCGGCAGGCCTAGGAGTCCGGTCCGAAGAGGACCGTCAGCCAGCGTTCGAGCGGGGTGACGGCGTCGATCGAGGCACCGACCCGGACCGCGGCCGAACCCGGTGCGTCAGCGGGCAATGGTGGGGCATCGGCGGCCAGCGTGAACGGGACCTCACGCGACGTCCCGAGGCCGTAGGCGCGCGCCTGCTGTTCGATGTAGCGCTGGCGGCCGATGAGGTCGAGCTCGCGCTCGAGACCGGCGACCTCGATGCGCATCGCTGCGTTCGCGGACGCGATGTGCTCGGCCCGCGTCGTGGCGTCGGCGGCCTCCCCGACCTGGCGTACGAATGCAACGACGATGAGGGATGCCAGCAATACGCTCGTGAGGATGGTCATCCGTCGGCGGGTGATGCCCGCGATGGACAGGCCGGCGAGATCGGCCGCGACGGTCATCCCTGGCGCTCCGTTTACGGGCGCACCGGGATCCTGGTCGGGGGCGTCGTCGACGAAGTCGGGGGCTGACCAGCGGGACATGGCGGCGAGCGTAGCTACGTTCAGGAGGCATGTCAACCTGAGGTCGTGACAGACGAGCTGTCGCACGAGCGCGCCAGCCTGCGGCTAGACTCTCAGCCATTCCGAACATTCGTTCGATTCACCTTGATGAGGACAGCAGGCCATGCGCACCTACGCCCCGGCCGATCCTGCCTCGGTCCTCACGGACCTGCTTGCGGAACCATCGCTGGCGCGCGGCGTGGTCCACCACGAGATCATCCCCGCCCGGGACGCCGTTCATGCCCCGATGCCTGGGTGGCTGGACCCACGGATCGTGACCGGCCTGGCGTCGCGCGGGATCCATGAGTTGTATGTCCACCAGGCGGAAGCCATCGAAGCGATCCACGCCGGGCAGGATGTCGTGGTCGTGACGCCCACCGCTTCGGGCAAGTCCCTGTGCTACGCCCTGCCCGCCCTGCAGGCCATCGCCGAGGATCCGGCCTCGAGGGCCCTGTTCCTCTTCCCGACCAAGGCACTCGGGCAGGACCAAGTCACGGAATTCGGCGCGCTGTCGGCGGCAGCTGGCCTCTCGATCATCACCTCGACCTACGACGGGGACACGCCGGCTCCGATCCGTTCGGCGGTACGTGCCGCTGGCCAGATCGTGGTGACCAACCCGGACATGCTGCATTCCGCGATCCTGCCCCACCACACCAAGTGGTTTCAGCTGTTCGAGCAGCTCAAGCTCATCGTCATCGACGAGCTGCATACCTACCGCGGCGTGTTCGGAGGGCATGTCGCCAACGTCCTGCGCCGGCTCCTGCGGATCTGCGCCCACTACGGCAGCCGGCCGCTCATCGTGTGCTGCTCGGCCACCATCGGGAATCCCGGCGAGCTGGCCGCGATGCTGACCGGTCGCCCGGCGCGCCTGGTGGACAGGAACGGGGCGCCGGCTGGGGTGCGGCACGTGCTGCTGGTGGATCCGCCGATACTGGAACGAGCGAGCGGCGCGCGGTCGTCGGCGGTGACGCTCGCACAGCGCTGGGCGCTGCCGTTTCTGCGGGCCGGGCGCCAGACGATCGTGTTCGGTCGGTCGCGCGTCGCCGTGGAACTGCTGCTGACCGGCCTTCGTGAATCCCTGCGCGAGAACTACGGTCCACGCAACCGCGTTCGGGGCTATCGCGGCGGCTATCTGCCCACGGAGCGGCGGGCCATCGAGCATGGCCTCCGCGACGGCGAGATCCTCGGCGTGGTCGCCACGAATGCGCTGGAACTCGGGGTGGACATCGGGCGACTGGACGTCGCCATCCTGGCCGGCTATCCGGGATCCGTAGCGGCGACCTGGCAGCAGTTCGGCCGGGCCGGCCGGCGCCTCGGGACGAGCGTGGCCATCCTCGTGGCGTCCGGCGCCCCGGTGGATCAGTACGTCATCCATCACCCCGAGTTCCTGCTGGATGGCGCCCCGGAGGAGGCGCGCCTCGACCCGGACAACCTGCACGTCCTGCTGGCTCATCTCCGCGCGGCCACATTCGAGCTGCCATTCGATCCCGGCGAGGTCTTCGGACCGGGACCCGCGGACGACCTGCTCGCCTTCCTCGCGGAGGAAAACCACGTCCGCCAGGCAGGGGACGGCCGCTGGTACTGGTCCAGCGAGAACTTTCCTGCGTCGGAGATCTCGCTGCGGACCGCGGCACCGGAGAACGTCGTGATCATCGACACGAGCCCGGACCGGCCGCGCGTACTGGGTGAGGTGGACCTGTTCAGCGCCCAGGTCCTCGTCCATGAACGGGCGATCTACATCCACGAGTCCGTCCAGTACCACGTCGACCGCCTGGAATGGGGTGAGCGCAAGGCCTATGTGCACCGGGTGGACGTCGATCACTACACCTACGCGAACCGCGCGGTGACGCTCAAACCGCTGGACGTCTTCGCCGAGGCCGAAGCAACCGGCGGCGTTCGGCGCCACGGCGAGGTCATGGTGGCGAGTCTTGTGACGCTGTTCAAGAAGCTCCGTTTCCTGACCGACGAGAATGTCGGCTGGGGCCCGATCGATCTACCCGAGCTGGAACTTCAGACCACCGCCTACTGGCTGACCGCGGACCGCGTCCGCGACCACTGGCGCCGCGACGATCTCGACGTCGCCCTGCTGGGTGCCGGCCGAGCCATCCAGACCATCGCCGCGGTCCTGCTCATGGTGGATCCGCGCGATCTGGGCCTCGTCACGCAGGTCCGCTCGCCACATGCGGAGCAACCGACGATCTACCTGTACGAGGCGGTGCCCGGCGGGATCGGTCTGGCAGCGCGCCTGTGGGAGCGGCATGATGAGCTGCTGGCCGGAGCGGCGAACCTCATCGCGGGCTGCGGCTGCGACGGCGGCTGTCCAGCATGCACGGGTCCGCGGCTCGAGCCGGGAATGGATGCCCGCGCACTTGCCATCCGCCTGCTGCACGAGCTCGGTGCGAGTGCCGGCCGAAGTGCCGGCCCCGCCAGGGCGCCTCGTGCGTTGGCGACATCCACGTGACCGCCCCGCTGGCACGGCCGCCCACGGAGCTGGCTCGCCGCCTCGAGCGATTCCGGGCTTCCATCCGGACAACGAACGCGATCGATCCGACCGGTCCCCTGCCCCACGCGCCGATCCCCGGCATGGACCTTGCCGAGCGGCTCGCCGCGACCCTCGAGGGCGAGATCGTGGAGAGTCAGACCGGTCGGTTCGTGCGGGTCGAGGGCCGCGCGCGAGAGATTCCGGTGGACCGCAAGCGCCTGGCGGGACTGCCGGGCCTGCCACCACCGGACAGACCGCTGGTCTGCCTGGACACGGAGACCACCGGGCTCGCGACCGCCACGGGGACGGTGGCGTTCCTGATCGGCCTTGGCTGGTGGGAGGGCCACGCGTTCCGGCAGGTCCAGTTGCTGCTGCCGGACCACGCGGATGAGGGCGCCTTGCTCCATGAACTCGCCCGCCACATCCCGCCCAAGGCGTGGCTCGTGACCTACAACGGCCGGGGCTTCGACTGGCCGCTGCTCGTGACCCGCTACCGAATGGCCCGCAGGCCGGCCCCGGTCCATGACGGCCACCTGGACCTGCTCCCGATCGTGCGGCGCCTGTTCCGGCACCGCATGGCGGACGCACGGCTGCAGACCGTCGAACGGTCCCTGCTCGGGGTGGAGCGCCACGACGACGTCGACGGTTGGGAGATCCCGGGTCGGTACCTTGGTTTCCTGCGTGGCGGCCCGGCCGAGCCGCTGGCCGCCGTGGTTCGCCACAACGACGAGGACGTCCGCTCTCTCGCCCGTCTGGTCGCCCTGCTGGACGGCGGCTACACGACGCCTGCGGCCCGCCGCACGGCCCCCATCGGCGATGTTGCCGGACTCGCGCGCGCGTTCGCTCGGTCGCAACGGCACGAAGAGGCCCTCGGCTGCCTGGACGAGATCCTGGAACGTGCGGACGGGGCACACCTCGAGCCGCGGACGAGCACGATCGTCGCACCGACCAAGCCGGATCCGCGAGTACCCGTCGTTCCATGGTGGTCGCCGCGTGCCCGCGCGGACTTCGGCGGACCGCCACGACCGGCCGGCCACGGACCGTCGAGCTGGCACCGGACGGCGGCGTTCGCGGCGACCTGGGACGCTCAGCGGGTGGCACTGGACAGGGCTCACCTGCTCCGCCGGCTGGGTCGGTATCGTGCCTCGGCCGAGGCGTGGAGTGGCCTCGCCGCCGGACCGGGCCGGACCACCGTCGTCGCCTGGATCGAGCTTGCCAAGCTGCGCGAACACCGGCTCGGCGACCTCGTCGGGGCGTTGCAGGCGGCCGACCACGGCCTGGCCGCCGCCGAGCGTCGTCGTGCGCTGGCGATGCCTGAACGCGCCCTCGAGTTCGATCTCCTCCGGCGACGGCGCCGTCTGATCGGGCGGTTGGTCCGGATCGGTCGGGCGCCTCAGCTGGCGGACTCGCCGAACGGCACCCTCGGGTCGGGGGTCATGGACGCCCAGCGCTCCCGGACATCGTCGAGTGCGGGATCGAACGAACAGGCCATCGTCCGCCGGTCGCCGGCCAGAACATTCAGGTAATACGCGTCATCGGCGTCGGTCGCGGCGAACGGGTGGTAGCCGTCGGTGACCATCACGATCTCACCGTCGCACACGGCGAAGATCGCATCGCGGGCCGGCCCGAGCGGCCCACCGGCTGGCCGGTACACGCGCTGGACCGCCCACGCCTCTGGCCGGCGGAACCGATAGTGGTAGACCTCCTCGAGGACGGCCTCGTTCGGCATGTCGTCGATATCGTGCTTATGGGGCGGCCAGCTCGACCAATTGCCGGCCGGCGTCAGCACCTCGACGAGCAGCAGCCGGTCGGCCGGGAAATCGGGCGCGATGATGTGGTTGATCTGGCGGGTCGCGCGCCCGGCGCCGCGGACCTCCACGCGGACGTCGTCCCGCCCGATCGACATCGGTCGGAGGTCGGCCGAGATCCGTGGTCGGCTCGGGGCCGTCGCGATGGCGATGGTGGTGTCCGATCCGGGTGTCGATGCAGCGATCGTCGCCGTCCGCCCAGCGGGCAGGTAGTACGCCGACGGCAGGCCGTCGAAGACCGTCGGTCGGCCGCGCAGGATCTCGTCCGCCGTGCCAGGGCGCGCGACGCTGAGGTCGCCACCGAAGAGGCTCACGATCGCTGTTTCGTGGTCCCCGTCACCGACCTCGATCGAGTCGCCGCTCGCGAGCATCACCGTCCGGAACGCGAGGTAACGCCAGCCGGCGATCCCCGCATCGACCGCCACGCTCCCGTTGGCGGCCGGCCGAAGCCGAAGGCGGTCAGGCGACAGATCGTTCGGGAGGGCGGTCGGGTGGATGAGTGGCCCGGTCACGAACCGGTTCGTCCGTCGGGGTTCGGGAGCATGGCGTCTGTCACCTGGTGGAGCAACTCATGATACGAGCCGATGAACGCACGCAGGGTCGTGACCGTCGGACCGAACGTGTCGAACTCGTCCACGCCGAGACCGTCCGGCTCGTAGGCCCGGACAAAATCGGGGAACCGCCGGCGCAGCTCGTCGAGCATCGCGGGTGGCACCGGGTCGTCCATCCGTGGCCGCACCTCGACGGCGGACGCATTGAACCGACGCTGCCAGACGGCCGGCAATGTGATGACGACATCCCCGCCGATGAGCTCGGACCAGTGGAGGTGATGGCGGATGGCCGCTCCGAGCGGTCGCGCTCGCAACCCCCGGTCCGCGAACTCGGCGACGGCCCGTTTGAATACCGCTACGCCTGACCACGGCAGGGCGGCGGGGTCGGCGACGATCCCGTCGCGCCCAAGCTGAACGTGCAGCCAGTCCTCGATCCGACCCATCATCAGCGTGATGACCGGCCCCATCCGGTCGACCGGCAGGCCATCGGCTTCCCGGCGGCGCAGCCCGCGCTCCACGGCCTCGCCGGCGGCGACAGCCTGAGCCACGCTGAACGAGACCGTTGCGTTGACGCTGACGCCGAGGTACGTGGCCTCCTCCATGACCCTGATGCCGACCGAGGTGGCGGGGAACTTCACGATGATGTTTGGTGCGAGGCTGTCGAAATGGCCGCCCTGGCTCAGCATCCGTTCGAATGACCGATACAGGGTCGGGTCGGTCTGCATCGAGAGCCGACCCTGACGACCTCCCGACGACTCGAAGGCGGGCAACAACAGGGGCGCAGCCCGCAGCGACATCTCCTCCACGACGGCCCATGCGAGGTCGACCTCGGTGGCGTCGGGACGTTCGGCGGCCAACGCGCGGACGCGGGCACGCCAGCCGGCCGGATCCCCCCTCCACACATCGGCGACGATCGTCGGGTTGGCTGTCGCGCCGACCGCTCCATAGGAGATCGCGTACTCAAGCTCGTCGACTGCGCACGAGTCGTTCCAGATGTCCGTCGCCGTCGAGGTGATGGTGCGTCCGAGCGGGCTGTCCGCCAGTGGCGTTCGGACCTCGTCGATGACCCTGTCCATGTGACCTTCCTCCTCGACCCGAACGTTGACAAGGGGATGCGTCGTCGTGCTATCGTTCCGCAACTTCAGGGTAATCGATTACGCGGCTTTCGCAAGGAGGGGCGTTGTCCGAGTCAAGGGCGTCCCAGCGGCTGTCCGGGGCCCAGATAGTGGTCGAGTATCTCGTGCGTCAGGGCGTCCCGATCGGGGCCGGGATCCCAGGCCACGGAAGCTGGGCCTTGACCGATGCCCTCCTCGACCGCCGGGACAGCATCCGGACCATCCAGGTCATGCACGAGCAGTCGGCCGTGCACCTGGCGGATGGCTTCTATCGAGCGACGGGCCAGCCTATCCTCGCGTTTACGAGCATCGGCCCCGGGGCGACGAATACGGTCGTCGGCATGGCGACCGCGTACGTCGACTCGACCGCGGTGGCGCTCATGACCGGGTCCGCGCACACATACATGCGAGGGGCGGGGATCCTCCAGGAGTTCGACCGACGACACGGGGCCGACAACCCGCGGATCTTTGAGCCTGTCGTCAAGGAATGGTGGCAACCGTCCCGCGTCGATGAGCTCCCATTCGTCCTCCATCGTGCCTGGAACCAGATGCTATCCGGCCGGCCGGGACCGATCCTGCTCGACCTCCCGATGGACGTCCAGGCCGACAGCGCCGATGTCGAACTGCCCGACCCGGAGCGGCGCGAGGCGCGCGGTCGAGTCCGGCCGCCGGCCGATGACATCGAGCGGGCGGCGGCCCTGCTGCGCGACGCGCGTCGCCCGGTCATCGTCGCCGGCGGCGGCGCGATCGGCGCCGAGGCGAGCCCCGAGATCACGGCGCTCGCCGAACGCCTCGGCGCGCCGGTCGTGACGACATGGAACGGCAAGGGCGCCATCGACGAGACGCACCCCCTGGCGGGGCTGACGATCGGCGACACGGCGACGTCGTGTGGCAACGAACTGGCGGTCCGGGCCGACGTGCTCCTTTCGGTCGGCAATCGCTTCACGGACTGGTCGGCGTCCTCCTACCGGGCTGGGGTCACCTTCGGCATACCGCCGTCGAAGCTCATCCAGCTCGACATCGACCCACGCGAGATCGGCAAGAACTACCCGGTCGAGGTCCCGCTCGTCGGCGACGCCAAGGCCGGACTGGCGGATCTCCTCACGGCCCTCGGACCGGCCCATGACCTGACCGCCGACCGGCGCGCCGAGTACGCCGAGGAGATCGCCCGACGCAAGGCCACCTGGTTCGTTCAGGTCGAGCGCAAGTCGGGATCGAAGGCGACGCCGATGACGATGGCCCGTGCCGTCCGCGAGGTCCAGGCGGCGACCCACGACGACGCGATCGTGGTGACGGGCGCCGGCCTGCCGCAAGGCGTGGTGAAACAGCGCTGGGTGACCCGTCAGCCGCGCACCCACCTGACGTCTGGCGGCTTCTCCACGATGGGCTTCGAGCTGCCCGCCGCGATCGGTGCGCAGTTGGCCCAGCCCGGCCGACAGGTCGTGTCGATCTCGGGTGACGGCAGCTTCCTCCAGTCGATGCAGGAGCTCCAGACGACGGTCCTTGCCGGCATCCCGGTCTGTGCCGTGGTCCTCGACAACTCAGGCTGGATGAGCATCAAGGGCGGCCAGGAGGCATGCTTCGGGCGCGCCGCGTGGACCGACTTTCTGACCCCCGACGGCTCGGTCTACTCGCCCGACTACGCGGCCATCGGGCGGGCGTTCGGGTTGCCGGCGGAGACCGTCGATGACCCGGATTGCGTCCGACCGGCAGTCGAGCGGGCCCTGGCGTCTGGCGGACCATCGCTCGTCCACGTGCGGGTCGACCGCGACCTCGAGACCGCAGGCCCGGACAAGACGGGCTGGTGGGACGCGCCGAGCCCTGAGCATCACCCCGAGCAGCGCGCACGGTGGGCGGCCGGCGTGGCCGAGGAGCAGCACCGATGAATGCGCTGACGGCAAGTTCGACGGCCCAGCGCGCCGGGCCGCTCCTCCGTCGCGCCGGGGACGCCCTGTCCAGCGCGTCGATCGGTGCCGTACCGATCCTGTGGAACAACGTCGACATCGTGGATCTCCGCCATGGCACGGAGCCCGCCACGATCCTCGACGAGATCGCACGGATCGGGTACGAGGGGACGCAGCTCGGGCTCGGCTTCCCGGAGGGCCACGCGCTCCGAACGGCCCTTGCCGAGCGTAACCTGCGGCTGGCCGAGGTCTATGCATCGCTGCGGGCCACGATGGACGGCCCGACCGACGATGCGCTGGCGGTCGGGCGTGAACGGCTCCGGCTGTTGCACGACGCGGGTGGCGAGGTGCTCTGCCTCGCCCTTGACTCGTCACCCGGTCGCGAGGAGCGTGCCGGTCGCGCGAGCACGTCCGGCACCCCGACCCTCACCGAGGATGGCTGGGCAGGGCTGGTGGAAGTAATCGAGGCGATCGCCCGTGAAGCCCGCGACCTCGGGCACCGGACGGTCTTCCATCCGCATGCCGGCACGTTCGTCGAGACGCCGGCCGAGGTGGGGCGGTTCGTCGGTTCCACCAACGCTGACCTCGTTGGTATCTGCCTGGACGTCGGGCATCTCATCGTCGGCGGCGGCGACCCTGTCTCGATGCTCACGGTCCTGGGCGAGCGGGTCACCCACATCCACCTGAAGGACGTCGACGGCGGCGTCCTCTCTCGTCTCCAGGCCGGTGACCTGCCGGGCTTCGGCGCCGCCGTCCGCGAGCGACTATTCACCGAGCTCGGCGCAGGCGTGCTCGATCTCGACGGCGTCATCGCGACCCTCGTCGCCCGCGACTACGACGGGTGGCTGATGGTCGAGCAGGACAGCTGCTGGGGGCCGCCATCGGAGAGTGCCGCGATCGGGCGCCGGATCCTCGGGACTGCGCTTCGGCGGGTCGGAAGCGGGCTCGGCCGATGAGGGTCGCATTGCTCGGTGCGGGTCGGATCGGACACCTGCACGCCCGACTCCTGATGGCCACGCCCGGCGTCGACCGGGTCGTGGTCGCCGACCTGGACCCGGCGCGGGCCGTCGACGCAGCCGAACAGGTCGGAGCGACGGCCGCGCCATCGATCGAGGCCGCGCTCGAGGACACGGACGCTGTGGTCATCGCCGCGGCCACAACGGCTCACGCCGCGCTGATCCGCGCCGCGATCGGGCGTGGTCTGCCGACCTTCTGTGAGAAGCCATTGGCCGCCGACCTCGACGACTCGATCGTCCTGGCCGCCGAGATCGAGCGCAGTGGCGTGCCATTCCAGCTCGGGTTCCAGCGCCGGTTCGACCCGGCCTATCGCGAGGCTCGGCGGCTGGTCGAGAGCGGCGAGCTGGGCACGCTCTATGCGATCCGCCTGGCTGGCCACGATCCGGCACCGCCGCACGAGGCCTACATCCCGCAGTCGGGAGGCATCTTCCGCGACTTCTCGATCCACGACTTCGATATCCTGCGCTGGCTCACCGGCAACGAGGTCGAAGAGGTCTACGCCGACGGCGGCGTGCGAGCCTTCCCGGTATTTGCCAAGTACGACGACGTCGATACCGCAGTCGCGACGTTACGAATGACCGATGGACCGTACGCGGTCCTCACCGTGACCCGCCACGACCCCCTCGGTTACGACATCCGCGCCGAGCTATTCGGCTCAGGCGATTCGATCAGCGTCGGTCTCGGACCAAAGACCCCCATGCGGTCAGTGGAACCCGGTGTTGGTCCGCCGGCCGGCCCGGCGTGGAAGGACTTCCTCGTCCGCTTCGAGTCGGCCTACGCGGCCGAGTTCAGCGCTTTCGTCTCGGTCGCCCGGGGCGAAGCAGCCAGTCTGTGTACGGCCGCGGACGGCGTCGCAGCGTTGCGCGTCGCAGAGGCCGCCACCCGCTCGCTCCACGAACACCGCCCCGTGCGGCTCGCGGAGATCCCCGGCTGAGCCCGGGGGCGGCCGGCAACGACCGCCATCGGGCGACGCCACCAAAAGGAGGTGCTCGTGACGGCCAGGACCACTGGCCTTGATTCGGAGGGCCAGGAGGCGCCGCTCTTCGCGGCGATCCACTATAGGACGAGCGACATGCGTCGCATCGTATGGAGGAGAAGGAACGACATGAAACTGAAAACCACTCTCGTCGCACTCGCCGGCGTGGCGATCATCGCCGGAGCCTGCCAGAGTGCCACCCCATCTGCCAGCGGCGGTGCCGCGGGCGGCGACGGCCCGAAAGGCGCGCTCGTCGCGCGCAATACCATCACGATCGAGGTCGTCACCCACGGCCAGGCCATCGACGGGTTCTGGGGCGTCGTGCGCAACGGCGTGACCGCCGCTGCCAACGACATGGGCGTCAAGGTCAACTACAGCGCGCCAGACACCGAGAGCGACACGGCCAAGATGTCGCAGCTCATCGACGCAGCAGTCACGAAGAAGCCGACCGGCCTCGTCGTCTCCATCCCGAACCCTGAAGCCCTCAGTCCCGCCATCGAGAAGGCGATCGCGGCCGGCATCCCGGTCGTCTCGATGAACTCGGGGTCGGATGTATTCAGGGACCTCGGCATCCTGGCCCACGTCGGTCAGACCGAGTTCGAGGCCGGGGTCGGCGCCGGTGAGCGCTTCAAGGCAGCCGGCGTCAAGAACGCGGTCTGCTTCAACCAGGAGGTCGGCAACCAGGCGCTGACACTGCGTTGCAATGGCTTCTTCACGGGCCTGACCGGCGGCACGGAGGGCCAGATCCTGACCGGCCAGATCTCCGACCCGGCCGGCATGCAGGCCGCGATCGAGGCCGCACTCGCGGCCGACACCACCATCGACGGCATCCTGACCCTCGGCCCGTCCGTCGCCGTGCCGGCGCTGGCCGCGATCGAGGCGGCCGGCAAGACCGGCGCAGTCAAGGCCGCGACCTTCGACTTGAGCCCGGACGTCCTGACCGCGATCAAGGACGGCAAGATGGAGTTCGCCATCGACCAGCAGCAATTCCTTCAGGGCTACCTGCCCATCGTCATCCTCACCAACTATGCCGAGACGAGGAACCTTCCGACCGGCAATGGCGCGGGCCTCGTCATGACCGGCCCGGGCTTCGTCACCAAGGACAACGCGGAAGCGGTCATCGCCCTCGCCGCGGCGGGCCTGCGCTGACCAGGCGCTAGACGCCGGGCGACCGGTGTCACTGGAGGGGCCGGTAAGCGCCGGCCCCTCCACCCCGACCGGAGGAGGATGATGGCGACCACGACGCCCACAGCCGACGGCGGCAAGACGACGCCGTCACCGGTCTCGGAGCGGCTTCGACGTCTGCCGCTGTACCAGCGGGTCCTGGGCCGGCCGGCGGCCGGGGCCGCACTCATCGCGACCTTCGTGTGGGTCGTGTTCGCCGTCATCGATGCGACCAATGGCGGCAACCTGACGTTCCTCACGCTTAATGGGACCTTCAACTATCTCGACGTCGCCGCCCAGGTCGGCATCGTCGCCACCTCCGTCGCCCTGCTGATGATCGCCGGCGAGTTCGACCTCTCGATCGGTGCGCTTGTTGGTTTCGCCGGGATCGTCATCGGCATCTTCGCAACCGAGGCCGGGCTCCCCCTGTGGCTGTCGATCATCCTCGCCATCGCCCTGACGACGGTCCTGGGCGCGGTCAACGGCTGGATCGTGGTGCGGACCAACCTGCCCTCGTTCATCGTGACCCTGGCCACCCTGTTCATCATCCGCGGTGCCACCCAGGCGCTGACGGCCCTCATCACCAATATCACGTTCATCCCGATCGATCGTGCCGTCGTGGCCGCAGACCCGATCGCCTGGCTGTTCAACTGGAGCGTGCCGGTCGTCGAACGGGCCGAGATCAAGGCCTCGATGTTCTGGTGGGTCGTCCTTGCGGCAGTCGGCGCCTACCTGTACGGCCGGACGCGCTTTGGCAACTGGATCGCCGGCGTGGGCGGCAGCAATGCCGCGGCCCGCAACCTTGGCGTCCCGGTGGGGAGGGTAAAGATCGCGCTGTTCGCGATGACCGGCTTCTCCGCCGCGATCCTCGGCACCGTCCAGAGCATGACCTTCTTCTCGGCGGACGTTCTGCGCGGCCGGGGCATCGAGCTCGATGCGATCGCCACCTCGGTCATCGGCGGGTCGCTGCTGGCCGGCGGGTACGGCTCGGTCGTCGGGGCTGCCATCGGGGCGCTCGCCCTGGGCATGGCTCGCCTCGGCATCGTCTTCGCGAACATCAACGCCGACTGGTATTTCGTCGCGATCGGCACCCTGCTGCTTGTCGCAGTGGTGCTCAACAAGTGGATCCGGCGTCGCTTCGCCGGTTTGGCGTAGGAGGGCCGTCCGATGGATGCACAGTCCACCACGGCAACGGTCACGACGACCGCCGAGCGAGCTCCCCTACTCGAGGCGCGCAACGTTTCGAAGTACTTCGGTGCCGTCGTCGCGATCGAAGGCGTCTCGCTGACCGTCCACGCCGGGCGGATCACCTGTTTGCTCGGTGACAACGGCGCCGGCAAGTCGACCCTGATCAAGACGCTGTCGGGTGTCCATGTCCCGGACAAGGGCACGCTCGCCGTCGACGGCCAACCGGTCCGGTTCAACTCACCGCGCGACGCCCTCGACACCGGGGTGGCCACGGTCTACCAGGACCTCGCGATCATGCCGCTCATGAGCGTCACGCGGAACTTCTTCCTGGGCAATGAGCCGACGGTCGGCTTCGGACCGTTCAAGCGATTCGCCCTGACGCAGGCGGCAGCGGTCGCTTACGAAGAGATGAAGCGAATCGGAATCGACGTGCGCGACACCGATCAGGCCGTCGGCACGCTGTCCGGTGGCGAGCGTCAGACCCTGGCGATCGCCCGTGCCGAGTACTTCGGCGCCCGAGTGCTGATCCTGGACGAACCGACCTCGGCGCTCGGCGTCAAGCAGTCCGCATTCGTCCTGCGCCACATCATCGCGGCGCGCAATCGGGGCCTCGGCGTCGTCTTCATCACCCACAACGTCCAGCACGCCCTGCCCATCGGCGACACCTTTACGATCCTCTCGCGTGGCCGCATCAGCGGGACGTTCAAGCGAGGCGACATCGACGCCGATCGGCTTCACCGGGAGATGGGCGGCGGGGATGAACTCCTGGAGCTGTCCCGCGAGCTGGAGGCGCTGGCCGCCTCGGAACGGTGACCAGCGGTCCACCAGCCGACGGGCCAGCGAGTCTGAGTCGGTCGCACGACCGAGGGCCCCGGCCCCGGGCCGCGCCGTGACCGCGACCATCGCCGATGTCGCCCGCGCAGCCGGGGTCTCGACCGCGACGGTCAGCCGCGTGCTGGCCGGACTGGGCGGAGCGAGGGCCGACACCCAGCGACGCGTGCTCGACGCAACGCGCGAACTCGATTACCGGCCGTCGGAGATCGCGCGCGCCCTCAAACGTCGCTCGACGCAGACCCTGGGCCTGATCGTCACGGATATCGAGAACCCGTATTTCCCGCAGCTCGTTCGCTCGGTCGAGGACGCCGCCCGCGCCGAGGGTTACTCCATCCTCCTGTGCAACGCCGCGAATGACCCGGAGCGCGAGGTCTTCTACCTCGAGCTGCTCGCGGAACGTCGGGTCGACGGCCTGATCATCGCGGCGAGCAGCCTGGGAGTCCGCCACCTCGAATGGCTCACCGCGCCGCGACTCCCGGTGGTACTCGTGAACACGGCGGCCCCTGATGTGGACCTGCCGTCGATCACGTCGGACAATCATGCCGGCGGCCGGCTGGCGGTCGAGCACCTGCTGGGACTCGGGCATCGGCGCTTCGGCTACCTCATGGCACCGCCGCGCAATGTCGACGGTCCAGACCGATTGGCGGGCGTCCGAGCGGCGCTCGCCGACGCTGGCCTGGGCGACGGGGCGCCCACGGTCACGACCGGCGAACCACTCGTCGGCGGAGGCGAGACCGCGATGCTCGAGATGCTCGATCGGGCACCCGACGTCAGCGCGATCGTCGCCTACAACGACCTGATGGCGATCGGCGCGTTGCGGGCCCTCCGGCAGCGCGGGCGCCGGGTCCCGGTCGACGTCAGCGTCGTCGGGTTTGACGACGTCGCTTTCGCCGCGTACGTCGAGCCGCCGCTGACGACGATCGCCCAGGGCACCGTCGAGATGGGGCGCTGGGCCGTCGCGCAGATGGCCCGTCGCCTGCGCTCCGGGGATGAGCCCGGGGCAGCTGCATCGGTGCGCCTGCCGGTCAGGCTCGTCGTGCGGGGTTCTAGCGGTCCGGCAGTCGATCCGACGGCTGACGTCTAGCGTCCGTCCGTCCCCGGATCCTCCTTCGCCGAGCGCTCCGGAACCGCCCCGACCCAGGCATCGGCACTCGGCAGGATCGCCCGGCGAATCCGTTCGCGGCCACGCCGCCGCAGCACAGCCGGCAGGTCGGGTACGCCGGCCAGCCCGATGCCTTCGACCGCGAGCGATCCTGCGGCTGCCGCGAACCGCAGGTCGGAGCCGTCTGACATGCGGATCCGCGGACGGGTGACGCTCGGGCGCACCGCCGTCGCCAGGAGGGCCGCAAGGAACGTGTCGCCGGCCCCGGTCGGGTCCGTCTCGCGATCCGTTCGCGTGGGCAGGTAGCGAAGCACCTGCATCGCACCGGATCTGCCTGCGGTCACAAGCAGGCCACCGAGGTCGCCCCGGGTGACGAGCAGGCGGGCACCCGGCGCCAGGAAGTCCGCGAGGTCCGTCAGGCGGGTCGACGGCACCACGTCGTGATGGCTGACGCCAACGAGGTCGGCCCGACGGAGCAGCCGACTCGGCCAGGGCGAGCGACGCTCCACGCGTTCGCCCGCCACGAGGGTGCGCAACAGTCCCTGCCATCCGACGGCCACGATCGCGTGGTCCGGAAGGTGCTCCACCCACGCGTCCCCGACCTCGCCCGCGACCGGGACCAGTGACCAGCCCGGCGCGGACAACCACGACTCGGGCACCGGGAGTGGCTCCAACGGGACGCCGGTCGCCACGACGACCTGGACGCGACCGCCCGCGGTCTCCCTGTTGTGAAAGACCGGGCTCTCCGGGAGGGGCACGAGGAGCAGGTCGACACCTGCCCCGCGCAGCAGATCGAGCTCGCTGGCTCGAGCCGCCTCCGCATCGACTCCGATGATCGCCGCGGTCCGCAGGCCGAGCCGGGCCGTCGTCAGTGCGGCGTACGTGACGCCGCCGCCGAGCCGCCAACCACGTGGATCGTCGAGGGCGATATCGCGCGATGCCGAGCCAACGTGGACGACGTCGATGATCGATCGGACCATGCCACCTCCGGGCGTATACTGCCCGACCCCACGCCGAATGGAGCGAGCACGGTGTTCTTCTACGAATTGCACGAGGGCGATGACGAGGTCTACTCGGACGCCCTCGTCGTCAGCGAATCGGAGTGGGAACCGGACGAGTTCTTTCAGCTGGTGCAGCGCATCCGACGCGATCTCCAGGACGGCTACGATCAGGGCTCGCTGATCGAGGCGATCGCCACGGTCCTCGACCGCGACCACGGCTTTATCTTCGTCAGCGATGACCGATTGCGCGCCGCGGTCAACGTCTCGACGCTGGAGGCGGACAACTTCCTGGCCGATCTCGACGCCAATGTCGGCGTGTTCGATGATGATGATGACGATGATGATGATGATGACGAAGAGCCGCGCGGCGACTTCCGGACGATCCTCACCGAGGTCGATTTCGATCTGGATGCCGAGCGAGAGCGTCGCTCCAACTGACGCGCTCGCTCGATTCTGGCCGGATCAGCGGCTGAACAGGATTTCGAGCACGTCCCCGTCCTTGACCCGATAGGTCTTGCCCTCCGAGCGCAGACGCCCGGCCTTCTTCGCTTCGCCCATCGAGCCGAGCCGGAGCAGGTCCTCGTAGGCCACGGTTTCCGCCCGGATGAAGCCCCGAGCGAGGTCCGAGTGGATCGCTCCTGCCGCTTCGACTGCCGTCGACCCATCCGGGATCGGCCAGGCCCGAACTTCGTCGGGGCCGGCGGTCAGGAACGAGACGAGCCCGAGCAATCGATACGACAGCGCGATGACCCGACCGAGGCTTGACTCGGCGATGCCGAGTTCCTCCATGAACACCGCGGCCTCGTCCGGCTCGAGTTCTCCGAGCTCCATCTCGATCTTGGCCGAGAGGGCGTCGACCATCGCCGCCTCGTGCACATAGGCGCTGGCGATCCGCTCGACGAGCCCTGGGGAGGTGCCAAGGTCGCCTTCCCCGACGTTGAGCAGCACCAGGACCGGCTTCTCGGTCAGGAAGCGGAAGCCACGGATGGCCTTGGCCTCATCCGCGTCGAGCCCGAGGTCGCGGATCGGCGTACCGGCCTCCAGGCCCTCGTGGATCCGGCGCAGAACGACCTCCTCGCGCTCGTTGGCCTCCCGCTCCGCCTGAGTGCCGTGACGGCCTGTGCCTTTGAGCCGCTCCAGACGACGTTCGGCCATCGCCAGATCCGCCAGGGTGAACTCGAGGTCCAGCTGTTCGATGTCGCGCGCGGCGTCCGTGCTGCCGGCGGCATGGGGATTGGCCGGATCGTCGAACGCGCGAACCACGTGGAGCAGCGCGTCCGAGTCCCGAAGCCGCGCGAGGTGATCGGCTGGCAGCTCCTCCGTGCCGATATGACCCTCGGTCGAGGCGGGCGGGGCTGGCATGTCCACATAGGTCACATCGGCCTGGATGATCTTCTTCGGCTTGAAGATCTCGGCCAGGCGATCGAGCCGTTCATCGGGAACCTTGACGACCCCGATATTGAGGGTGACCCCGCCGTACCCACCGGTCTCGGCATGGCCGCGGGTCAGGGTATTGAAGACGGTCGACTTGCCGCTTCCGGCAAGCCCGACGATGGCGATCTGCATGCGTTCGATCGTAGCCGCACGAGCCTCGGCGTGTTACGACGCGATTCGTGTGATGCCACACGGCATCAATATCCGGCGGTCGGGTCCACCACGTTGAGCAGCGGCTCCCCGGCGGCGAACCGGCGCAGGTTGTCACAGAACAGCTCCACACTGCGGTCCAGGACCCGCCCGCTGGACCACGCCGTGTGGGGCGTGACGATGACGTTGGGGAGGTCGTAGAACGGCGACACGGACGGGAGCGGTTGATCGCGGAAGGTGTCGAGCACCGCACCGCCCAGGGGACCGTCGCGGAGCGCCCGGATGAGCGCCCGCTCATCGATGAGTCGGCCGCGGGCCACATTGATGAGCCACGCCCCGGGCTTGACCATGGCCAGTGTCTCGTCGTTGATCATGTCCTCCGTATCGGGCGTGAGGGGCGCTGCGAGCACGATGAAATCGGACTCCCCAAGAAGTTCGGGAAGCGTTTCCGGCCCACCGACCCGGGACAGCATGGCCGACCCGAACGAGCGGATCGGCTCGTCGTCAACGACGCTGCCATCGCCGGCCTCGTCGGCGCCACCCGTCTCGGCATCCGGACGACGCCGGATGGCGACCACCCGGCACCCAAACCCGGTGGCCAGCGCCCCGACGGCTCGACCGATCGAGCCGAGCCCCACGATGCCCACGGTCACGTCGCGCAGTTCCACGCCCTCCAGCGGTTGCCACGTCCGCTCGCGCTGGAGCTCCAGCAGCTGCGGCAGCCGACGGCTCACGGACAGGATCATCATCAGGACGTATTCGGCGATGGGCCGGCTGAACACCCCACGCGCATTGGTCACGACGAGGCCCCGCTCCAGCGCCGCCGGTGTCAGGGCGCGCTCCACGCCCGACGTGGCTGAGTGGACCCAGGCGAGATGCGGCGCGCGCGTCAGCAACCGATCGAACGCCTCCGAACTCAGCCAACCACGCAGCATGACCTCGACATCATCGACGGGACCGTCGGCGTGGCCATCGACCGACACCGTCACCAACCGAGCACCCGGCGCCGCGGCGCGGATCCGTTCGAGATCGCGCGATCGGTAACGAGCGGACAGGATGGGGCTGAGGGCGATCGCGGTCGGGGCGCCGCGTGGACCGCGACCGGGAACGGGACTGGCGCTCGTCATGGGGACGACCCGTCGAGGACGCGCGCGATCCAGCGTTCCGGCCGCTCGATCTCGCCGTCTCGTGGCAGGGTCGCCGGACCTTCCCACAATCGAGTGAGCGCGGTCGGTCCGCGAGCGTCGGCGATCGCCCGGACGAAGACCTCGCCCTTCTTGTACTGCTCCAGCTTGAGATCCATGCCGGTCAGCCGCAGCATCGCGCGCTCGAACGTGGTCCGCCGTGAGCGGCGTGAGTGGAAGCGGGTACTGATCCGCTGGACGTCCGGGACGAGATCGCGCCCGACCTCATCCATGATGTAGTCGCTGAAGCCCTCGAGCAGACTCATGACCGCCTGGGTCTCGCGGAACAGGGCTCGCTGTTCCTCGCCCATCAGTCGCTCCATCCAATGCTCGCCGCCGCCCTCACCGCGGAGCGCTCGTCCCAGACCGCGCAGCGCGTCGCGGCCCATCCCGCCCACGTCACTCCCGACCAGGCTCAGCTGGCGCTCCAGGCGCGCGGCGAGGTACGGTCGCAGCCACGGATGCGCCTCGAATTCGAAGGCGTGGGTCGTCTCATGAAGCGCGATCCACGTGCGGAACGATCCAAGCGGCACGCCGAGGACCCGCGCCGTCTGACGGATGTTCTCCTCGACGAACAGGAGGCGGCCCGGCGCAGCCTCCGCGGACAGCAGGGCGAGGTCGTACTGTCCCAGCACCCGGCCGCCCATGAATCCCAGGAGGTAGCCGAGCTGACGGGTCGTGATCCATCGATTCGCCAGGGCCATCGTGGCCTTGGCGAAGCCACCGCCGACTGGCATCATCTGGTCCAGCAAGTCGCCTTCGAGGCGACCGATCAGCGACGCGAACGTCGACGTGTTGGCTCGGACCCAGCCGGCCCGATCGACCACCGACGCCCGCTCGACCACGCCCGGCAGTTCCGAGCCGAGGGCCGCGGTCAGCGCCGGCACGATACGGGTCATCGCCTCGTTGTAGGCGGACTCCGTGGACCGCAGCTCGGCCGCGTCCAGACGCCCCGGAAGCCGTTCCAGTCTGGCGATCGCGACCCGCTCGACGGCCGGCCAGTCGATCAAGCCGCCGCGCACGGTGCGTTCCATCCGTCGGCTGGCCACCGTCACCGCCGCGCCCAGCGCGGACCCGATCAGGACGCCAGCCTGCCACGCGTGATCGGCACGCCACGACGAGCCCGTGGCCCGGCGGCTCACGGGGCAAGCCCGCCGAGTTCCACGGCAGCGACATCGGGAAAACTCGAACCGAATAGCCGCGCGCCGAGTTCGGCGAAGCGCTCAGGGTCGCCCGTCGTGAGCTGTCGATGGGTCGGATCGGCGGTGGTCGGGGCTTCGAGACCGTTGACGCTCAACAGCTCGGCCAGGGCGGAGGCAGTGGCGGTCGCCGAATCGACGATCGCGACTCGATCCCCGGCGAGCGCCGCGATGATCGGCCCCAGGAGCGGATAGTGCGTGCATCCGAGCAGCAGCGTGTCGATCGAGGCGCCGGGTGGTCGCGGGAAGATCGATTCACCGTCCGCGTCTCGCTCGCCAAGCAGCGCCGCCAGCGCTTCCGCGACCGTCGCCTCGGCCTCTGGACCGCTCAGGACCCCAGCCTCGACCATCGGGACGAGCGTCGGGGTCGCATGCTCGTAGACCTCGACCGCGGGGTTCTCGTCCTTGATCGCCCCGAAGTAGGCATGTGACCGGATGGTCGCCGGGGTCGCGATCACCCCGATGCGACGGTTACGGGTGGCCAGGGCTGCCGCCGACGCCCCGGGCCGGATGACGCCGAGTACGGGCAGGGCGTAGCGCCGCCGAAACGCCCCGATGCCCACGGCGGTGGACGTGTTGCAGGCCACGACCAGCGCCTTGACATCGCGCGCGACGAGCGCATCGAGCGACTGTGTGGAGAACGTCAGGACCTCCTCGTCGGACCGGGTCCCGTACGGCGCACGCAGGTTGTCGCCGAGATAGATCGTGGATTCACGGGGCGACCGACGCATGATCTCGCGCAGGACGGTCAGTCCACCGATCCCCGAGTCGAAGACACCGATCGGGCGCGGATCGGACACGTCCGGGCGAACCCTAGCGCTGCCCGGCGCCGACCGGGACGCGGGTCGCGCCGAGCAACTCCGTGGCGAGCCGCACGATGTCCTGACTGACCGGCGCACCCGGACTGGCCAGCACGAACGGCACGCCCTCGTTGTTGGCCCGGACCACGATCTGCCCATCGGACACGACCCGATGCTCCGGGATGCGCCCGAGGGCGCGCTGGAGGTCGTCCGGCTCGATGCCGCCGGGGCTGTCGGCGCGGTTCACGAGGTAGCGAACCTTTGACGCCGGGTAGCCGATCGAGCGGAACGTGTCGGCCATCGCGATGGTGTTGTGGATCGTCGTCGAATCGTAGGTCACGATCTCGATGATCGTGTCGCTCGCATCGAGGAACGCGAGGTTGATGTCATTGATCGCACTGGACATGTCGATGATGATCGAGGAATAGACCCGGCGCAGCAGCGACAGGATCTTATCCACGTCCCGCGCCGTGACCATCTCGGCCATCTCGATCCGTGGCGGGGCGAGCAGGATGTCGATCCCCGAGGGATCGCGCCACAGCACGTCGGTCAGGTCCGACTCCGCGATGCGGTCCGTCGGCAGGTCCAGGATGGACGGCGCGTCCATCGGTACCTTGAGCAGTGAGCGCAGGTCCCCGAACTGCACACTGCCGTCGATCAGGACCGTTCGCTGGCCCAGCTGTCCGAGGGCAACGGCCAGGTTGAAGGCGATGGTCGTCTTGCCGACACCACCCTTGGGAGCGAAGACCGACGTGACCCGCGCCGCCGTCACCGACGTCGTAGAGGCGAACTCCTTCACGACTCCCGAGATGCGGTTCATCAGGTCGA
Source organism: Chloroflexota bacterium (assembly GCA_031407755.1). Lineage (GTDB taxonomy): Bacteria > Chloroflexota > Limnocylindria > Limnocylindrales > CSP1-4 > SPCO01. Next base: position 1,270 of record JANOIS010000033.1, on the reverse strand, counting down.
ACCCGGAGAACGGCATCGTCAGCACCCCGTGGATCCCGTTGGCGGCGTCCGTCTCGACCGGGTTCTGTGGCACGGTCAGGACGATGACCGGCACGTTGAGCTGCGCGGCGTGGATCTGCTCGACGAGCTTGTGGCCCTTGAGCCGGCCCTGGAGCAACCAGTCGATCAGCACGACATCCGGGCGAAGCTGTCCGATCTGGGCCAGCGCCGTGGCACCGTCCGTCATGACGTCGAGGAGCTTCACCGTCTGTTGCGTGTTGAGAAGGCCGCGAATGTACTGGGCGACCTGAGGCACGTCCTCGACGATCAGGAGGCGTGTCTGGTCGGTGCGAGAACTGCCTGACATCGGGTTCGACGATACCACGGACACTCGGGCTGGGACCCACCCAAGGGTCCGGGTCCGTGCCTTGGGACCCCTTGCGGGACCTACAGGCGCACAGCGATGAGCACGGCGCGGTCCGAACCCGGGCCGATGGCCCCGAGGTCGTAGCCCCCGGCGATGGTCTCGACGCGCAGTCCGGCATCCTCGGCGAAGGCCGCCAGGTCGTCCGGGGAGATGAGCCGCAATCGGTCGTGTCGGATCCAGCGGCGGGCCGGCTCGCCCTGCAGGCCCTCCTCGTAGATCGCGGTCAACTCGACCGTATTGGTGGCGGCATCGTGCTGGGCGGAGCCGGATTTGGTCACGACGGCCCCGCTGTCGGGATCCGTCCGCGGCCACTCAAGGTAGACCCGGCCATCGAACCGACCGAGGTCCTCCGCGTCCGGCAGCCAGACGTCGACGGCGGCCAAGCCGCCCGGCGCAAGGTGCGCGGCGAGCGTCCGAAACGCTGCGCGCTGGGCGTTCCGAGTGGCCAGCAGCATCATCGAATTCAGTGCGATGAAGGCGAACGCGAAGGAGTTGCCGGCAGGCAGCTCGAGGTCGATCAGGTCGGCTTCGATGAAGCTCAGACGATCCGCTGGGAGGCCGGCCGCGGTCGCGTGACGCCGGCCGCGGTCGAGCATCGCCGGATCCAGATCGACGGCCGTCACGGGATGGCCCGCGAGCGCCAGGGGGATGGCCAGTCGACCACTGCCGGCGGCCAGTTCCAGGACCCGACCATCGGCGCGCTCGGCGAGGGCGAGGTACAGGTCCAGATCGCCCGGGTCGTCGTCGAGGTCGAGGTCGTACAGGCGGGCCAGCGCGGCGGCCGTGGCGGGGTCGGGTCGGTCGAGCATGACCGGATGCTAGCGGGTCGGCTCCCAGCGGACGCGCTTGCCGTCACGCTTGCGC
>JANOIS010000277.1:0-1754 GCA_031407755.1 Chloroflexota bacterium | reverse complement strand
TCCGGCCGTCGTCTCCGACCTCCCGGGGATGAGCACGATCGTCCGTGATGCCGGGTCGGGCATCCTCGTCGATCCTACGGATCCGGTCGCCATCGCCGGCGCGATCCGTTCGATCACGGAGCTCGACGATGGCGCCTGGCGGGCCTGGCGGGAACGCTGTGTCGCGGCCGCCCACGATCGATACAACTGGGAGACACAGGTCGATCGACTCCTCGATGCGTACACGAGCCTGACCGGAAAGCGGTGGTGACCGCTCGACCGCGCGCGGTGATCCTCGTCGGCAACCCCGTCCGGCCGTACTCGAGGGCGATCCGTATCGGGCGAACGCTGACCGCCGAGGGCTACGACGTGGAGATCGCGGCGACGACCGAGCCCGGGGCGCCGCTCGAGGAGCTCGACGGCGATCTTGTCATCCGCCGCTACCCGCCGCGCGGCCCGTTTGCGAGTCTGGCTGCGACCTACCGCTGGGAATCACCAGCGGCGCGACGGCCGCCACTGCGGACGCGGATCGTTCGCGCCATCCGGCTTGGCCCGGCGTCCTGGGTCCTGTGGCCGCATACGGTTCGCGGCTGGTGGGCTGCCCTGGCGAAGGAGTTGGCGCCGGCCGATCTGTACCACGCCTGCGGAACGTTGCCGATCGCCGCGGCCCTGGCGGCCCGGGCGCGCGACCGGCGGGCGGGTCGACCATCGAAGGTCATCTTCGATGTGATCGATATCACCCTGGAATCGAACAACGTGCTGGGCATGCCGGCGATCGTTCGTCGGTGGCTGGCCCGGCGCGAGCGTGTCTGGGCGCGCGCCGCGGACGGCCACGCAACGATCAACGAGGCCTTGGCAGACCGGGCGGTGGCGCGTTGGTGCCTGCCGCAACGACCGGCGCTGGTGCCGAACTACCCGGAGCCATGGACGCCACCGCCGAGGTTGCCAGGGGTCCCCTCGCCGGACCGGATCCGGGCCGTGACCGGGCTGCCGGCCCAGACCACGATCTGCCTGTTCTGGGGCCGGCTCGGTCCCTATGTCGGCCTGGACGCGGCCGCCGAGGCCGTCCTGCTTGTGCCCGATGCCGCCCTCGTCATACTCGGGTTCGGGCGTGGCTGGGAGGCGAGCGTGGCCCGCGACAGGGACCCGCGCTTTGTTGGCCGCCATTTCACCCTGCCGGCGGTCCATCCCGACGAGCTCGCCTCGTGGGTCGTCTCGGCGGACATGGCGCTGTGCACCCTGCCGCCGCTGTCGTTCAACCAGCGGCACGCGGCGCCCAACAAGTTCTTCGAGGCGATGGCGGTCGGTACGCCGATCGTGCTGGGCCCCGACCTGCCGGTCATGGAGGACATCCTTCGACGGGAGGATCTGGGGGTCGTCGCCGCGTCCATGCGTCCGGCTGACATCGCCGCCGCCATCTCGGCCATCCTCGACCGGTCGCCGGTTGAGCGCGGGGCATGGCGCGAGCGCATCGCCGCGACTGCTCGGGAGCGCTACTCATGGCCGATCGCCGCGAGGGTTTACCGCGAGCTGCTTGACGGGTTGCGATCCCCGGGACCCGGGCCGTGACCAGACCGCGCGCGGTCATCCTCGTCGGCAACCCGGCCCGGCCCTACTCGAGGGCGATCCGGATCGGTCGGACGCTGGTGGACCTGGGCTACGACGTGGAGATCGCCGCGACGACCGAGCCCGGGGCACCGCTCGAGGAGCGTGACGGCGCCCTCGTCATCCGCCGCTACCCCCCGACTGGGCGGCTCGCCGGCCTGGCTTCGAAG
>JANOIS010000444.1:0-10423 GCA_031407755.1 Chloroflexota bacterium | reverse complement strand
TCAGGGTCCGCTCGTCGAGTACGGAGCCCGCATCGATGACGACCGCCTCGTAGCCCTCCAGCAGGTTCTCGATGAGCCGCTTGATGTGATCCGGCGTGATCTGCTCGGCGGATTCTGGGGTCAACGGAGCGGCCAGGACATGGAGGCCGCTGTCGTGGCGTATCGCGAAGGTCCGCAGCAGTTCCGGTTCGCGCAACGCCGCCGGCTCGCGGATCACATCGGCGATGGTCTGCTTGGCCGACAGGTTCAGGTGCGTCGCGACGCCGCCGAACTGCAGGTCCAGATCCACCAGCACGACCCGATCCGATCGGCGCGCTGCCGCAGCCACTGCGATGTTCGTGGCGATCGTCGTCGTGCCGACCCCGCCCTTGGGGCTGTAAACCGCAACGACCCGACGTGCCCGGGCCATCGTCAGGCCATCACTGGAGATGACCGGCGCCTTGTCCCTGGATCGCTGGAACCGCAGCAACAGGGCCTCGACGCGTGCCTCGACCTCGCGCGCATCGAGCGGTCTGGCGATGACGTCGTCGGCACCAGCCTCGAGGAATCGGATGCGTTCCTCGACGTCGTCGGTCGCCGCAACGCACAGGATCGGCACGGCCGCCATCGCTGGTGTCGCCCGGATCTCTCGACAGATCTCGACACCGCCGCGTTCGCCGTCGGGGCCGCCGGCCCCGAAGTCGATGACCATGAGCTGATGCTCGACGACCTTGCTAAAGGCCTCATCGGCGGCGCTCGTGCGGGTGACGGTATAGCCTGCCGACGTCAGGATGGGGGCGAGCGACGCCTCGCCAGTGGTCGGTGTTTCAAGGACGAGGATGGTGCTTGCGGGCACAAGGCCTCCGAGAGCTGCGATCCGACGCGCGGTGATGGGATGACCCTGAGGATACAACGGCTTGGCCGCAGGTTCCGAGTGTCGAGTGCTCCGAGGGCCGGAATCCCGACTCCTGCTAGACTACTGCCCCGTTTCCTTTCCGCTCCGCGCCGATCGGCCCGTCCGACGTCATCGGGGCATCCCCATTGGAAGGAGTTGCTGCGCGTATGCGCCGATACGAACTCATGCTCATCGTCCGCCCCGATGTCGCGGACGACAAGAGCCAGGCGATCATCGATCGCGTCACCCGTCAGATCACGGCCGCCGGCGGACAGATCATCAAGGTCGCGCCCTGGGGTCGCCGACGCCTCGCCTACCCGATCGACCGATTCCGCGACGGCTCGTACCACATCATCCTCTTCGCGGCGCCCGGTGACGCCCTGGTGGAACTGGAGCACAGCCTGCTCATCACCGAGGAGGTTCTGCGCCACCTCATCACGCGCGACGATCGGCCGGTCAAGTCGGGCCGCCGCGATGGTGGCGACCCGGATGCCGATGACGACATCGACGACGCCGACCTGCCCTCGGGCCTAGATGAGGATGACGACGACGACCGTACCGAGCGCATCGGCGAGGACGAGAGCGAGGCGGCCCCGGCCGCCATCGACTGAAGGAGCGGCGACGACGATGGCCCTGTGCAAGGTGATGATCATCGGCAACCTCGGGTCGGACCCCGAGATGCGCTACACGCCCAACAACCGTGCGGTCACCCAGTTCAACGTAGCCGTGAACCAGAGCACCAAGAATCAGCAGACCGGTGAGTGGGTCGAGGAGACCGACTGGTTCCGTGTCAGCGTCTGGGGCGATCGCGCCGAGCGCATGGCCGAGAGCCTGCACAAGGGCAACAAGGTCTTTGTGGAGGGTCGCTTCAAGACTCGTGAGTTCGAGGGCCGTGACGGACAGAAGCGAACGTCCCTGGAGATCACCGCGGATTCCATCGTCAACCTCGAGCGCCGCAACCGCGACGAGGAGGGTTCGTTCGGCGGGCCATCCGGCGAGCGCCAGGGCGGTTCCTCCACCGGCGATGACCTTGGCGATGGTGGTGGCGGTGGTGGGGGCGCCCCGCGTGGTGGCGGTGGGGGCGGGGCTCCCGTCCGACCGACTCGCGCACCGACCGACGACACGGACCTCGACGACCTTCCCTTTTGACGACACCCGTGACCGACCACCGACCACCGACCAGGAGAACCTGACCCATGCCACCTCCCGCCCGAACCTCCCGCAAGCGCGACGACTCCTACCGAGACCGCCGTCGCCGCAAGGTCTGTGCGTTCTGCGCCGACAAGACGACCGTCATCGATTACAAGGAGGTCAACCGCCTCCGTCGCTACCTGTCCGAGCGAGCCAAGATCGAACCACGCCGCAAGACCGGCACGTGCGCCGGTCATCAGCGCGAGCTGTCCGTGGCCCTCAAGCGCGCCAGGATCGTGGCCCTGCTGCCGTACGCGCCCCAGCACCTGCGCCCCTAGAGCGACGGCGGGCGAGGCGCGCGTCGATTGACCTCGCTCGCGCGAGCTGGCGTCTGAGGTGGACGTCGGTCTGCTGATGCTCGCCGGCGGCGTGGCCGCCGGCGTGTTCGGGTCATTGCTCGGCCTGGGCGGCGGCATCCTCATCGTGCCACTGCTCACACTCGGGTTCGGGCTGGACCTGCGCGCAGCCGTCGGTGTATCGCTGGTGTGCGTGATCATGACCAGCAGCGCGGCCGCCGGGGTATACCTCGAGCGACACGTCGCCAACCTGCGGCTCGGGATGAGCCTGGAGTTGTTCACCGCGATCGGGGCCCTGGTCGGTGGCTCGATCGCGTTCCTTGTCGACGAGCGGCTCCTGTCGGCGCTGTTTGCGGCATTGCTGGGCTATGTCGCGTTCACGATGATCCGGGCGGCGACGCGAGACGCGGACGGCGCGGCCGGTGAGACTACCCCGACGGGCGAGGTCGTCCCCGGATCGGGCGCCCGCGTGCCGTCCGGTGTGCGCACCGAATTCCTGGCGAGCGTTTCAGGTCCCGGATACGAGGTCCGCAACCTTGGCCGTGGCATCGTCGGTGCCAGCGGGGCGGGGATCGCATCAGCGTTGCTCGGAATCGGTGGGGGCATCGTCAAGGTTCCGCTGATGCACCTCGCGATGGGCGTACCGCTGCGCGTCGCGACCGCGACGAGCAACCTCATGATCGGGATCACCGCCGCCGCCAGTGCCGTCATCTACCTGCTCCGCGGTGAGATCGATCCATATGTCGCCGGTCCGACCGCCATGGGTGTGTTCCTTGGCGCCTCGGTCGGCTCGCGGGTCGCGCACCGCATCGGCCTGCGCTATCTGCGCTGGCTGTTCGTCGTGGTCATGGTCTACACCGCCGTCCAGATGCTGCTGCGGGCCGTGTCGTGAGTTCGCCCGAATTCGAGCGGCTGATCGGTCGGCTGCTCATCGCGACCACGTATCTCGCGGTGGCATTCCTGACGATCGGAGTTGGCCTGCTGATCGCAGCCGGGATCTCGCCGCTCGCGGGCGGCCCGCCGCTCGATCTTGAGGAGCTGGTTGCGGGCGTCGCGGAGCTGTCCCCGGCCGCCTTCCTGTGGCTGGGCATCCTGGCGGTCATCGCCACCCCTTTGACCCGAGTCGTGGCGGCCGCGATCGGGTTCGCGCGCTCCGGCGATCGCTTGATGGTCGGCGTCGCGCTCGGGATCCTGATCGTCATCACGCTCGGGATCGTATCGGCCCTGATGGTCGCCTGAGCGGAATTCTGTGATTGACGTCGGATCGACCGGCGCGCCATACTTTGTATGTCAACACCACATATTGTATGGTGAGTCCTTGCTCCCACGCAGCGTCGCCCTCGTCAACTGCGTCCTGATGCTCCACGCGGACATCCCGCTGCCAGCGTCGGACATCGGTCGGGCCGCCGGTGTCGCGTATACGTCGACGGTTTCCGCTTTGGCGACGTTGGAGAAGCGAGGTCTGGCTCACCGCACGCGGCGGGGCGGCCGCGACGTATTCGGACCCAACACCCAGAGTGTGTACTACCCGATGGCCTACGCGACAGCCCTGGTTGACTTCCCAATCACGGACGCGCTCCGGGGTCAACGTGTATACGGGGTGTATGCCTACGGCTCAATGACACAGTCGGGCGGCGGGACACGGGCAAGTGATCTCGATCTGCTCATCGTTGGTGATGTCAAGGATCGCGCCGCCATGGTCGAACAGCTCGCCAAGGTCGGGGCACGACTGAACCGCGTCGTCGATCCGTTGATCTTGTCGCCCGAACAACTGGAGCAGGGGAAGGTCGGTCGCGATCCGCACGTTATCGCCGCCCTGGCTGGCGTCCGGATGATGGGCAGTGTCTGATGGCAGATGAAAGGGCGCCTCACGTCATCATCGCGCGAGACTTCCTTGTCCGAGCGGAACGACGGATAAACGGTGCGTCCGCGGCGGTCGCGAGGTCGGACACGGATCCAGGTGAGTTCGACAACCATTTCGACGGTGTGGTCACGGCCATATTTCACGTCGTTGATGCCTACGAAGTCGCGACCAGCGGCGTCAAACGCAGAGTCGGCGAGGCGGAGCAGGCGACACGGATCCAGTCCGTTCTTGCCGCGCTGCGCTCGATCGGGACGCCGGATGTGCCGCCCGGATCGCGACTCATCGACTTGAATCGACGGAGAAACACCTCGGTCCACGGCGAATGGATGGAAGTTCTCGACAAGGACGCCCTCGAGGATGCGGTACGGGCAGCCCTTGGCCTCCTGGTTGCCGTCCGTCGCGCGCTCGCCTCACAGGAGATTGACGTCACGTGATCTCCTCCAGCACCGGGACCGAGGCGGCCTGAAGGCCGCTGATATACTCCGGCGCACCGTATCGAGTGACCCGACCGGCGACCCGCGTGCCGCGTCGGCGACCACGCAGGAGCCTGTGCCGATGACCACCGAAACCAAGGCCGACGCCGCGGCCCCATCGCCCCATCACGCGCCCACGGCCGCCAGCCTTGACGACCTCATCTGCTATTTCGAGGGCGCGTTCGTCCCGATGAAGGACGCCAAGGTCAGCATCATGACCCACGCGTTCATGTACGGGACGGCGACATTCGAGGGCATCCGGGCGTACTGGAACGAGGAGCACGGCAAGCTCTACGGCCTGAAACTGCGCGAGCATGTCGAGCGCATCCGCCAGTCGTGCCGGATCCTGCTGATGGACGATGTTCCGTCGGTGGATGAGCTGACCGGGTTGATCGTCGAGACGGTCCGGTGCAACGGGTTCCGCGAGGACTGCTACATCCGGCCATCGTTCTACAAGTCGAGCCGGGTCATCGGCGTCCGTCTCCACGATCTCGATCACGAGCTGTACATCATCACCCTGCCGTTCGGGAACTACATCGATACGGACAAGGGCGTTCGGCTCATGACCTCGTCATGGCGGCGCAACGCGGACGAGGCCCTGCCGGCCCGCGGCAAGATCGTCGGCGGCTACGTGAACATGGCCTTCCAGAAATCCGAGGCCGAGCTCAACGGCTACGACGAGGCGGTCGTGCTCACCGCGGGCGGTCACGTCAACGAATCGTCCGCGGCGAACATCTTCGTGGTGCGCGACGGCGTGGCGCTCACCCCGCCGGTCAGTGACGACCTGTTGGAGGGTGTGACCCGCAAGGGGCTCATGGAGCTGATGGGCAACGAGGGCATCAAGGTCGTCGAGCGTTCGATCGATCGATCTGAGCTGTATGTCGCCGACGAGGTCTTCGTGTGTGGCACCGGCGTCCAGATCTCGCCGGTCATCGAGGTCGATCATCGGATGGTCGGATCGGGCGAGGTCGGGCCGATCGTTCGGATCGTGCGCGACCGGTACTTTGATGCGGTCCGCGGCCGGCTGCCGGAGTACGCGCACTGGCTGACCCCGATCGAGTAGGAAGTCCGCCCGGGGACGTCAGGACTGGGGCGGTGGCGCAAGGTCCGGTGTGTCGCGCCCGATGACGATCACCACATCCGTCCGGATCGTGTCGTCCGTGGCGGTCTTGACCTTGACCTTGAACAGGCCCTCGAGGTAGGCGATCGTCTCGGGGATCCGTTCCGAGGCGCCGTTGTAGATGGTGATGACGGTCGCGGCGGGTACGGCGCCGTCCGGCTTCTGACGCGGGGCGGACGCGGCAAGGCCCTGGTACTCGAGATAGCCGGCGATCCGCGAGCCACGGTTGGCTTCGCCGGTACCGTTGAGGACCCAGACACCGGCGCCCTCGGTCGCGAGGCGTTGGCTTCGCTCCTGATCGGCGGGATCGCTGGAGAACGCTCTCGAGACAGCGTCTCGAATGCGGCTGATGTTCGGCACCACGACGCAGCCGCGCGGATGGTCGCAGGTGTCTTGCGAGAAGGGTGGCCCCAACACGATCGAGCGGATGTTGCTCGTATCGATGCCGGAGGCCAGGCCAAGCAGCTCGTCGAGCTGGTCGAGCGGGATGTCCGTCCGCACGGCCGACTTCAGTGCGTCGATGAGCTGGGGCAACCGCGGGACCAGGTTCTGCGGGTCGGCCTGTTCGCGCATCGAGAGCAGGACGCGCTGCTGCCGGGCACCGCGATCGAAATCGGTGGAGGTGTTGCGCGACCGTGCGTAGCGCAGCGCCTGGTCACCGTCCATGTGCTGGATACCGCTCGGGATGTACAGACGCTGCGGACGCCCGGCGGACCCCGGGAACGCGTCGTCCACCACCGGGACCTGCACATTGATGGTTACCCCACCGACCGCATCGACGACCTTCTTGAAGCCCTCGAAGTTGACCTCGACGAAAAACCGGATATCGATCTCGTAGAGCTCACCGATGACGGCCTTGAGGGCGTTGTAGCCGCGCGTTCGATCGTTTCCTGGCCACAGATCGGAACGTTTGCGGTTCTGGACGAAGAATGAGTTGATCTTGCCCCCGTACGCTCGGCCCCAGACATTGCGCGCCAGTCCCGCCGGGATGGGCACGTCGATCGTGTCGCGCGGCAGGCTGAACATCGCCACCTGCTTCGTCACCGGATCGATCGACACCGTGATCAAGGTGTCCGTGTTGTGGCCGCCATCCTGCTCGTCGGAGCCGATGAGCAGGATGTTGAGCCGCTCCCGGCCGTCCCACGGCGGGATCGAGACCTCCGGCACCTGGCTGCCGATCGACGGCTCCGGAGTGGGGGAGGGCGTGGCGTCCGCACTCGGATCCGCCGAGGTGCCCGGCGCTGGTGTCGCTGAAGCTGACGGGTCCGCGGCACACTCCTGATCCAGCTCGTCGCCGATAAAGATGCAGCCGCTGGTCAGCGCATCCAGAGCCAGCATGTCGTACCGGGCCACGACGACGTGGCTGCCGGCCATGACCAGCACGACCGCCAGCAGGCCCGCCAGGGACAGCGAGTTGCGGGGCAACCGGGCCAGCCCCAGACGCCCATCGCCCGACGAGGCATGAGCATTGAGGAACGCGGCCACCCGGTAGGCATCGATGATCGCGACCAGTCGATACAGCAGCGCGATCAGGTTGACGACGAAGATCGACGTCAACAGGAACGGGTTGAAGAGGAGGGCGACCAGCTCCAGCCGCTCCATCCGCAGGAGCACACCGGCACCGAGCGCGATCAGCAGGACCGGCGCGGCGGCGAACCCCAGGGCCCGAAACGGCGCACCGGCATAGGCATGACCGAGGCCTGGAAAGAGGAGTGACAGGAATGCCGCGGCGAACGGTGACCGGGCGCGCGGTCGCGCGTCCTGCGGTATCTGCATCGCGGGTAGGATACTCGGACTCGCCGGACCCGCCAGCCGGGCCTGTGGGTGGGTGCCCGCCCCCACGCAACGAACCCCGGAGTCGCATGTTCCGACCCGTCACATCGAAGCCCGATCTCGTCGCCCAGGAGCACGAACTCCTCGCCCAGTGGCGTGCGCGGCGGACGTTCGCGAGGCTTCGTGCCCAGAACGAGGGCGGGCCGCGCTGGAGCTTTCTGGACGGTCCGATCACCGCGAACAACCCGATGGGTGTGCATCACGCATGGGGCCGCACCTACAAGGATCTCTACCAGCGGTTTCACGCGATGCTCGGCGAGGACCAGCGCTACCAGAACGGGTTCGACTGCCAGGGTCTGTGGGTCGAGGTCAACGTCGAGCGCGACCTCGGCTTCACCAGCAAGCGCGATATCGAGGCCTACGGAATCGATCACTTCGTCACGCTCTGCAAGCAGCGTGTCCTGACCTATGCCGCGCGCCAGACCGAGCAGTCCGTCCGGCTCGGCATGTGGATGGACTGGAACGACCCGGACGAACTCCGCCGCCTGCACGACCTGCTCGGCTCCGATCCGGGCACCGTGACCACGATCGAAGGGCCCAACGGTCCGGTAACGGACACCGCCGAGATGCTTGTGGGACGTCTCGGGATGCCCGACACCGGTGGCAGCTACTTCACGTTCAGCAACGAGAACAACGACCTGATCTGGGGCTTCCTCGCGGAGTGCCATCGGCGCGGCTGGCTGTACAAGGGCCACGACACGATGCCGTGGTGCGCGCGGTGCGGGACCGGGCTGTCACAGATGGAGATGAACGAGGGCTACCAGGACCGCGAGGATCCCGGGCTCACGGTCCGGCTGCCCCTCCTCGACCGGCCAGGTGAGGCGCTCCTCGTGTGGACCACGACCCCATGGACACTGACCTCCAATGTCGCCGCTGCGGTCGGACCCAACCTGCGCTATGTCAGGGTCCGCCAGGGCGACGACACATTCTGGCTGGCCAAGGGCACGCTCAAGACCGCGCTCGAGGGCCCGTTCCAGGTGGAGGACGAGCTGCCTGGCCGCGACCTCGTCGGCTGGCGCTACGAGGGTCCATTCGACGATCTGCCGGCCGTTCGCGCGGCCTTCGAGCCGGCAGGGTACGAGCACCGGGTGATCGCCTGGACCGAGGTCGGTGAGGATGAGGGCACGGGTATCGTCCACATCGCCCCCGGCTGTGGTGCCGAAGACTTCCAGCTTGGCAAGGCGCTCGGGCTGCCGACCATCGCCCCGCTCGACGAGTCCGGCATGGTGCTCGATGGGTTCGGGTCGCTGACCGGGCGTGACGTGCGCGACGTCGCCGACCCCATCGTGGACCACCTCAAGGCCGAGCATCGCTTCTACCGGCTGGAACCCTTCGTCCACCGCTACCCGCACTGTTGGCGGTGCGGGACGGCGCTCGTGTTCCGCCTCGTCGACGAGTGGTACATCAGCATGGGCCCGGTCTACGACCAACCGCGCGAGACGCTGACGACGGCGCAGGTGGACGCGAGCCTCCGCTACCAGATCATGAACGTGGTCGATCGCATCCGATGGATCCCGGATTTCGGTCACGAGCGAGAGCTCGACTGGCTGCGCAACATGCATGACTGGATGATCAGCAAGAAGCGCTACTGGGGCCTGGCGCTGCCGATCTACGACTGCGAGTCGTGCGGGGCCATCCAGGTCCTCGGGGGCCGCGACGAGCTGCGCGATCGCGCGATCGAGGGCTGGGATCGGTTCGAGGGCCATACCCCGCACCGTCCGTGGGTGGACGAGGTTCGCATCGCATGCCCTGGGTGTGGCGGCGTCGTCGAGCGCATCAAGGACGTCGGCAATCCCTGGCTGGATGCCGGGATCGTGCCGTTCTCCACGCTCCACTACCGCGAGGAGCCCGATTACTGGGCCAGGTGGTTCCCGGCCGACTTCATCACCGAGAGCTTTCCCGGTCAGTTTCGCAACTGGTTCTACTCGATGCTGGCGATGTCGACCGTGCTCCATCGCGTGGAGCCATTCAAGACGATCTTCGGCTACGCCCTGGTGTTTGGCGAGGACGGCCGGCCGATGCACAAGAGCGCCGGCAACGCCATCGATTTCGACGAGGCCGCCGAGCGCATGGGCGTGGACGTCATGCGCTGGATGTTCGCGAAGGCCCGGCCCGAGGACAACATCCCGTTCGGCTGGCACGCGGCGGACGAGGCCCGGCGCGAGCTCCTCGTGGTCTGGAATGTGTACGCCTTTTTCGTGACCTACGCTCGACTGGCCGGCTGGACCCCGACGGACAAGGCGCCGGCGGTGGGCGAGCGTCCGGTCCTCGATCGCTGGATCCTGTCGCGTGCGGCAGGGACCGCGGCCATCGTCGAGGAGCGGTTGCAGGACGTCGATGCGGTCGGAGCCACGCGTGCACTGTCGAGCTTCCTCGATGGCCTCTCGACCTGGTACCTGCGCCTGTCGCGCCGCCGGTTCTCGCGCTCCGACGACGCGGCGGATCGATCGGCGGCCTTCGCCACGCTGCATGAGGCGCTCGTCGTCACGGCGCGCATGTTGGCCCCGATCCTGCCGTTCCTGGCTGACTCGATGTACGGCAACCTGGTCACGACCGTGGACGCGGATGCGCCGGACAGCGTTCATCTGACGGCGTGGCCGGCGGCAGACCTCACCGCGTATCGTGACGAACGGCTCGAGGCGTCCATGGCCATGGCCCAGAACGTCGTGGAACTTGCCCGAACGCTGCGCAGTGCGAACCGTCTGCGGACCCGCCAGCCACTGGCGCGTGCATGGATCGCCGCGCCGGATCGCGGCACGACGCTCGATCAGG
>JANOIS010000419.1:0-6456 GCA_031407755.1 Chloroflexota bacterium | reverse complement strand
GCCAGCCATAAGGTCGCGGCCGGCCAGCACGAGCGGGATGGCCTCGGCCTGGACGGGGGTGGGCTCCGTATAGCCCTGGTCCGCGACGGCGCGGAGGAATTCGGGCGCAAGCCCAAGCTGATCGAATGACATGGAGAGAATGCTCCTGCTGGGGCCCACCCGCTGACGCTTTCGTCTGTTTGCGGGGCCCGGTCAGGGCACTGGGTTGTGGTTCGGGATCTGGGTCGACGATCGTCGACCAGGGCGCTGACCGGAGCGCCCAACGAGCACGAGAAGGCGGAAGCATACTCGATGTCGCTCGTTCGTGGCACACGCGGATCGGCATCCCCGCGAGTCCAGGCCCCACGCACGCGATGTCAGCACCAGTTGCGCTTCCGGCGCAGCTGTGCGTGGTCCGATCACCACACCGACGATCCGTGTCGTCTGGGCGATCGATCACGAGGAGTTCATCACCAGAGTGCATCTGACAATGACATTCCTTGTGTCAGGCGCATCGCCGGGTCATGGCGGCCCGCGCGGGCCGGTCGGGTCCGTTCTGAGCATCTGCGGCGAGTGTGAGGACGCTGCTACAGACCGATACTACGCGCGGACAGACGGAGGGCCGCCACGGCAAGGAGTGCGATTGGTATGGCGCAGCCACAACCGAATCCGGCGGTCGGGACCTTCTGACCGGGCAACGAGTCGGGGACAACATCTCCCGACCCAATCGGCATGAAGCCGTGATGTCGTCTCATCTGGCCCCAAGAGAGTTGCTCCTCCCAAGAGCGGCGCTTCTGGTTCAAGCCACACTGCCACAGCCGATGAACGATAGGTTCGCCCGTCGACGGGTCAAAGGTCGTCTGCGCCGCCTCGTACATAGCCGTGCCGCAGAGCGAACAGAACCTGGGCAGCAAGGGCACACCAGCATCCTACGCCTCCGCGGTGACGGGGACGTAATCATTGGTCCTGGGTTCATGTTGGCCTGCTGCCCAGGAAACCATGTTGTGAAAACTCCCACAGTTACCGTGTCGGCACGGTCGGCCGGGGAGGCCGAGAGAGTCGATAACGTCAGGCTGACGCTCTCTCCAAGTCCACGACAAGGGGTTTGGAGCGGGAGACGGGGTTCGAACCCGCGACATCCAGCTTGGAAGGCTGGCGCTCCACCAACTGAGCTACTCCCGCACCGTATCGGCAGACCTCCTGACGAAGGTCCGGAGCCGATGGCAGTTCGCGCACACGATATCGCACTTCGCGACCTCGTCCAGTATCCGAGCCGTGCCGGCGCGGCCGATCATCCGCGTCACCGCGGACCGCTTCGATCGAGGGTCACGGTGGTCGAAGTCCATCGCGCACGGCGCAAAGCACCCACCGCAGTCGGCGCAGGGCCGATCGCGGAGTTGGTTCAGAAGGCGTGCCTGCGCGCGCCAGGCTTCCCGCTTCCTGGCCAGGGATCGCGACGACCCGCTCGTTGCGACCGGCCGGGCCGCATGTCGTCGCTGTGTGCGCAGCCGGTGACAATTGGCACAGACCACGTCGCACTTCGCGGCCTCCTCGATGAGCGCGACCGACGGACGAAGCATGGCCGCGCCTGAAGTCAGACGGAACTTCTTCGTGGTGCCGTCTCGGTGATCGAAGTCCATCTGGTGCGGGGCAAAGATGTTGCCGCAGTCGGCGCACGGGCGTGCCCGTAGCTCTCGCAGGAATTCGACGGTCCCGTGCTGACGGATGCGTACGCGGGCGACCTCAAGTGAGCGATTCCGTTCGTAATACGTGACGTTCGCGGACCGCTGGCTCGGGCGCTGCATGGCCCGGAAAGTATAGAACAGATGGTCGATTCCTAGCCCGCTCGGTCGGTGCGCACACTTCGTCGTCACCGTCGGCATGCGATGTCCTAGGTCTCGCGCCTCGGGACGACCGGAAGGATGAACGCGAACGCGAGGTAGACGAACCCGAACATCCCGGCGGTGACCACCGTCGCGAACACGAACAGGGTGCGCACCCAGGCGCCATCCAGCTCGGCGTACGCAGCAAGCCCGGTGCACACGCCGGCGATCTTCCGTCCCTGGCGGATCCGTCGCGGGCGGCGGGCGCGAGGGCGGGGCCATTCTCGTCGGTCGCCACGTCATGGCCGGTATCCACCGCGCCGATGGCCTCGAGGATTCGCGTTGAAGTCGGAGATGACCCGGGCCAGCGCAGCCTGGTCAGTCGTACAGCTGGTTAGCCAATCGAACGCCTCGGGTGCAAGGTAGACGTCCGAGCGGCGGCTGCATGATGGGGGCATGATAAGCACCTGACCCCTGACCGCCTATCAAAGTCCCTAACTTCGGGTGCACACTCACACAAACGGAGGAGGGTAACGATTGGCGACGGTCCTGACGATCGCCGGCGTCTTTCTCCAGCTGGTCGGCGCCGTGGTGGCTCTCCGGGGCCTCATCAAGACCCATGACGCCTACGCGGAGAAGAGCATCCAAGTCATGGTGCTGGAGCGTCTGGCGCGGGTGAGGGCGCACATCCAGGCCCTTGTCGACCGCCTGCGACGTAAGCCCGCTCATGGCGAGGCGATGGCCGGGACCGCCCAAGGGCGCGTGGCGCGTTCGGCGCGCTGGCTTCGATCACCTGGGGACCCCTCGCGGCCGACATGGCGGTTGCCGACGCCATCAAGGAATTGGACCGACGGGTTCGTGATCTGCTGGGACGCGTCCTATCGCTCGACCAGGTGGTCAAGGACTCCTCAGAGGAGAATCGGGCGGCCCAGGAGAAGCTTCGCGCAGACCTCGAGGCTGCCGACCAAGCGGCTGTTGGACTGGTCAGGCATGCGGCCATCGAGGGCCTTATGGGCGAGGCTGTCGGTCTCATCCTCGTCATCATCGGCGGTATCCTGCAGGCGTGGGGAGCCGTCCTCCAGGCGGGCTCGCCGGGGTGACGTGGTCGAAACGAAGCGATCCCCGTCCACGACCGGTGTACTGCTACATCCAGGGCGCCAGGCTCGTTCTCCAGGCAATCATCGTGGCGCCGGCGTTCGCTCGGATGGCGAGGTTATGCCGGCCCCGACGGTGACGAGCCGGCCCGCCAGGCGCGCGCTCAGCGCGCCATCGAGTGAAGGAGAGAACGGATGCGCGACCTAGCCTTTGACCGGGAGAGCGCCTCCACTGTCCCGTCTGTACGGTGGGCATCGCTTCGCCCTCATCCACGAGAGACGCTGCAATTCCCATCAGATTCGATGGGATTCGCAGTGGACCAAGCGAAATGTGCCAGGTCCGCCGACGACGCGCGAATGGCAAACTTATGTCGTTCGAACCTCAAGTATTATTGAAGGAATGGACGACACCACCGCTGAGGCACGGCCCAACTCGGAGGCTCTCTTCGCCATCGCGAGCGAGCAGGCTGGCTACTTCACCGCGGCTCAAGCAAGAGCCGCAGGGTACAGCTGGCCGCTGCTCTCGTATCACGCCAAGCATGGGCGGTTTGTTCGCGTGGCTCGCAGCCTCTATCGGCTTCGAGACTATCCGTCCTCGCCGCGGGAGGAGCTCATCGCGGCGTGGCTCCGTCTGGCGCCCGACGCTGTGATCTCGCACGACTCGGCGCTCGAAGTGCTCAACCTCTCGGACATCATTCCGGGCTCGATCCACCTGACCGTTCCGCGAGCCCGACGGAGGCTCGCCCGGATGCCCGGCGTCTCGACCCACACGACGACCCGGCCACTTGGTGCCGCCGACGTCTTCACCCGCGAAGGCCTCCGCATGACCACACCGGCGCGGACGATCGTCGATGTCGCCGAAAGCGGGGCCGCACCGGAGCAGGTGATTGCAGCGACCCGCCAGGCGATCGAGCGCGGCCTTACCACACCCGCCCGGATACGGGCGGCGGCGCGATCTCGCGGCCGCAGGACCAGGAACCTCATCGAGAGCGCGCTGTCTGTGACGACGTTGTGAGGTACGCCTCGGCCGCGGCGTTCCGGCAGGCACTCGAGACGCGCCTGCTTGCGCTGAGCCGCAGCCAGGGCTCGTCCCTTGTCCGGCTCCGCAAAGAGGTCGCGTTCGACCGACTGTTAGCGCGGCTCCTCATCGCCGCGCCGGGCCGTTGGGTGCTCAAGGGTGGGCTTGCCTTCGACTATCGCTTCGGAACCCGCGCCAGGACCACGAAGGATATGGACCTGGCCGGCGCCGCCGGCGAGGAGGTCGCGACATCCGACCTCCTGGCTGCCGCGGACCTCGACATGGGCGATTACTTCAGCTTCAGCATCGAACGGACCGCCAAGCTCGATCAGCTTGTCGAAGGCGCCGCGGTCAGATATCACGTTCGGGCCGATCTCGGCGCGCGTCGCTTCGAGGATTTCATCGTCGACATCGGTTTCGACCTGCCGCCTGGCTGGGAGCCGGAGGTCCTGATCGGGCCCGACCTCCTCTCGTTCGCCGGGATCGATCCCGTCGCCGCGCCATCGCTGCCGCTCGAGGTGCAGGTCGCGGAGAAGGTCCATGCCTACACGCGGGGCTACGGGGTCGATGGCGTGGGCAGCACGCGGGTGAAAGACATCGTCGATCTCGCCCTTGTTGCGTCAACCGCCAAGCTCGACGCCAGTAAGCTCCGCCGCGCCGTGAGCGAGACGTTCGAGCGCCGAGGTGGCCGCGCGCTTCCACCAGCGTTGCCCCGCCCGCCGGCCGACTGGTCGGTGCCGTTCGGACGACTTGCCGGGGAAATCCATCTGGCGACCGATCTCGGTGGCGGTCATCAGCTGGCAGCTCGGCTGCTCGATCCGATCCTGTCTGGGAAGGTCACGACCGGCCACTGGGACGCTGCCGGTCAGGCATGGCTGGCGGGTGAATCAACCGCAAGCGGGGAGGATCGAGGCTGATGGCGCGCACATGGCTGTCGATTCGCGTGGATCTGGTGGAGGGTCACGGCGAGCGCTTCTGGCCGCGACCTGGCCGGATTTTCGCGGCTGCTCGGAGCCACACCTTTGCCCAGCTGGCGAAGGCGATCGATGACGCGTTCGCGCGCTGGGACCGGGCGCATCTCCACGAGTTCGCCGTGGCCAACGGAATGCGGTTGACCACGCCGTACGAGGAATGGGACGCGGACGGGCCGGTAGCTGACGACCGCCGGACCAACCTGAGCCGGCTCCAGCTTGGGGAGCAGTTCGTGTACGTCTTCGACTTCGGCGACGACTGGACGCACCTGTGCGCGGTGGGCCCTGAACGCGTCGACCCGCTCGAGACGCTCGGGATCGTCCCGGTCGGGCCACTCCCCTACTGGGGCTGGGGCGACATCCCGGACCAATATCGGCGCCGCTGGGACGCCGACGACGGCGAGTCTCGTCCTCCCGCCGATCCTGGTTTGTCCGATCTGCCGCCCCTGCGTCCGTGGTGGGGCGGTCGCGATCGATAAACACCGCCGGACAAGGCATGCGCCAACGATGAGCGCAGGAGAGTCGATGTTGTCGTGCCCGCGGGATTCGGACTGGCCAAGCCCGCGAGGGCGATCTGTACCGTCCTGGCAATATGTACCACCGTGGTACAGTTGGCACGTATGGTAGAAGTCGAGCGCGGCGATCAACTGGAACGAGCCTTTGAGGACGCCCTCAGGAAGGCGCTACCCCCCGGCTGGGAAATGACCTTGGAGGCGGAGGGCCGGTCCGAGGACTCGGGTGTCGACGCATACCTTGATCTTGTCCCTCCGTCCGGCGGGCGGTTCCGAGCCTGCGTGGAATTCAAGGCGAGAGCTGAGCCAGCCGACGTGGTCCGGCTCGTTCCATGGCTTCAGCAGTGCGGCCCGGCCGTCCTCGTTGCCCCGGCGGTCGGGAGTCGTACTCGGGACATCCTGGCGGATGCCGGGATCAGTTGGATGGAGCCCGAGGGAGACTGCCGGATCGCTCTCGGAAGTCTCTTCATCGAGCGACTCGGTCGAGACCGACCCCGTCGGATGGCCGGCGCGCTGGACACGCGATACGTCTTTGACCTGTTTGCAGGTGGGGCTTTGCGAGTCGTTCGGTGGCTCCTCATCGAGCCAAGTAAGTCGTGGACGCTTGCGGACATGGCCGAGAGAACCGGTCTCACGCTCGGTTTCGTCAGCCGGACATTCAAGACGCTGGCACGTGACGCTTACCTGGACCGAACCCGCGGAGCCAGTCGTGTTCGGGACCGGGACGCTTTACTCGACGCATGGGCAGCCGCGCCGCCGCCTAAGGATTCGGCGGTCGAGCGGGTAGCGACGGTTGGCGGACCCGAGGCACTCCTCCGTGTGATCCCGACCCTCACGGCGCCACGGCCATACGCCATCACTGCCGAAGCTGCGGCCGACAAGCTCGCGCCCTTCGCCCGGTTCAGCCGAGTCGAGATATACGTCGAGGACGTGGAGGGTTGGGATCGGGCCCTAGGTCTGACGTCCGTCCCGCGCGGCGGGAACGTGGTGCTGATCAAGCCCGTAGATGCTGGCGTGTTCGACGGCTCGTTCGAGCGGGACGGAGTGCAGCTGACGAGT
>JANOIS010000352.1:0-5405 GCA_031407755.1 Chloroflexota bacterium | reverse complement strand
GCACGGAACGTGGAGCTGACCCTGTTCCATGGTCGCGGCGGCGCCATCGGGCGTGGTGGCGGACCGGCCAACCGAGCGATCCTGGGCGGCGCGCCCGGGTCTGTCGATGGGCGGCTGAAGCTGACCGAGCAGGGCGAGGTGATCGCCGCGAACTACGCCGACCCAGTCATCGCGCGCCGTCATCTCGAGCAGCTGACCGGGGCCGTCCTGATCGCCTCGACGCCCGAACATGACGCCGCGGCCGCAACCGCCCTGCGCGATGGCGGACCGCTGATGGCGGAGCTGGCAGCAACGGCCCGGACGGCGTATCGGTCGCTCGTCTACGACGATCCGGGGTTCGCGGCGTTCTTCCGCGATATCACCCCGATCGCGGAATTGTCCGATCTGCGTCTGGGCTCCCGCCCCGCTGCACGCCGGCGCTCCGGTATCGCCGTCGATGAGGCGCCCACGATCGATCTACTGCGCGCGATCCCCTGGACGTTCGCCTGGTCACAGGCGCGCATCAACCTGCCCGGCTGGTACGGCCTGGGGACGGCCCTCGCAACGTATCGGGCGGCGCACGGCGAGGCCGGCCTCGCGTCGATCACCCGGCTGTACCGAAGCTGGCCGTTTCTCGCCTCGATCTTCGACAACGCCGAGATGATCCTGGCCAAGGCCGACATGGGCGTGGCCCGCCGGTACGCATCATTGACGTCCGGCGCCGGCAACGAGCGGCGCTGGGCCGCGATCGAGGCCGAGTATCACCGGACCTGCGCGCTCCTCCTGCGCGTCACCGGACGCGATCGCCTGCTGGACGGCGCACCCGTGCTCCAGCGCTCCATCGCGTTACGCAACCCCTACGTGGACGCGCTGTCCGAGATCCAGGTCCGCCTGCTCGCGCGGCTCCGCTCGATGGCGCCGGACGACCCCGACCGTGGCCGGGTCCTGCGGCTCGTCCAGTTGTCCGTGAACGGTGTGGCCGCCGGCCTTCAGAACACCGGGTAGCACCGGCTTACGGCACGGGCAGTCGCCGACGTCGCTCAACTCACGACGACGGATCGTCCGGTGGATCACTCGGATCCGGTGGCGTCACGTTCTTCATCGGCGGTCGCGCCGGCTGGGCCGGACCACCTCGGCGCAGCACGCGCCCGACTCGCTCCGGTGCCACCACGAACGGTGCGAGATAGGCGATCAGCAGGATCGGGACGAGGATTCGCATCGCACCCGGACTGACGGCCACGAGGATCGCCAGGGCCCAGAGCATCAGCGCAAAGGTCCCGATGGTCCGCGGCGCCAGGCCAGCGAGCTGGAGCCGCCTGGCCGGGAGGAGGACGAGCAGCCCCACCACGAGCCCAAGGGCGAGCAGCCAGGGCGGCGTCAGCATCCCCTCAGCGGCTCATCGAGCGGTAGCGGCGAACACTGAGCGGGCCAAAGATCCCGACGATGACGACGACCCAGACGAGCGTCACGAGGATCGGCTCCTGGGACGCGAAACTATCCGACGCGAACGGTGTGGGGTTGCCCCACAGCTCGCGCAGGGCCAGGCTGAGCGTGCTCGTCGGGTTCCACTCGGCGACCGGCTGAAGCCAGTCCGGGAGGGTCTGGGTCGGGACAAAGACATTCGAGATGAAGGTGATCGGGAAGAGCACCGTGAAACCGACCTGTTGGGCGACCTCCACCGTCGGTACGGACAGCCCGAGCCAGATCCCGAGCCACGACATCGCAAACGCGAACAGCAGCAGCAACCCGACGCCGGCCAGCAGTTCCGGGACGCCGGTCCGGATCGTCCAGCCCACGGCCAGTCCGGACAGCATCAGGACGATGAGGATCCCGCCGTTGTAGACGACGTCGGACAGGGCGCGCCCGATGAGCACCGCCGGGCGCGCCATCGGCAACGAACGGAATCGATCGATGATCCCCTTGTTGACGTCGTCTGCCATCCCGATCGCCGTCGTCGCGGCGGCGAACACGATCGTCTGGGCAAAGATCCCGGGCATCAGGTACTCACGGAAGCTGCCGCCGCCCGGCAGCGGGATCGCGCCGCCGAAGACGAACGCGAAGAGCAGCACGAACATGATCGATTGAAGGATCGCGAAGATCGCGAGCTCCGGGATGCGCGGGATGCGCTTGAGGTTGCGCCACGTGACGACGAGACCATCCGTTATGGCCTGGCGCGGCCCACCGACTGGCCTTGGCGACGCGCGGCGGGAGGTCGTTGCGCTCATGCGGCCTGATCCGACGTAGCGTCAGCGGCCGCGTGGCCGGTCAGGCTCAGAAACACGTCATCCAGTGTCGGCCGGCGGAGGGCGATGTCGTCGATGCCGATGCCCGCCTCGTCGAGATCGCGCACGACCTGGACCAGCGCGCTGGCGCCGGCACTCGTCGGGACGGTCAGTCGCCGGGTGTGCTCATCGACGGTGACCTCGCCGGCTCCGTCGCGCGACAGGATCGCCATCGCCTGGGCCATCGACTCGCGACCGTGGACGACGACCTCGATGCGCTCGCCACCGACCTGGGACTTGAGCTCGTCCGCCGTACCGCGGGCGATGATCCTGCCGTGATCGATGACGCCGATCATGTCGGCAAGCTCGTCGGCCTCCTCGAGGTACTGCGTCGTGAGCAGGACGGTCGTGCCGTCGCGGACGAGGCCGCGGATGACCTCCCACATGCCGAGGCGACTGCGCGGGTCCAGGCCGGTCGTCGGCTCGTCGAGGAACAGCAGGCGCGGCTGGCCGATGAGGGCGCTGCCGAGGTCGAGGCGACGACGCATCCCGCCCGAGTAGGTCTTGACCGTTCTGTCCGCGGCATCCAGCAGGTCGAACTGCTCGAGCAGCTCGTTGGCGCGTCGACGAGCTTCGGCACTCGTCAGCTGATACAGGCGACCGAACATCCACAGGTTCTCGCGCCCGGTCAGGTTCTCATCGACAGCGGCGTACTGGCCGGACAGGCCGATGATCGAGCGGATCTCCTGCGCCTGGCGGACGACGTCCAGGCCGGCGATCGTTGCCCGGCCCGCGTCCGGCTTGAGCAGCGTGGCGAGGATCCGGACCGCCGTGGTTTTGCCCGCGCCATTGGGTCCGAGCAGGCCCAGGACCGTGCCTTCGGCGACCGTGAGTTCGACCCCATCGAGGGCACGGACCTCGCTCTTGCGGCTCTTGTAGATCTTGACCAGGCCCTCGGCCGTGATGACGTCCATGCGGCTGCTCACACTGGATTACGTGGGGGAGGGGCAGTATATCGCGGAGGCCGGCCCACCCTCCGGTCGCCGTCCTGCGCGGCGCGTCGAGCCGCGATGATCGGCGGCGGTCCGGCTATCGTGGCCGCTTGACGACCGACCCCGTTCCACAATCAGCGGCCGCACCGCCACCGCCAGCGTCCCGTCACACGACATGGCTCGATCGCTGGGGCGGGATCCTGCCGCTCCTCGTCGCCGAGTTCGTCGTGTGGCTCGGGTTCGGCGGGCTGCTCCCCGTCCTGCCCCTGTATTTCACGGAGCAAGGAATCGATCTCGCGACGCTCGGCGTCGTCATCGCCGCCTGGCCCGCCGCCCGACTCGTCACGGAGCCGATCTTCGGCTGGCTGGCGGACCGCACCGAGCGGGTGCCCCTGATGGTCATCGGGCTGGTTGCCACCGGTGTCTTCGGGGCCCTGCCGCTGGTCCTGACCGGACCCGCGGCGTTCGTTGCGCTGCGCGCGCTGTCCGGGCTGGGCGCCGCGATCTACGACCCGGCCGCACGGGGCTTTCTGACCGATGCCACTCCGCCGGATCGGCGCGGGGAGGCGTTCGGGTTGTACGGGGCGGCCCAGATGGGCGGGCTGCTGCTCGGGCCCACGATCGGAGCGTTCGGGGCTGCCCAGTTCGGTGGCATCGCCTTCGTGTTCGTCTTCAGTGCCATCACGGCGGTCATCGCGGCGGCCGGCATCGCGCTGCGCGTCCGCGAGGAGGGCATCGCGCGCCATGTCCACCCGACCCCGTCCCCGGACCGCACGGAGTTCCCGCCCGATTCGCCGTTCCTCGAGCGACGCCTCGCCGCAGACCTCGCCGCGGACGAGACGACCGTCCCGAGCCGCTCGATGCGCCTGTTGAACCGTGGCCTCATCGCAGCCATCGTCATCAACGCTGGCGGCTACTACGCGGGCGGTACGTACGAGGTCATCTGGAGCCTGTTCCTGGAGGGTCTGGGAGCGGATCTGGCGCTCATCGGCCTGACGTTCGCGATGTTCGGGTTACCGGTGCTGCTGTTATCGCCCCTCGCCGGACGGCTGGTGGACAAGCGTGGTGCGTTGCCGTTCATCGTCATCGGGTCCGTGCTGCCGGCCGTCACCGGGATCCTGTACACGTTCCTCGAGGATCCCGGGCTGGCCCTGCCACTGATCCTGGTCGAGGCGACCGGATTCGCGATGCTCAACCCGGCGCTGTACGCGGTGGTCGCCGCGAACTCCCCGCCGGGGCGTTCGTCCACGACGCAGGGGTTGTTCGGGTCGGCCGGGACGCTTGGTTTCATCGCCGCGGCACTGGCCGCGGGGGTCCTCGCCGAGCGGAGTATCCTGCTGCCGTTCTACGTGTTCAGCGCTGTTCTGATCGTATGCCTGGTGATCGGGCTGATCATCGGCGGCGCCCGCCTGAACGGCCGTTCGGTCGCGAACCGGCCCGCCGAGGGCGGCCCCGCTGTCCAGCTCCAGTGAACGGGTCTGGACAGCTCTGCGTGGCCAGCCCATCAGGACACTGTTTGACCGAATCGATTTCGCTCCCTATCATTCGGCGTCGCGGGGTGGAGCAGCGGCAGCTCGTCGGGCTCATAACCCGAAGGTCAGAGGTTCGAATCCTCTCCCCGCAACCACCGCTTTTTCCTGAACCCCGGGTCCCGACCAACCCGGGGTTCTTCCTTTTCTCACGGGCGCGGCATTGCCAGCTGACGCCGCTGGTTCATCCGACCTGGTGGCGAAGCGAGGTACACCACGATGCAGATCCCCAGGCCGACGGACGAGGACAAGGCCCGATTCCGCGATGCGGTCCCGGACGATCCACGCGTTACCATCAAGCCGATGTTCGGCAACCTCGGCGCCTTCGTGAACGGACACATGTTCATGGGCCTGCTCGGGTCGGAGATCGGCGTGAAGTTGGCGCCCGCCGATGCCGAGCAGCTGCGCGCGATCGATGGAGCGGGCCCGTTCGGCCCGACGGGGCGCCCGATGGGCGGATACGTCTCGCTGCCGTCGTCGATGGCCTGGTCGGACGACGGGCGACACTGGGTGGAGCTAGCGATCGACCACGTTGGGGAGCCGCCGCCAAAGATCGCCAAGCGCTGACCTCACGCCCGTCCGGGTCGGTGTCGGCCCGCCGACACGGTCCGCGGTCGATCCGGTCGATCCGGTCGATGGCTGGGGCTGATCAGGGGGCGCGGCGCTGCCAGTCCGCTGAGACG
>JANOIS010000253.1:0-3059 GCA_031407755.1 Chloroflexota bacterium | reverse complement strand
CGCTCCTCGGTGATCAGCGCGTCGACGTGGAAGCAGGAGAGGGTCCGGAGTTCGAGGTTCGGGCATGGGGGCTTTTCGGCGACGTTAGGATCACCGACAAAGTGCTCTAGCCCCCGTGTCCGCGGAGCCACAGCCCGACGGAGGCCGGCCGTACCGACTGATCGGCTACGTCGACGAGGGTCCGACCCACCGCCTCCAGGTCGACTTCGTCACGGAGTCTGCTTCCGAATGACTCGACCATGCGCTGGTGGTCGTAGCGTGACCGGTAGAAGCGACGGTCGACCAGATCGCGCACCCGCCCACGTACGGGCCCGAAGAGGGCGGCGATGGCCAGGGTCGACAGCGCGACCGGGATGGTGTCGTTGCCGCTGAACCGGCTGAGGACCGTCTGCAAACCCAGGACGAGCGCGACGTACAACGCCCCGAGGATCGTCACGAGCGCACCGTAGACGATGGTCCGGCGGATCACGATATCGATGTCGTACAGGCGGTGGCGCAGGATCGCGATCCCGGCGGCGATGGGGATCAGGCCAAGCGTCGCGATGACGGCGTACTCACCGATCAATGCGGCGACGCCGGTCGGATCGAACGCGACGAAGATCCAGGCGGCGCCATGGAGCGCCGCCGCGTACGTGATCCACTTCAGTTGCTCGCGCTCGACCCCCCTTGCCCGCCGGAGCCGCGGGATGAGTCCGAGCGCGGACGCCACCGCTCCGGCAAGCAGGGGGAACCAGCCGACGCCGCCGCTCTCGAGCAGCGATCCGGTGAACCACTCGATGCCGAGTGGATTGTGGCGGCCCGGGTGATCAGCAATCTGTGGCGTAAACGCATTCCCGCCCGCGACGAGCACGGCCCCGACGATGACCAGCGTCGCGACGATGCGCCAGCGCGGCGACGCCAGACGTCCCGTCGGGAAGAGGAGGATGAGGAGCAACGGCGGCGCGAGCGTCGCCGGAAAGCCCCACGCCGCGAGCCACGCCGCCCAGTCCTGGGCCGGAAGCGGCTCGGTGACTCGTGCCCACATGGACGCGAGGCCGACAAACGTGCCGGCAGCGCCGGTCAGGAGACCGAGCTGCCCGATCCGGTTCGACGGCTGTCGGCTCAAAACCAGTGCACCGACCGCCCCGAACGCGAGGTAGGCAACCGGGTACAGGATGATGTCTGCGGTCAACGATTCCCTGGTGCGGACGGCCCACAGGACGAGGGCCGCGACCATGACAAGGACGGAAAGCGCGAAGATGCCCCAGGCGAACTGGGCCGCGCGGCTCATCGCGACGGTCCCGCCCGCAGCCAGACGCTTGCGGACGCCGGCTGGACTGCGCGGCTCGCGACGTCCACGAGCGTCCGACCGACAGCATCGAGCTCGACCTCGTCGCGCAGCTGCCCGGCGAATGCCTCGACGGTGCGCTGGGCGTCGTAGCGGGATCGATAGAAGCGCCGGTCGACGATCTCGCCAACCCTCGCCCGGACCGGTCCGAACAGCGCGGCGATGGCCAGCGTCGAGAGCGCGACAGGCACGGTGTCACCTCTGGTCAGTTCGCCCAGTACGGACTGGAACGCGAGCACCAGCCCGACGTATGACCCGCCGAGCACGGCCACCAGCGCTCCGTACACGAGCGTGCGCCGGATGACGAGATCGATGTCAAACAGCCGGTAGCGCAGGATCGCGATGCCGGCCGATATCGGGACCGACGCGACCGCACCGACCAGCAGCACGAGCCCGATGATGTCGGTCTGTTGGGGTGTGCCGAAGGCGGACACGATCGACTCCGCCAGGACGGCTACGACGATCAATATGGTCGCGGAACCGAACCACTTCAACTGCGCTCGCTCGCGGAGCCGGGCCCCGCGCCAACGGCCGAGCACTGCGCCCGCCGCGAGCAGCAGGAACGGGACGGAGATCAGCTCTTCGAGCGGCCGGATCATCGACGCCATCTCGCGCAATGCCAGAGGGCCGACGATGGGGTTGGCGATGGGAAGCATCTCGCTAATCGGGCCAGGGGCCAGAAGCACGATGAACGGCATCGATGCCAGCCACCCGACGGTAGCCCACAGCACGGGCCGCCACCGCGGCGAGGGCAGCTCGCCCGTCGGGAAGAGCAGAAGGATCAAGATCATGAACGCGATGGCCATCGTAAACATGGCGGCTCCGAGGACGCCGACCAGTGCTGGTATCGGAACCGTTGCGCCGGGGATCGTGCCGAACCGGGCGTAGGCTTCAGCGAAGACCGCGATCGGCTCGACTACCCCGACCGCCAGGAACAGCCAGCCGATCGGATTCTCGGGCCGGCGTGCGGCGACGACCGCGCCGACACCGGCGAATGCGAGGACCCCGGGTGTCCACACGACGAAGCCGAGGCCCTCCTCGGAGCGAATCGCGACCGGTGTCAGCAGGACGAGGGCGACCGCAACCGCTTTCAGCCCAACGGCGAGCATGAGTCCGCCCCACGCCACGAGCGCCGCTCGGCTCATCGTGACGTCCCAGTGCGCAGCCATGCGCTTGAGGACGCCGGCTGGACCGCACGGTTCGCGACGTCCAGGAGCGTCCGCCCGACCGCGTCGAACTCGACCTCGTCGCGCAGCTGCCCGGCGAAGGCCTCGTCGGTCCGCCGGGCGCGCATCACCCCGCGGCTAACGCCTCCGCCTCGCTCCCGACGACGCCGATCGCCTCATCGAGTCGGGTCAGCGACAGGATCTCGCGATAGTGCTCGGACAGCCCGAACGCCATCAGCTTCTGGCGCTGGCGCTGCGCACGGACGAGCAAGGTGACCAACAGCCCGATACCGGTGCTGTTCATGTACTCGAGCTCGCTGAAGTCGAAGATCACGACCCTCGTCGAAGGATCGGCGGCTTGGCCGTAGGCGCCCATGAGCGCGGCATCGGTCGCCCCGGTCAGCTCGCCTCTGACGGTGATGACCGCGGCCACGGCGCTGGCGCGGCGAACTTCGAGGCTGGTCTCGGTCTCCGGCATGGTGTTCTCCTCCCTTGGGTGAACGTCGCTCAGGCGAGCGCTGTAGCTCGGTCCGCGTGGAGCGTCACGAAATCGGACAGGCGGGTGA
>JANOIS010000306.1:0-9010 GCA_031407755.1 Chloroflexota bacterium | reverse complement strand
CGACGATGGTCGCCCATTGCTCCAGGTCGTGGAGCCGGCCTGCCCGACCGGCGCCGTCGATGTCGTCGCGATCCTGGACCTGATCCCGGCGGAGCGCCTCGCCTGCTTCGGGAACGGAGAACTGGTCCTGGAACCCACCATACTCGGCCGCCTCGACCTGGATGTCGGGGGCCCCATCGTCGGCACCCCGGAGTGGCTCGCGGAAGACCCAAACCTGCAGCTGTACGGCAGCGATGGTCCGGATGGCGTCGAAGGAGCGCTGCCCGTTGCGCTCGCACCGGCCGTGGACAAGCAGCCACCCCAGGGGGTCTGGCTGAGCGTGCGCGGTCACTTTGACGACGCTGCTTCCGTCGGCTGTATTCGGACCTACCCAGAGGAGTGGGATGTCTCCAACGAATCGGCCGAGATCCAGGTCCTGCGCTGTCGTGAGGCCTTCGTCATCACCGCATTCGAAGTGACGGAGGCACCATGAGCATCTTGAGTTTTGCATCGTCCATCGAACGTCGCAAGGTGGAATGGGTGGAAACCGTTCACGCACTTGCCGAGGCCCATCGGAGCCGTCGGTACGTGGCGATCCTCGCCTATCAGAGCATCGGTGCCCGCCACGCGTGGGCGCACGATGGGGGGAAAGAACCGGATGCCGCGTCGGGTGGGGGTGGGGACCCCGACGCGGTTCCGGTTCATCGGCCGTCGTCTGATTTCCACCACGCCCACGCTTGATCGGCGTTCGAGCATGTGGATGGTGTTCGGGTCTTCCTCGGCTGGGCGCGACCCTGCGTCTGATCCAGCACCGGCGCGAGCGCAAACCCAGCAAGATTCTCCGTCGCCGGGGTCCGCGGACGCGCCGGATACCAAGGTCCGGTGGTCGCTCCCGCGGGGCCCTGACCCAAGATATGTGTACCACGATCATCGGCAAGGAGCAGGGTTCGCGGGCACCAGTGGAGGCCCGGACCCCCTGGTACCAACGGCGCATGGCCGGCGCGGCGAGAGCCGCTTACGGTCGCGGCAACATGCAGGGCGTTGAGTTTCAGGGTTTCGCCGGAGATTGCACGATCGCCGGCCGCATCACGATGTTCGGGGAGCGGCTGACCGACTTCCTCAACGGCCAGGAGCGATTCCACCTGCACAAGGTCCAGTTCGAGAGCCTCGACGACGGCCACGTCGTCCCGATGGATTCCGTGAGCCTCGAGCGCGACGACCTGCTTGCGGTCGTTGGGACCGGGCCACGCGGGGACGAGAAGCGCCGCGTCCGACTCGCGGAGACCCGGATGCAGCTGTCCATCGGCCCGTACATCATCCTCGGGCGCCTGCACGCGAAGCCCGGCCTGGACCCGATGAAGAGTGTCCTCCAGCGCGAACCGATGATCCCGCTGACGAGCGCCACCATGGCCTACAGCGTGGCTGGCTCGGTCGTGGCGCGCGATGTCGGCACACTCATCGTCAACCGGTTCCAGGTCGACTGGATCACGGCCAGCGAGGAGGAGGCCACGCTGTTTCCGGAGGCGACGGTGCGTTCGCCGTTTTCGATGCGGCTCAAGAAGGACCTCACCGGCCCGTCGCCCGCCTAGTCCCCGCGCGCGATCTTCCGCGCTGCCCTGCACCTCGGCTGGTCTACGGATCGACCAAGCGAAGAACGTGCTGCAGGTTCAGCCTCCGTCCGTCGTCGAACGACGCATCGGTCGACCGATCGGCGGCGGAACAATCGGATCGGGTCCCGCCAGGGAGCGCTGCTTCGTCGGATGGTCGATCGCCGGACCAGCGCCCCAGGGTCCGATCCTCCGGCTGAGCTGGACGGCCTCGTCAACAAGGTGTCCGGGAAACAGGGCCGGGCTTTGCGTTCGGCGCTCGGATTCCACTCAGAGTAGAGCGCGCTGGGGCGGGATGCGATATCGGTCGAACCCGAGGCAGACTGGGGCCGATCCCACGCCGTCGCGAGCGACGCCGGCCTAGTCTCCGCGCGCGGTCGGAGCGACGGTGCGCAGGTTCTGGCGGAAGACGCGTGGTCGATCGATGGCGAAACGCTGCTGTCCTCCCCGGCGGGCCCTCCGGCGATGCGCGACACGAGATAGCTGCCGATGACCGGGCCGTGCTTGAACCCGTGGCCGGAGCGCCACCGACGATCCAGACGTCACCGAAGGCCAGCCAGGCCGTGCGGGCCTCGCGGGACCAGCGCGTGTAGAACGTATCGGCCCCATGCGATGCCCGCAGGATGCGGGTCTCGTCGCCCGACGTCGCTCGCGGATGGCCCGCCCCAAAGGCGTCGATCAGGGTCGTCGACCAGCTGGCGCGCTGGGAGCGCAGGGCCGTCCATGCCCCCATCGAGCCGGCCCCGATGACGACGATATCCGAGGTTGATCGGCTCACGGCGTGAGCGCCAGCGTCGAGACCGTGGCCGCCGTGATCGCCGCGCGGGTGAACGGCAGTGGCACCGTCCCACCGGTCCGCCATGGATCCACCAGATCGTTGTAGTGCCGATCGAACGGATGGCCGGACTGACCGGTCGTGATCACGATGCGCGCGCCATCGAGGTCGGTGAGATCCATGACCAGCCGATATGAGGGCAGATTGGTCACGGTGAACACGCCGTCGATCCCCAGCGGGGCAGCCTCTGGATCGTCGGGATCGGGGTAGGCTCGACCCAGCCGATAGTAGGTGTTGTTCACGGCCCCGGCGGCACCCGGCACCGCGATCGGGCCCTCGTTGAAGTACCACTCGAGCGGGCCGATCCCGCTGCCGCCGACGGTGGCCTCGGCGAATGTGGCGGTGTGGAGGCGGCCCCATGTCCAGCGGTCCGCATCGCCCAGGGCTGCCTGAAGTTCTGCACCTGCCGTGTCCATGGCGTGCAGCACGATGACATCGGCCGTCTCGACGTCGGGGGTGGTGGTGTCGTCCCACCAGGGATCGGTCGGGTTCGCCAGCAGATCGGTCAGCGCGACCCAGCTCCATGGGCTGCCCACGTAGTCGCGCGCGAGTGGCCCGAGCTCGTCGTCGAACAGGCCGCGCAGCACGCGGTACTCCCAGGCCATGTACGCGGCACAGCCGACGCTCTCGACGGTGCATGCCCCATCCCATCCGGCGATGCGTTCGGCGATGACCACGCCCTCGGCGGTGTCTGGCTGGGCGTCCTCGAGGAGGATGACGATATCGCGAGCGCGAAGCGGCGCCGTGTCGTTCTGGATGACGCTCATCTCCGGCACGGTCAGGCCGTCCTGGGCGTAGCCGTTGATGAGATCGATGATCCGCTCCGCCCGGTAGCCAGGATCCCATTCAGCGCCGAGGAAGGCCGGGTAGGCATCGTCCACGACCGCATTGTTGGCGCTCACGATCCAGCCATCGATCGGGTCGAGGGCCCAGGGCAGGTCCTCGAACGGGATGCGGTCGATCCATTCGCCGCTGCCGTCCGACCCGGAGACCGGCCGGTCGCCGCGATCGGCGGGATCGGAGCGGACCGGGATGTAGCCCGGCAACTGATACCCGATGTGACCATCGATATCGGCGTAGACGAAGTTCTGTGACGGGGCGCCGTAGCGTGAGAGGGCGGCCCGGAACGTCGTGAAGTCGGTAGCGAGATCGACGGCCAGGAATGCCTCGAGGGTGCGGTCCGGACCCGCGTCGGGGTGCGTACCGCTCCAGCGGAAGGCCATCAGGGGGGCGTCCGCGAGCCGGTCGTCGACGTCGTTGAGGATCGGGCCGTGGATGGTCTCGCGAACCTCGATCCGGGTCGGTGGGTCCGACCCGACAGCGATCTCCTCGGTCCGGATCGTGAACGGCAGGGACTTCCCGTCCGGTCCGATGTAGCGCGCTGGATCGGCCGGATCGACCGTCTCGATGACCAGATCCTGGACATCGGGATCGGCGTTGGTGACGCCCCACGCGATCCTGGCGTTGTGGCCGAGGACGACGCCCGGCACGCCCGGGAAGCTGACCCCGACCACGTCGAACGGGCAGGCCTCGGACACGGTCGTGCAATGGAGGCCATTGATGAACCAGATCGACGGCATGGAGATGCCGAGATGGGGGTCGTTGGCAAGAAGCGCACCACCGGTCGAGGACAGGAGCGGGCTGACGACCCAGTCATTCGATCCGATGCCCGAGTCGGAGGCCAGGGCGTCCGCGGCGCCATCGAGTCCGGCCGTGCGGAGGGCGTCGCCCCCGAGCAGGGCAACCGTGCGCCAGGCTGCGGCCTGGTCCGGGGTGAGTGCCGGTACCGTGTTCCGTGGCCGGGTCGCGGTGGCCGCCAGCTCCGGCTCGCCGTCCGGCGTCGGCACGATGACCGGGCCGAACTCGCGGGTCGGGAACAGCGCATCCGTACGGGTCGGATCGCCGAGGTGGGCGTCAGCGAGGTAGCGGAACAGCTCCGACTCCATGTTGCCCCCGAGGTTGAACGCCTGGACCTTGCCCCAGGCCAGGGTGTCGAGCGCGGTCCATGGCTCGGGGGTCGTGCCGGTCAGCAGAAACGCCGGCCCGAGCCGGTCCCGGTTGGCGTCCAGCCACGCGTTGACGCCCTCCGCGTAGGCATCGAGGATCGAGCGGGTCTCATCCGAGAGCGCGCCAAGATCCCGCTCCGCGGCGACCCGCCAGCCGAGGGTTCGGATGTAGCGGTCCTGATCGAAGGTTGCCTCGCCGAAGACCTCCGACAACCGGCCGGCCGAGATGCGCCGCCACACTTCCATCTGCCACATCCGTTCCTGGGCGTGGACGAAACCCTGGGCCAGGAACAGGTCGTGGGTGGTCGTCGCCCCGATCTGGGCAATGCCGTTGATGTCGCGCTCGACGGTCACCGCCGCACTCAGGCCCGCGATGCGGATCGTGCCGCTGGTCTGGGGCAAGGCCCGACCAGTGAACCAGGCCACCGTCCCCACGCCGGCGGTGACCGCGACCAGCACGACCACCAGCAGCGCGACCACGATGATCTTCAGTTTCCGCATCGCCCGTAGTGTGGCGGGCGCCACCACGCCATGCTCAGCCGGCGAGCGTCGTCCCGAGGCCCGCGCCAACGGCCCGCCGGACGATCGCGTCGGCAAAGACCACGTCGGCAAGGCCGACACCCAGATGCGTGACGACCACCCGGCCGCTGTCCGGTCGGGCGGTGCCGGCCAGGAGCGCCTCGCCGAGCGTCATCGTCGGGTCCGGGTAGCCGTCGAATTGGCCCGCCTCACGGTTGGCCAGGAACTGGCCGCGATCATCGACCACGAACAGCCCGGCATCCCGGGCCACCTCGGCCGAGCACATCGTGGCGTAGTCGACCGCGACGACCAGGGTGGCGGGCTTCAGCCATGCACCGGTCATCGGCTGACGCCGGCCGGGATCCGTGAACGATGCTGCGCTGATCACCACGTCGGCCCCGCCAACGGCCCCCGCGGCAGTGCTGACCGTCGCTGCGGCCACGATCCCGGATGTTTTGCGGGCCGCTGCGGCTAACACCTCCGCCTGCTCGGGCTGGCGATCATGGATGGTCAGCTCGACCCCCGGCAGCAGGTGCCCCAGCACCTCGAGGTGGCTGTGGCCCTGGACCCCCGCCCCGATGATCGCGGCGCGAACCGGGCGGCCCAGCTCACGTGGTCCGAAGGCCCGGATCGCAACGCCGGACACCGCGGCCGTTCGCTGGGCGGTGATCGCCGCACCGTCCAGGATCGCGATCGGGACGCCGGTCGTCGGGTCGCTCAGGATCACGAGCGCATGGATCGCCGGCAGGCCGTGCGTCCTGTTGGCCGCGAACCCCGTGACCCACTTGATGCCGAGGAGATCGGCCCCGCCTGGATCACGCAGCGCAGCCGGCATAGCGTGGGCGAACGACCCTGGCGGTCGCGGATG
Source organism: Chloroflexota bacterium (assembly GCA_031407755.1). Classification (GTDB taxonomy): domain Bacteria; phylum Chloroflexota; class Limnocylindria; order Limnocylindrales; family CSP1-4; genus SPCO01. The sequence goes on along the minus strand of JANOIS010000306.1, from coordinate 3,196 downwards.
GACCCCGATCTTGGGCGGCAGCTCGGCGTCGGCCACGAGGGCGGTCATCGTCCGTGCGGCGAGCGCCAGGCGCTCCTCGACCGACGGCATCGCGGCGGTCACGTCGGCGGCGGACAGGAATCGGATGGTGTTCGACATGCCCGGAGTCTAGATGCCCGCTAGGATGCGGCGATGACCGACAGCAGCAGCCTCCGAACCCGCCTCGAGGGAGAGGGGCTGGATCCCGGGGCGTGGTCCAATGGCCCGGGTGACCGCTACGGTGCCCACGACCACGGCTACGACAAGGTCATCGTCGTGGCCTCGGGCGCCATCACCTTCGGGCTTGGGGATGCGGATGAGGCGATGGCCCTCGCCCAGGGGGACCGCCTGGAGCTCCCGGCCGGTACGACGCATGATGCCCTCGTCGGCCCCGACGGCGTGGCCTGCCTCGAGGCGCATCTGCCGCCAGGGTCCCTGGCTGGCACCGCGCACCGCGCCGCGGGTTCATGGTGAGCGCACCCATCGACCGCCCCCGAAACCGACACCGGCCTCGGCGACGTATCGGATGACGGGCAGTGGTCCGGGCCCCGGCGCCGACGCCGTCCTCGTTCGCGAGGTCGCGGCGGGATCGCACGATGCCCTGGCCGAGCTCTATGACCGGCATGCCGATGCGATCTTCGCCGCGGCCTCCCGGCTCACGTCGGATCGGGGACTCGCCGAGGAAGTCGTGCAGGAAACCTTTCTGGCGCTGTGGAACCGGGCGGGGACGTTCGATCCATCGATCGGTTCGCTCGCCGCCTGGATGAACACCATCGCGCGCAACCGGACGGTCGATCGACTGCGAGCCGCTGGGCGGCGACCGAACCTCGTGGCCCTGTCGTCGGCCGCGGCGATTGGGTCCGCATTCGACGGTGGCGGGGAGGCGGACGCTGATAGCCTCGAGCGGTTGCTCGCGAAGGGGTCGGTCGTCGCCGGTGCAGTGCCAGCGCCATCCCCGGAGATGGCATTCGCTCTGGGTGAGCTTCGGGAGGCGCTTCAAGCGGCACTCGCGGCGATGCCCGAGGTTGAGCGGGTCGTCATCGTCATGGCCTACGCCGAGGATCTGTCGCAGACCGAGATCGCGGACCGGCTCGGATGGCCGCTCGGCACGGTCAAGACCCGGACCCGTCGGGCACTGCGGCGGCTGCGCGACGTTCTCGCCAACGACGTCGGACCCGAATTCACGCGCTACCTGGCACCGGCCCCGATGAACGGCCGGAACGATAGAGGAGCATCCCGAGACACGTGATGGACCACGACGAGGTACTCGAGCAGCTCGAGCTGGCCGCGACGGAGCCGGGTGGGCTGGCGCGGCTGACGGCCGGCGACACCGTGGTTGCGGCCGTGGTCGCCAGCCATATCGTGGCCTGCGAGGCGTGTGCTGAGGAGCTGCGCCGGCTCAGTCGAGCCGAACCGTTGCTGCGTGACGTCGTGCGCACGACCCCGACGGCGGATCTCCGTGCCCGCACGCTCGATTTCGTATTGGAGCACGGCGATGCGCGCCAGCCCAGCGAGCCTCGCGAGAGCCGACATTCGCGCGCCGCTGCGCCGCCGACGGCCCAGCGGACGACGACAGCCCAGCCGGGGGCAGCCCAGCCCGTGCCGGTCTTCCGTACCGCCACGGGTGCTCCGCCGGCGTCCGAGCGGGTGGCCACAGCTCCGTCATGGCCGGCCCGGATCCTGCCCTGGGCCGCCACCCTGGCCGCGGCCGTCGTCCTGTCCGTGGCGGCCACCTCGTTCCTCGTCAGTCGCATGCTGGACGAACCCCTTGCGACCCAGGCCCGGTCGATCGCCGCGCTCGAGAAAGTCACCCTTGCGACGCTCGATATCACCTCGCGCGATGACGCTCAGCGCGTGACACTGATCGCCCCGGACGGTGGCGCGACGACAGGTTCCCTGTTGTTCTCGCCATCGACCATGAAGCTCGTGGTCGTCGCGGAGGGGCTCGCCCAACCGCCCGCCGATCAGGAGTACCGCTGCTGGATCGAGATCGATGGTCGGCGTTCGCCGGTCGGCAGGATGTTCTTCGCCGACGATCTCGCCTTCTGGGTCGGCGATACGCCCGAGGTCCGTGAGGCGAGGCCGGGGACGACGTTCGGGGTGTCGCTGACGGAGATCGGCGGCCCATCCCTCGAGACCGACCCGGTCATCGCCGGCCGGCTGTAGTGCGTCGGGACGGTTATCGTTCTGCGGCGGCGTCGGCCTCGTCGGGTGGTGGCGCCTCGAGGTAGGTGCGATGCAGGACGAGCAGCCGCTCGGCGGCTTCCGGCGTGACTGCGTGACCCTCGTCGGCGAGCGTCGCCGCGAGCCAGGCCGCCTCACGCGGGCGTTCGTCGTCGTCCACATCGACCTCGCGTCGGCGCGAGTCGAGGACCACGAACCAGACCAGCCCGGCGCCCACGACGAGCCCGACGATGAGCAGCCACCAGTTGAATTCCGCGTTCACCGGGCCGAAGTATAGGGAGCGCCCGCCCGCACGGCTTCCACCGGTACACTCTGGTTGATGTTCGATATCCCCCCTGATTCCATCGCGCTCCAGCTGGGCCCGCTGACCATCGGCTGGTACGGCCTGTGTTACGCGCTCGGTCTGGCCGCCGCCTATCTCGTGCTCGTTCGTCTCGCCCGGGTGGCCGGCGAGGACCCGGATGTCGTCGGCAACGGGATCGTCGTGGTCTCGATCGCGGCGCTCATCGGCGGCCGGCTGTACCACGTGATCGACCAGTGGGCGCTGTATGCAAGCGATCCGCTCAAGATCATCCTGCCGCCATACTCGGGTCTTGGCGTGTACGGCGGGATCGCGACCGGCACCCTCGCGGCCTACTGGTACGCCCGCCGGCGCAAGGTCTCGTTCGCCCGGTGGGCGGACATCATCGCCCCGTCTCTGTTCGTGATGCAGGGCATCGGACGCTGGGGCAACTACTTCAACCAGGAGCTGTACGGCCCGCCGACGACGCTGCCGTGGGGCATCCCGATCGAGTGCGCCTACCGGCTCCAGGTCTATGCCTGCGACGCGCTGCCGGAGGCGACGACCCGATTCCACCCCCTGTTCCTGTACGAGTCGCTGTCGGGCTTGATCGGCGCGGCCCTGCTGGTGGTGATCGGGTTCCGGCTGCGAGCACGCCTGCGGGCGGGCGATCTGTTGCTGCTCTTCTTCATCTGGTACGGAGTGACGCGCTTC
>JANOIS010000281.1:0-10171 GCA_031407755.1 Chloroflexota bacterium | reverse complement strand
GGTCTGCTGCCGCTGTTCTACGCCTCCCACGGTCTCGCCGTCGCCGAGATCGGTGTGCTCGCCGCCGCCTACCCTGCGGTCTGGGGGATCGCCCAGATCGGCACCGGTGCGCTCTCCGACCGGATCGGTCGCAAGGGCCTGATCGTCACCGGGATGCTGGTCCAGGCCGGTGCGATCGGGCTGATCGCCGCCGCCTCCACGTTCGCAGTCTGGCTGCTCGCTGCGGCGATCCTTGGTCTGGGCACGGCGATGGTCTATCCGTCGCTGCTGGCCGCGGTCGCCGATGTGGCCGCACCCGCCTGGCGGGGTGCGGCGGTCGGCGTGTACCGCCTGTGGCGGGACCTTGGCTTTGGTGTCGGGGCGATCGTGGCGGGGGTCATCGCCGACCGGGCCGGCATGCCGTCTGCGATCGCCGTGGTCGGTGCGCTCACGGCGGCTTCGGGCGTGGTCGTCCTCGTGCGCATGCGCGAGACGCGTCCGCGCTGAGACCACCTGCCAGCGCCGGCGCGAGGATCAATCGGCGGGCGGATCGCCCGTTCCGGCGGCCACCCGCCGGACCAGTCTGGGCGTGTTCGGCAGGTGCTCGCGGGTGGTGCTGTGAGGATCGACGATGGCATGACTGCACGGGTCGACGTGGACGGTCACGTCCGAGATCCTGGGCACGCTGTGGAATATCCCATGGCGAACGGTTTCGGCGATATCGTGACTGCGCGCCGTGCTGAGGTCACAGTCGACCACGATGTGCGCCTCCGCCTCGAGCTGATGACCGATCCAGCGGATGCGGACGCTCGAGACCGCCTCGACGCCGGGCTGCTCGGCGGCCCGTTCGACGGCCTCGGTCAGCGCCGGATCGACCGCGTCCATGAGCCGCGCGAAGACTTGCCCCGCGGCACTCTTGAGGACCCACAGGATGGCCACGGAGATCAGCAGCCCGACGATCGCGTCCGCCTGGGGAAAGCCGAGCCACACGCCCGCCGCGCCGGCGACGACCGCCAGTGAGGTCAGCCCGTCGGTCCGGGCGTGATAGCCGTCGGCGACGAGCGCTGCCGAGCCGATCTCCTTGCCCACCCGGATCCGGTACAGCGCCACGAGCTCGTTGCCGGCAAAGCCGATGACCCCGGCCAGGGCCAACAGCCCGAGCTCGGAGATCGGTTGCGGGTTGATCAGCCGATCGAGCGCCTGCCATGCCGCCACGGCAGCGGACAGGGCGATCATCAGCACGATGAAGATGCCGGCCAGATCCTCGGCCCGCCGATAGCCGTACGTGAAGCGCTTGGTCGCCGCCCGCCGGCCGAGCACGAAGGCGATCCACAACGGGACAGCCGTCAGGGCATCGGAGAAGTTGTGGATCGTGTCGGCCAGCAACGCGACCGAGCCCGTGACCAGGACGATCAGCACCTGGAACGCGCTCGTGGCCAGGAGCGCCACGAGCGAGATCTTCACCGCGCGAATCCCCTGGACGCTCGATTCAAGGGCGCGGTCGACGGAGTCCGCCGAGTCGTGGCTGTGCGGTGCGAAAATCGACTTGAGTCTCCCGATCAGGCCACCCGGGTGCTCGTGGTTGTCGCCATCGAGACGGCTGGGCGCGTGCGCTTCGTGGTCGTGCCCGCCCGGGCCGTCGGGCTGACGGGGGCGCGGTTGCCGTCGTCGTCCGGTCAAGTGACGTCGTCAGTCACAGTCGTGCCCCGCCCAGGCCTCGCGAGCTTCGCGGATGAGGAAGACCGGGATCACAAGGGCGGCGATCGGATCCGCCCACCACAGGCCGAACATGGTGTTCAGGCCGACCCCGGCGAGGACCGCGAGGGAGAGCCACCAGCAGGTGGTCGTCTGGAAGGCGTCGGCCTGCATCGCTCGGGATCCGAGGGCGATGGCCGTCCGTCGCTTGGCCCGTGCCAGCCACCACATGACCCCAAGCGAAAGGGCGGCTAGAGCGACCCCGACCGGACTCGCGTCGGGTCGATCCCCGGCCAGGAGCGTCGTGACGGCGTCGAAGGTGATGTACCCGGCGAGCCCCACGAGTGAGGCCGCCACGAGGCGCTGGGCTCGCCGCTCTACCGTCTCGATCCGCTCGTGATCGACCGCCCGACGCTCAGCCTGAAGCCGCCAGATGAGGATCAGGCCCGAGGCCGTTTCGACGAAGGAGTCGATTCCGAAGGCCAGCAACGCGACGGAGCCGGCAGCCAGGGCGGCGGCGATCGCGACGAGTCCTTCGACCACGTTCCAACCGACCGTAAAGTACTCGAGTCGGAGACCCCGGCGTACGAGATCGGCCCGGCTCGCGGGTGTGATCGCCGCGCTGCTCATGCGTGCGGAGCCTGCTCGAGTCGGGTGCGGTCGGGCGCCTCGAGCTGGAAGGTCGAGTGCTCGATATCGAAGTCACCCGACAGGCAGCGGCATAGCTCGTCGAGCACCGTGGGCGGATTCGCGCCCTCGGCGAGCACGACGTGGGCCGACACGACATTCAGGCCCGACGTGATCGTCCAGGCGTGCAGGTCGTGGATGTCCGCGACACCCTCCGCCCGGAGGATATGAGACCGAACGTCGGCGAGGTCGATTCCCTTGGGCGTCGCCTCGAGGAGCACGTCGACGGCCTCGCGCAGGAGGCTGCACGTCCGGGGGATGATGAGCAGGCCGATGACGGCGGATGCCACCGCGTCCGCCGGCGTCCAGTTGGTGAGCGCGATGACGATCGCGGCGACGATGACCGCGGCCGAACCGGCGAAATCGCCCATCACCTCGAGGTACGCGCCACGCATGTTCAGGCTTTCGCCCTGTGCCTTGCGCAGGAGGAAGAGCGAGACGGCGTTGGTGGCCAGGCCGAGCAACGCTACGGCCAACATCAGGCCCGTGGCGATCTCCAGTGGGTCGGACAGCCGTCGCCAGGCCTCGACCAGGATGAACGCCGAGACCCCGAACAGGAGGACCGCGTTGACGACCGCGGCCAGGATCTCGAGCCGCAGGTAGCCGAAGGTCCGATCGCCGCTCGCTGGGCGTCCCGCGAACCACATCGCCAGGAGTGCCAGGCCGATCCCGGCGACGTCAGTGAACATATGACCAGCGTCGGCCAGCAACGCGAGGCTGTTCGAGACGAGTCCACCGACCAGCTCGATGAGGAAGACCACGAGCGTCAGGGCGAAGACCGCGACCAGCCGACCACGGTTGGCGCCGGCCGCGGTCCCGTGAGCGTGGGGCATCAGGCCGCCCCTTCGGCGATGTGGACGGCGGCGTCGAGGATGAGTCGCCGGAGATGGTCGTCGACGAGGCGGTAGTAGGCGATCCGGCCGACCTTGTTGCGGCTGACCGCGCCGCGCTCGCGCAGGAAGCGCAGCTGGTGCGACAGGGCGGATACGCTCATGCCGAGGACGAGCGCCATGTCGCAGACGCACAGCTCGCGCTCGGTGACCGCGAGCAGGTGAAGGATTCGCGCGCGCGAAGGGTCGGCCAGGGTCGCGAACAGGTCGGCGACCGCCCGCGAGCCGTCGCCACCCAGGCTGCGACCCAGGATCGGCCGGATCGCGTCAGGGTGGAGGCAGTCGATGTCACAGCGATCGACGTCGATCGCCGAGGCGAATACTTGAGCCATGGCTCAAGTATTGCACGGTGCGCCCGCTTCTACGGTTTGACCGCTCGAGCCGCGTCGCTCCGTCGCCAGGAGAACGCCCGGGTCTCCTGGCGGAGTCGCAGGAGCCCCTGCCGGACGATGACGTAGACCACCAGCGCCGCGAGAACACCGCACCGCCGACGAGTCGGGATGCGCCGGGCGACGACTCGGCGGTCTGAGGAGCGGATGCCGAAGCGCGACAGGGTCGGCCGGCCGGCACAGCAACCGGTGAAGAAACAGCCCAATCGGACCGTCAGGCCTCCCTCCGCTTCGATCTCGCTTCCACACACGTCGCAGTCAGCGGCAGGCTGGCCAGCGGAATCCATGACGACAACATCAAGGCCGGCGATCATCATGACCTCCCCGGGCCGAACCCCATTTCAATGGCTACCGCCCGGACGGGCGGACTTGCCGGTCTCTTCCACCGGTTCCCGGGTGTCGGACTGACCTCCACTATGAGCGCCGTGGCCCCCATGACCTCCAAGGTGCATCAGCAACATGCCGCCGATGAGGCCGGCGCTGACAGCGGTCGAAAATGAGATGACTCCGGCCAGCACCAGCCCGGCGCCGGCGATCACGACGAGGAGTCCCGGGACGAGCCATCGCGGTCGCGACCGACCTACAGGAACGCCCACAGGGAGCCCATCACTGAGAGGGCCAGCGCTGCGGCGGCCACCAACGGGGCCGCCCTGACATCCAGTGCCACGACCGCCAGCAGCATCAACGGGAGGCTGTAGAGCCATAGGACGAAGGCCGTGCCGGGGGGTATCGCCGCGACCAACCTGCCGACGGATCGCCGCGATCACGGAGTCCGTGCCGCCATCGATGACTTCGATCCGGCCTCGGAATCGCCCCATGCCGCAGGTGAACCGCACCTCACCCGGCGCCTGCCCGGGTAGGTCCACGATCGTCACATCGGATGCGGAGAGGTGGCGGTCCATCCGCGGCGACGAGAAGACGACCCGCTCGAAGCACGCGTCGTCGTCCTCACGATGAAAGATCAGGCGGATCGGGACGCCGGTCCGGGCGTGGATGGTGTCGGGGTGGTATCCGCGGTCAACGACGACGTCGACGACCTGGTGGCCATGATGATCCGGTCGGGTGGAGACGATCTGCTCGCGCACGGTCAGGCCCGTCCGGCCGGCAGCCCGCCGCCCAGCACAAGGATCGCGATGATCACGAGCAGGACGATGGCTCCACCCACCAGCGGATGCGCTGCGATGCCGGCGACGGTCGACATGCCCGTCATCGTCATCATCCCGCCGGCAAGCAGGAGATCGACCGCAAGCAGGATCGCGGCCAGGGCGAGGAGCGTCACGAGCGGATCCGACATGCCATAAGTCAAGCGGTCCCACCTGAGCGGTGGATGAGGGCCCGCTAACGTCGGGCTGAGAAGTCTCGTCTACCCGGCGAGCCCGCGACGTCGGGGGGTATGGCTTCTCATGATCCGCATGGCGGTGGCAGCTCGCCCACAGCGATGTACCTCTCTCAGGCAGGGCTCAGCCGCGACTCACGCCTGGCTCATCCACGACCCCCAGCGTATTCCGCACAAGTTGGAAGGCTGAAGGACATGAAGCTCGTCGCGGGACTCGTCATCGCCGGAACGCTGATCGTTGTCATGGTGATCGTCGCGGCCCAGCAAGGCGACGCTGGAGCAGCCGGCCGGTCAGACGGCATCGTCTTCGAGGACATGCGCTTCGTCCCGAATCGGCTCGACGCCAAGGTCGGCGTCCCGCTCAGGGTGCGACTGACCAACAACGGTACGGAGCGCCACGACCTCAACTTCCCGTCGCTTCACATGCCCGGCCTCGAGGGGGTCCAGTCGATCCTGGAACCTGGTGAGACGCGGACGGTCACGTTGACGTTCAGTGAGCCGGGCACGCATAGCTTCAGCTGCTCCCTGCCGGGCCACGCCGCTGCCGGGATGACCGGTGCGGTCTTCGTCACCCCATGACGACCGGCGTCATCGGCCCGGACCGCGCCGACCTCGTCTGGACGGAACCGGCGTCGGCGATCCAGCCTCCCACCCTCAGTCTCGCCGAAAGAACCCCCGCATGACCCGCCGCCACGACACAACCCACCCCGACGTTCGCCACCCCGCCCATCCACCTGGTCGGTCGGCAGTCGCGGAAGGGCGGCGCCCCGGCCGACGACTGCGCACGATCGCCTTTGCCGCGATCGCCCTCGGCGTGGGGGCGCTTGCGCTGACGCTGGTCATCGGCCGGCTCCTGCCACGGGCTGCGACGGACGTGACCGCCGTCCAGGTGCACGCCAGCATGGGTGGCTTCGAGCCGGCTGCGTTGACCGTCCAGGCCGGGCAGACCGTCAGGGTCGAATTCAGCAGCATGGATACCGCTTTCCACAGTGATGGAGGCGGATGGCACCAGTTCGCCATCGACGAACTGGACCTCGACTGGCAGGTCGGTCCGGAGAGCAGCGAGGTGTTCGAGTTCACCGCCCCGACGACCCCCGGCGCGTACGCCTGGTACTGCGATATCTGCTGTGGTGGCAAGGCAAACCCGTCGATGCAGGGTGAGCTCACGGTGAGGGCCTGATGCAGACGATGGACGGCCCGGTCGCCCGCCCCCGCCTGCTCCTGTTGATCGCGGCCGGCGTGGTGACGGCCTCAGCCCTGGCCGTCTTCCTCGTCAGCCCGAGTGCCGCAGGCCACGCGACGCTCACCGATCTGAGCATTCCGGTCATCCTGACGGCCGGGTTCCTGGATGGCTTCAATCCGTGTGCGTTCGGGGTCCTGCTCCTGTTCGCCACCTTCGCCCTCGGGCTGGCCGCGCGCCAGTCGCTTGCGGCGGCCGGGCCGGGCGGGTCGCCGGACACCCGCGGCGCCAGCCGCACGGTGCTGGGTCTGGGGATCTTCTTCGTGCTCGGCGTCCTCGTGACGTACTTCCTGCTCGGCCTCGGGCTCCTGACCGCCATCAGTTCCCTCACGGACTTCGGCGGTAATCATCTTCCCAGTCGCATCGCGGCCCTCATCGCCATCGGCCTGGGACTGTGGATGATCCGCGACATCCTGCTGCCCGACGGGTCGTGGAAGCTGGAGGCTCCGCAGTCGATGCACGGTCCAATGCGGGCCTGGGCGCGGACGAGTTCGCCCCTCGCGCTGTTTGGCGGTGGCGTCCTGATCGGCCTGTGCACGGTGCCGTGCAGTGGGGCCGTGTACCTCGGGGTGGCAGCGCTCCTCAGCGCAAGCGGGACCGTGACGGCTGGCCTGGGTGGCCTCGCGCTGTATAACCTCGCCTACATCACCCCGCTCGTGGCGCTTCTCGTGTTGGCCAGCCGACCCGGCCTGATCCGGGTCATCAATCGCTGGCACCTCGAACATGCCGGGGGGACGAAGGTAGCAATGGCGATCGTCGTCCTCGCCCTTGGCTTCGGGATCCTGCTGACGGTGTGAGTCGCGTCATACCTCGGGACGCGACCGCGAGTCGCACCGGGCCACGTTGCCAGTCCGGCCGATGCTGTGTCCGCGAGCGGTGGGGCGGCTCAGATCCAGATCATTCGCTTATCGCGTACCACCGGCCTCGGCGGGTCAACGGGCAGTACAAGCACGAACTTTCCGGCCAGCTCCGCGTGCCACCGGCCGCCGCGGCGCGGCAGGAAGTCCGATCTCAGCGCGTCGATGGAGATCCAGCTGTTCGGCTTCTGACCCGAACCCCAGATCGAGCTGACGCGTGGAAACCAGGGATCCTGGATGTAGACGCCGGTGACGCGAAAGTCGGGATGGGTGAGCGGGTCGGCGGTTGCGGTAAACCCGCTCATCACCCAGGCGTGTGCCCCGCGCCACACGATCAGCCCGACCGGACGGCCGGTCTTGCGCAGAGCGTAGGCAGCTGCCCGGACCGCCGCGCCGTAGCCGTCGACAGCCCGCTCGGCGTAGTAGCGGGCACCGAGCGCAACGAGGCCCCTGGCCCAGCCGCCCGATCCAGCCCCACGCAATACGCCGCCGGCAGTATCCGTGTCCTGCCCATGATCTACCTGCCGCAAGGACGGCCCAAGAGAACGGGCCACCCGCATATAACTCTTCTGGGCGACGCGGGTCTCGTCATCCGTCACCTCGACGATGTTCAGCATCATCTGCATGCTCGCGCCGATGCACCAGTAGGGGGTGTACTGGGAGACGAAGTCGCCCTTCTGGTACAGGTTGGTCGAGAAGTCGCCCGCGGGGGCGGTGTCGCTGCTCGCGGGCGGAGCCGTTGCAGCCAGTCCGGTCGCAGCAAGGGCTCCGCCTGGCGCCGCCAGGGCGACGCCCAGCACGAGCAACGACAGTCTGAGCATCAGTGACGTCGGCGTTCCGGTGCCGGCATTGCTCAGCAGCATCATTGGCACACCTACGAAGCGAGCTTGCGGGCGGCAGAATCGTCGCATGCCGGCGAAAACCCGTCAAACCCCGGACACGGCTGGTGCCTGTCAGGCGGGGGACGAGGCCAACGGCCGGCGGCCATGGTTGCCGGCCGCCGATCGACGCTCCCGGGCCGACAAGCGACCCGACGGCCATGAGCGCCAGCCCGATGACTGCCAGGCCAGACCCGAGCCAGCCAGGACCTTGACCCTCATCCGTGGTCCCCGAGAGTTCGCTTGGCCTGCTCGAATTCGGCTTCGGTGATCTCGCCACGGGCGAACCGTGCTCGGAGGATGTCCATGGGCTCCTGCCGGGGGCTGGAGTCCATGCGCCGATCCGCCCCGTTGAAGCCACCCATCCCACGCACCACGAGCACCACGATCCCGATGAGCAGGATCAAGCCCCCGAGCATCCACAGCCATCCGTCGGGCCCCATGCCCCAGCCATATCCCATCATGCTTCTCCTGTTCTGAACCGCCGGATCCGGCGGGTACTGTCATCCTTGCAGCCGCACCTGAACGAGCGATGCGGACCAGGGTCAAGAAATGGTCAAGTTCCCAAAGGATCAGCCCGGTCGGCCGTCGCGACCCGGTTCATTCGCCAGCCCCGAGGGACCCGATGACCCGACGAAGTCGCTCCTCGGCCTCCGCCGCCACCGCTTCCACTTCCGGGTTCTCCACCAGGCCCATGACGGCTCGCGGGTCCATCGCCTCGACGATCGTCTGGCCGGCGTCTTCCCGGAGGACCACGTTGCAGGGAAGGAGCGCACCGATGGATGGATCGGCCTGGAGCGCGCGATGGGCCAGCGCAGGGTTGCACGCTCCGAGGATCAGATAGGGCGCCTGTGCGATGCCCAGCTTGGCCTGCAGCGTGGCGGCGACGTCGATCTCGGTCAGGACGCCGAAGCCCTCGGCTTTCAGCGCGGCCTCGACCAATGTCCGGGCTTCGTGCACCGGGAGCCGCAGTGTGCCACCGAAGGTGTAGGCGGACTTCAACATCTCTGGAACCTCGCGATGACGACGACAGAGGGCCTGCCGAATGCCTGGGGGAGGGGCTGCGCCGGTCGCCAGCGGGGGAATGGCGACCGGCCAGCCCGTTGTATGACAATGACCGAAACGAACGCTCGGCTCAGGCGTGGATGCAGCTCCCGGTCCAGCCGGCGAAGCCGCGGTGCATACCAGGGTTGTGCTCGCCGCTGAAGCCGCGCTCGGCTCGGGCATGGTGGGCGACGCAATCGCCGTATGCGGCTCCGCCTCCCGCGGCGGAAACCGGGCCGGCCGCAACGAGCATTGCCAGTAGAGCGCCCGCGGCGAGTGCCAACCTGATTCGACGTGTCATCGGCTTGTCCTCACTTGTGCGATGGGTGACTGACACTGAGGTTGACGACCGAACCTGAGAGCCAGGTGAGTCCAGGGTGAGTACCCCTACCCGGAGGACCATCCCGGCACTTCTCAGTCCGGCCTCATCCCGCACTCAGTTTCGCGGAGGACGATCGAGTCCAGCCGCCACGATAGGCTGATGCCGAGATCGATCGATTCGACTTGATTCGAGGTACGACATCAGTGTCGTTATCCGTCATGGTACGCATTCATCGCCAATGGAGCAAGCAGTGATCGGCAGTGTCTTTGAAGCAGGGGGGCTCCTTCGCGCCAGCAGCGCCGCGGGACTCGAGGCATACCTACGGCGTCAGCGCGGGATCCACGAGGTGGAGGCTAACCCCGTCTCGCAGACCGTCTCCGTTCATTACGACGAGGCGACGCTGAGCGCCAACGACGTCCGGATGCTGATCGAGCGCTTCGGCTGCACCTGTGGCGGCGAGGTCGTTCCGTGCCGCCTGTGCCGGGACGAGCAGCCGGCCGTCATCGGCAGCACGGTTCCCCCCGGTGCCGTCCGCGAAGCCACGGCCCGTGACCCGCACGCCGGCCACGGGATGGCCACCTCGGCGTCGGGGGCGCCCGCCTCGGCGTCGGGCGCCCCCGTGCAGGGCGAGATGGCCCAGATGGCCCAAGGCATGGGCCACGGCGGCGGCATGACCATGGACGAGATGGTCCGCGACATGCGCAACCGGTTCATCGTCGCGTTCATCCTGGCCGTCCCGATCTTCCTGTACTCGCCCCTCGCGACGGAGGTCTTCGGCCTCCGCCTCGGGACCCCGTTCGGGATGGATCCCAACATCCTGGCCTTCCTCCTGGCCACGCCCGCTGTCGCGTGGA
>JANOIS010000267.1:0-2140 GCA_031407755.1 Chloroflexota bacterium | reverse complement strand
CGACGATACCGACCACTTCCGGTACGCCGACCGTGAGCGTCCCCGTCTTGTCGAACACGATCGCATCGACTTTGGCGAGCCGTTCGAGATAGAGGCCGCCCTTGACCAGGATGCCGTGACGTGCAGCGCGCGCGATCGCCGCCACCATCACCATCGGCGTGGCGAGTCCAAGTTCGGCGGGCGACGTGAATATCAGCAACGCGACGATCTTCCGGACGTCCTGCGTCACGACAAACACGATGATCAGGAAGACCAGCACCAGCGGCAGCAGCCACGTGGCCACGCGATCGGCGAGCTTCTGCACCGGCGCGGCCTCGCTCCCCGCCTCCTCGACCAGCGCGACAATGCGCGCGAACAGGGTGTCGGGCCCGATCTTGTCGGTGCGGATATCGAGTGCCCCGGATTCCACGATCGTGCCAGCCAGGACGGAGCCTTCCGGTTCCTTATCGACCGGCAGGCTCTCCCCCGTAATGGCGGCCTCGTTGACCGCGCCAGCGCCGGCCACGACCGTGCCATCGACCGGGATCTTCTCGCCGGCCCTCACCAGTACGACCGCGCCCGTCGTCAACGTTTCGATTGGCACCACGCGTTCGCCCTCAGGTGTCCGCAGGGTCGCGGTACGGGGTGTCGCCCCGACCAGCGCCTTGATCGAGGCGCGCGCCCGATCGGTATTCAGATCGGCGATGTATTCGGCAATCAAAATGATCGTCATCAACACGGCGGCGGCGATGTACTCGCCGCCCAATAGGGCGATCACGGTCGCGATCATCACGAACAGTTCCGTGCCGATCTTGCGTTCGTGCCAGAGATCGCCCAGGCCCGTGCGGGCCAGGGGATACAGACCCACGGCGATGGCGACCCACAGGACTGCAATCGGCACCAGGCCGCGCCAGAACAGCACCGTGATGATGCCGACGAGGACGATGCGAGCGGCTTCCACGCGCCTCGTCCGCGTGAACAAGGCCCCGCCGCTTTCCGCCGGTTGCGAACGGCCGATCCGGGTCACAGGGCGCTCACATCCCATTCCCCGGAGCGGATCTTCACGGCGTGCTCGACCGGGATGATGAAGACTTTTCCATCTCCCATGCGGCCGGTGTGGGCCGCCCTTTCGATCGCCCGCGCCACGTCGAGTGCGATGGCATCGGGCACGACGACTTCGAGCTTGGTCATCGCGACCTCGTCGAATTCTTCCCCAGGTCCCTCGGTGGGATAGCGGCGGCCGAAGCCACGCACCGTTGACACCGTCACGCCAGGCAGGCCGGGTATGCCGTGGAGCGCTTGCAGGACGACCGGCAGGCGGTCCGGGCGAACGATGGCCTTGATCTCTTTCATCACAGCTCGACCTCTCGACGCTCACGCGCGAAGAGCGCGTACAAGACGGGAAGCACCAACAGCGTCAGTGCCGTGGACGACAGAATGCCGCCAGCCACGACGGTGGCGAGCGGACGCTGCACTTCGGCGCCGCGACCGGTCGCCAGCGCCATCGGCAGGAACCCCAGCGACGCGACCATCGCCGTCATCAAGACGGGGCGAAGCCGCGCCACGGCGCCGTGCATCACCGCCTCCACCACGGGCTGGCCCTCATCCCGCAACTTGTTGATGAAGGTGATCATCACGAGGCCATTCAGCACGGCCACGCCCGACAGGGCGATGAAGCCGACGGCCGCGGAGATAGAGAACGGGATGTCCCGGATCCAGAGGAAGAACACGCCACCGGTCAGCGCGAGCGGCACCCCCGTGAACACGAGCAGCGCGTCGCGGACGTTGCCAAAGGTTGCGAACAACAACCCGAAGATCAACAGCAACGCCACCGGCACCACCACCTGCAGGCGCTGGCGGGCCGAAATCAACTGTTCGAACTGGCCGCCCCAGGCGATCCAGTAGCCGGGTGGAATGACCACGCCGTCGCGGATGCGCTGCTCGGCGTCTGCGACGAACGAACCGATGTCGCGGCCTCTGACATTGGCGGTCACCACCACGCGCCGCTTGCCGTTCTCACGGCTCACCTGGTTGGGACCTGGCGCCACCTCGAAGTCTGCCACCGCCCCCAGGGGGATCGAACCGTTGCCCCGGGCTACGACCGCGACGGCATCGCCGCTCCTGCTACGGCCCGCCGGTAACGGCACCGGCAGCCGCTTGA
>JANOIS010000249.1:0-8001 GCA_031407755.1 Chloroflexota bacterium | reverse complement strand
CAGATCGCGCCCATCTCGGCCAGGGTGTAGCGACCGATCATCTGGCGGCTCCTGCGACGAGCACATCGGCGCCGATGTCGTGGCGGCGCTGGCGGCCATCGAAATCGATCGCCCGGGCGGCGGATCCTGCCTGGTCGCGGGCGGCCGCGAGGTCCGGGCCGCGACCGACGACGGTGAGTACGCGCCCGCCCGACGTCCGGTAGCCGCCCGTCTCGTCGACGGTCGTTCCGGCATGGAACACGAGCGCGCCGGCATCCGCAGCGCGATCCAGGCCGGTGATCCGGTCGTCCGGCCGAGGCGCGTCGGGGTATCCAGCCGCCGCCAGCACGATCCCGACGGCCGCCCCTGGCAGGGTCGCGATGCGTCGTCCGTCGGGGCTCGGGGATGGCGCTGTGTCCGGGAGCCGGCCGCGAGCCGCGGCGAGCAGCAGCGGTCCGAGCGGGACGGCCAGGCGGGCCACGATGACCTGCGTCTCGGGGTCACCAAAGCGGGCGTTGCATTCCAGCAGCACCGGCCCATCCGAGGTGAGCATGAGACCCGCATAAAGCGCACCACGGAACGGGCTGCCGCGGCGGGCCAGTTCGGCCAGGATCGGCTCGTGAAACCTCGCGACGATGTCGTCCGCGGCCTCGTCCGGCAGGTCCGGCAAGGGGCTGTAGGCCCCCATCCCGCCGGTGTTCGGGCCACGGTCCCCGTCCGCCAGGCGTTTGTGATCGCGAGCGATGGGCATGGGCAGCGCGACGCGGCCGTCGCACAGGGCGATGACGCTGGCCTCGCGCCCGCTGAGGCGCTCCTCGACGACGACCGGTCCGGCCCGCACCGCGATCTCGATGGCCGCGAGAGCTTCGTCCAGGGAATCGGCCACGGTCACGCCTTTGCCGCCAGCCAGGCCGTCCGCCTTGACCACGATCCCGCGACCCGCAGCGTCCAGCTCGCGGGCGAACGCCGCGGCCGGACGCGCCTCGCGGAACGCGCCAGCGCGAGCCATCGGCACACCCGCCGCCGCCGCGATCTCGTGGCAGAACGCCTTGCTCGCCTCGATCCGGGCGGCCGCCGCGCTCGGCCCGAAGACCGCGATCCCGGCCTCCGTCAGGGCATCGGCGACACCGGCCGCCAGCGGCGCCTCCGGACCGATAACCACGAGTTCCGCGGCCACGGCTCGGGCCACGGCCACGACCGCGGCCCCGTCGAGGGGATCGATATCGGCGATCCGGCGCACCCGCGCCAGGGCGGCGATGGCCTCGCTTCCGGGGGCCACGACCACCTCGTTCACGCCGGGTTCCGCGGACAGTTTCCAGGCCAGCGCATGCTCACGACCGCCACTCCCCACGATGAGGATCCGGGTCGGCATGACCAGCCGTCCGCCACCGCTCATGTCGGGATCCCCGGCCGGTTGCGCATCGGCCGCCAGGCTCGCTCGATGGTCTGGGTCCGCTCCGGCCCGACCGATACGAGGACGATCGGCACACTCGCGTGGCGCTCGATGGCCGTGACGTAGCGGCGCGCGTTCTCCGGCAGGTCGGACAGCGAGCGGACGTCGTGGATCGGCTCCATCCAGCCCGGCAGGTCCTCGTAGACGGGGGCCGCGCGAGCGAGCGCCGCGCCGCTGGACGGCCAGGTCTCGACGCGCCGCCCATCGATCTCATAGGCGACGCAGATCCGCAGCGGGTCCACGCCGGACAGGATGTCCAGCTTGTTGAGCATGATCGAGCTGACGCTGTTGACCGCGACCGCATAGCGCAGCGGGACGGCATCGAACCAGCCCACCCGTCGCGCGCGGCCGGTGACGGTCCCGAACTCGTGACCACGCTTGGCGATACCGGCGCCGATCTCATCGTGCAGCTCCGTGGGATACGGTCCGGATCCGACCCGCGTGGAGTAGGCCTTCATGACTCCGATGACCTCATCGACCTGCAACGGCCCGATGCCCCCACCCGTACACGCTCCGCCGGCGACCGGGTTGGACGAGGTCACGAACGGGTAGCTCCCGTGGTCGAGATCAAGGAGCGTGCCCTGCGCGCCCTCCAGCAGCACGTGTTCGCCGCGGGCGAGTGCACCCTGGACGAGCCACGTCGTGTCGTCCAGATGAGCGCGCAGCCGCTCACCCCAGCCGGCCGCGAGATCCACCAGCGGCTCGACCTCGAACGGATCCGCCCCCATCGATCCCAGCAGCAGGTTCTTGTCCGGCAGCACCCGGGCGATCCGTTCGCGCAGGATCGCCCGATCGAGCAGGTCCTCCATGCGCAGACCGGTCCGCCACGCCCGATCGCCGTACGTCGGGCCGATGCCACGTCCTGTCGTGCCTACCTTGTCGCCGCCGAGACGTACCTCGTTGGCCTGATCGAGGGCGACGTGGTAGGGCATGATCACGTGCGCGCTGCGGCTGATCCGGACTCGGCTGACATCGATCCCGCGCGCGGTCAGCGTGTCGAATTCGGCGATGAGCGTGACCGGGTTGACGACGACGCCGTTGCCGATGACCGACGTGATGTGCGGGTACAGCACGCCTGACGGTGTCAGCTGCAGCTTGAACACCTCGTCGCCGCGCACGACCGTGTGGCCGGCGTTGTCGCCGCCCTGGTAGCGCACGACCATGGCCGTCTGCTCGGCCAGGAAATCCGTCGTCTTGCCCTTGCCTTCGTCACCCCACTGGAGCCCGACGATGACAGTCGCCGGCATCAGCCCGCTCCCGACGATGCTCGCGCAAACAAAAAGCCCCGGACCGTCGGGTTCGGGACCTGGATAGACGTCTCCCGTGTGGGGCCGCCGACGCCTCGACGGTTCACCGGTACGTGGTCGCTCGCCCGCCTCACGGGACGGCCGATGCGCCCTTTACGCGCGATCGCTGACCTCCTGGTTCGCGGGTCGAACTCCGCTGTGGTCGAGGACGGGCCGAGTATACCAGCCGGTTCGCGGCCAGGGCGGCACACGCTGGCGAGGGCGGCACACGCTGGCGGCACACGCTTGCGGGCACGATCGTCCGGGTTGATCGCTTTCGTTGATCGATCGGGACTCGTCCACGAGGAGCTGCGCACCAGGATCGTCGTTCTGGAGCACCAGCCCTGCCCGACCGATCCCGATCCGATCAATGCAAGCGATCAGAGGTGCCCGTGCCGGGCCGGAACGGGCCGGGGCGGCACGGGGAGCGGCGGCACGTACCGGTCGGGGAGCGGACGGCACGTCTCGGGCGGGGCGGCACGGGGAGCGGCGGCGACCCGCGTGCAGGCCTAAACGTCCCAGCGGTCGAGGTACTACCGGCAGGGACAGGCGGCATCCTCGCGCCGCTAGCCTTGGCACGTGATGCGCGTGCTCGGGGTTCTGGCGCTCGTGGCCATGGCCGCGTTCGGGATCCTTCTCCTCGTCGTACCCGAAGACCTGTCGCCGTGGATCGGTCCGGGGGTCCGGTACGTTCTGGTCGGCCTGATACCGGGCGCCTTCGGCGTCGCCCTCACGGCGCTCGTCGTCACGGCCTACCTCCGGTACCGCTTTGAGGGCCTGGTCAGTGCCGCAGAGCGGATCGCCGCGGGCGATCACACGGCCCAGGCAGTCGGTCGGCGGACCGGACTCGATGGCCGCCTGGTCAAGGCCTTGAACCGGATCGCGCTGGCGCTCGTGGACAGCAATGACCGCGCGACCATCGACCGTCTGACCGGTGTTGCCAACCGCCAGTCGCTCCTTGCCGAGCTGTTCACCGAGACGGAGCGGGCGGCGCGCTACGAGCGTCCGCTGTCGGTCGCCTTCGTCGATATCGATCATTTCAAGGCCGTCAACGACACGTACGGGCACGCCGCCGGGGACGTCGTCCTGCGCGGCGTCGCACAGACCATCTCGGCCAACCTGCGCACGTCCGACCTGATCGGCCGGTATGGCGGCGAGGAATTCATGTTGATCCTGACCGAGACCGAGGTCGAGGAAGGGGCCGCCCTTGCCGAGAAGCTGAGGATCCTCGTGGAGCGCCAGCAGTACAAGGTCGAGGGCGCCTCAGACATTGCCGTGACCATCTCTGTCGGCCTCGCCGGCGGCTCCGGTGCGCACCTGCGGATGGAGACCCTGGTTCGCGACGCCGACGCGGCGATGTATTCGGCCAAGGCGCTCGGGCGCAACCAGACCTACATCTTTGCCGAGCCGGACGACGACGCCCGTGTCCCGCGCGCGCCCATCTCGGCCGCCGGGCGCGCGCGCGCCGTGGAGATCGGCCAGCAGGCCCGCGATGCGGCGACGGCCGCGCTCACCTCCGCCCTGATGCCGTTCCCGCACTATCGCGGTCAGCCATCGGCACTCATCGCCTCGATCGTCGTGGCGCTCGCGAGACAGCTCCAGTTGCCGGACGCCGAGGTCGATCGATTGCGGGTCGCGGCGCTGCTCCACGACGTGGGCAAGATCGGCCTGCCCGAGGAGATCCTCGAGAAACCGTCGGCGCTCACCACAGCCGAATGGCGCACGGTCGTCCAGCATCCTCGCATCGGACAGGTCATCCTGGAGCACGCAACCGCCCTCAGGGATGCCGTGCCGATCATCCTCCACCACCACGAGCGGTACGCGGGGCACGGCTACCCGTACGGGCTGCGTGCCAACGAGATCCCGCTCGGCGCCCGGATCGTCGCCATCGCCGATGCCTACGACGCGATGACCCAAGACCGGCCATACAAACGGGCGATCAGCCACGACGCGGCCATCGTCGAGCTGCGCCTCCACGCCGGGACACAGTTCGACCCCGAGCTCGTGGAGCTGTTCTGCGACCTGTACGCGACCGATGCGCCACGGCCAGATGAGGGCATGGTCGGTTTCGGGATGGCCATGGGCAGCGGCGGGCTCGTGGTGCCGGCCGAGCGCCGCTCCACGTCGACTCGGCGGCCGAGGCGGACCGACGTCGCCATCGATGCGATCGTGGTGGCCACGGGCGAGCCGCGAGCCGGCGACCAGTCGGTGGCGGCAAGCGACCCGAGCTCGGGCAACGAGCCGGGCGCGGGCGGCGACCAGCCCCTGGCCGCCACCGACCCTGGGGCCGGCGGCCAACCGGGGTGGGCCGGCGAAACCCCGCTCGACCCGGGTCCCGAGACACGAACGCTCGCTCCCGATGGTGCCCTCGGCCTCTCGCCGTCATCGGTGGACGGGGTACCGATGCCTCGTCGGCCGCGGTTGGCATCGCCTGAAGCGACCGGCCCACGTGGTTCGGAGTCTGTCGCCGGCTGACTTGGTGCGGGCGCAAACCCGCGGCCCGACGCTGGATGGCTTGGCGTCACGCGTTTGCCATGGAACGGGCGTATCGTGCCGCTCATGACAGACCGCGACACCGACACCACCACGCCCACGACCGACGCCGATTGGCGAGCCACCCTGACCCCCGAGCAATACCGAGTCCTGCGCGAGAAGGGCACGGAACGTGCCTTCAGCGGCGACCTGTGGGATGAGCACCGGGCCGGAACCTACCGCTGCGCCGGCTGTGGCGCCGAGCTGTTCTCATCGACCACGAAGTTCGAGTCCGGCACGGGCTGGCCGAGCTTCTTCGCCCCGGCGGACCCGGCTGCGGTCGCGAGCGAGACCGACCGCTCGTGGTTCATGACCCGGACCGAGGCGACCTGCGCGTCGTGTGGCGGTCACCTTGGTCATGTCTTCGACGATGGCCCGCGACCAACCGGCCTGCGCTACTGCATCAACTCGGCCGCTCTCCGGCTTGATCCCGAGGTCGAAGGCACCTGAGTTCGGCAGCAAGATGAGATGGCGGTTGATACAGGGAGGCGACCGCTTGAACGGACCGTTGGGCGACTTCGCGATAGAGGTCATCGAGCGATCCGCGGTAGCCGATGCTGACTCGTCGGTTGGCTTCGGTTCGGACAACGAGTGGCGCTGTTCGACCTTGACGCCGCCACTCGGCCGCCGACCCTCACGCTGTCGAACGGAACAAGACTCACCGCTCGACCGTCGGACGGCAAGGAGGACATCCATGAAGCAGGCGATCGCAATCGTGGTCCTGGCGATGGGATTCGTAGCCGCGTGCGCCAATACCCCGCCAGTGCCTCCTAGCGCGACCGCGCCTACTAGCGCCACCGCGCCGTCGAGCGCTCCGACCTCAAGCCCTCGCGCTGCGGAGCCATCGACACCCGCGACAGCGGCAGCATCCCCGGCCGTCAACTGCACGGGGATCACCGCCGAGTCATGCCAGAAGGCAATCGGACTCGTTCGCGACACGCACTCGCGCGAGGTC
Source organism: Chloroflexota bacterium (assembly GCA_031407755.1). Taxonomy (GTDB): domain Bacteria; phylum Chloroflexota; class Limnocylindria; order Limnocylindrales; family CSP1-4; genus SPCO01. Next base: position 1,796 of record JANOIS010000249.1, on the reverse strand, counting down.
GCCGAGGCGTTCGCAATCGTGGTCGCTGACGTTTGTCCGCCAACAGTGACGTGCGATCGCCAGTATCCGTTCGACTCGATCGTGGTGCTTGTGCCGCCAGCCAGTGCCTCGTGGGTGCAGGTCGCCTTCCAGGTCGTCGGGATCGACGGCCCAGAGCGCGTCGAAGCGTGGTCCGGCGCGTTGCCCCAACACATCGCGGCGCTCCTGCCCACTCCGTGACGCGAAGGGCAGTTCTTTAGGATCGATCACCCACAGCCCGAGAGAATCCCGCCGGAGTCGAGAGCGCCTGGGATTCGTCGGATGGTGCCGCCGCACTGGGATCGGGTTGCCGTCCTGCTGCCGACGGGCGGAAGGCAACGGTAGCGACGAACCAGGCCCGTGTTCCGACGAGCCGTGCCGTTGGCGATGACCTTCGATCCCCGGTGAGCCAGGTCGGGGCATCTTGCGGGTTGGTGCGCGCTTGCTCGTCGTGGCCTGCGCGGGTCTTCGGCCACGCCGGCGACCCATCCCGCCGCGTACATGACCCGCCGCGCAAGACCCGCCGTCGAACGCAGGGTCAGGGTCGGAACCGGAGCATCCGACCGGGGAGCTGATCGGACCATGACCAAGGTCCTGGTCACAGGGTGCCTCAGCCACGAAGACACGAGGCGTACCACCCGGGATGTGGATAAAGGTCGGCCCCGACATCATCGTCGGGGCCAACCGGGACTTCAGCTACTACTCCCCACCACTCTTGGTCGGGTTGCATGCGATGCCAGGATTGACTCCTATCGAGGTGAGGAAATCCCGAAACTCCTTGGGGATCTGCCCCCAGGACTGTGCATGACCCGGAACTCCCCTGGTTGGCTCGGGCAGCGGGTTGCCGTCATGGTCGAGGAATTGATTGTCCTCCTGTCCTGAGAAGGCACACAGCGACCGACCGTGCAGGGTTCCGTCGGCAAGCTTGAGGCTCTTCCCGTTTCCGGTGATCTCCCCAGCGAGAGCGGCACCAGCACTCAGGCTCAGGACAAGGGCGGCTGCAGACACCGCAACCCCCAAATTTCTCGTGAATCGACGCGCCATCACATACCTCCTCGGCCGAGGCCGGTCTCGCCATTGGCTTTCGGCACGAGTCGGGCGACCGATCATTGGGACGCCGTGCCGTGGAACTCCCCCGTGGCTCCTGCCACCTCTCCGTGGGGCGCATCGTGCACCACCGCGGAAGGGTTGTGCAGAGCTTCCACGACAATGTGGTGTCAACGCGCACCATCGTTGCGCCGTGGCTGCTCCGGGCGAGGGATGCCTTGACGCGCGCCACCGCCCGGGCAAGAACGTCACGACGTTCACCGTCTCGCGATGCTCAGTCGCGCTCGAGCGTTGCGAGGCGGTACAGCTGGCGGGCCCCGTGAAGGCCCTTCAGCTCATGGATCCCGGCGTCTTCGAAGTTCAGCCCGGAGCCGTCGAGGAGATCCATGACCGTAGCCGAGACGAGGATCTCGCCGGACCCGGCGACGCCCATGATCCGGGCCGCCGTGTGGACCGCGATCCCGCGGACGTCACCCGCGATCGGCTCGACCTCACCGGTGTGAACGCCGGCGCGGATCGGGAGGCCAAGGTCCTGGGCCGCATCGCGGATGGCAGCCGCGCCCCGAACGGCACGCTCGGCCCCGTCGAATTGGGCGAGCACGCCGTCGCCGGTGGTCTTGACGAGTCGTCCCCGATGGCGATCGATCGCCGCCGAGGCCTTGCGATTGTGCTCTCCGACGAGGTCACGCCAGCGTGCGGCGCCAAGGTCTGAGGCGCGGCGGGTCGAATCG
>JANOIS010000236.1:0-1799 GCA_031407755.1 Chloroflexota bacterium | reverse complement strand
AGGATCTTGCCGAACGAGGTCTGGTCGAAGAGCCCGACCCCCTCGCGGACGGCCCGGTGCTCCTCGGCGCTGAAGGGGAACCAGTTCTGCCGCCCGTAGGAGTACTCGTACCGCGGCTTGACGCCCGCGGGCGCGTACCAGTTCGCCCGCTCCCAGCCGGCGACCTCGCCGAAGCAGGCGTCCCGCGCGACGAGGCGGTCGTGGAACGGCGTCCGACGCACGCCCCGAGCCGTCTCGACCTGGCGGAACGGCCAGTGCATGTCGTAGAGCAGGCCGAGCGTCTCCGTCGTCCGGTCGTGCAGGTAGCGCCGATTGCGCTGGAAGGGCATGAAGCGCCGGATGTCAACCTCCCACAGATCCATCGAGGGGTGCCCATCCACGACCCAGTCGGCCACCGCCCGCCCGGCGCCGCCGCCGGACTGGAAGCCGACCGAGTTGAAGCCGGCGGCGACGAAGTAGCCGCGCAGGCCGGGCGCCTCGCCAAGGATGTAGCGGTCGTCGGGCGTGAAGCTCTCCGGGCCGTTGAAGAAGAGCTGGATGCCGATGTCGCGCAGGAGCGGGACACGCCGGGCGGCCATCTCGAGGTATGGAGCGAGGTGGTCCCAGTCCTCCGGCAGGGTGACGAACGCGGCATCGTCGGGGATGCCGTGCGTCGCCCACGGCTTCGCGCCCGGCTCGAAGAAGCCGACCATGAGCTTGCCGGCGTCCTCGCGGAGGTAGGCCGTGTCGTCCGGGGAACGCAGCACCGGCAGATCCCGCGAGAGGCCGGGCACCGGCTCGGTGATGACGTAGAAGTGCTCCGCGGCGTGGAGCGGCACCGTGACGCCCGAGCGGGCGCCCAGCTCCCGGGCCCACATCCCCGTGCAGTTGACGACGATGTCGCTAGCGATGTCGCCCTGCGCGGTGGAGACGCCCGTGACCCGGCCATCGCGCCGGAGGACGCCCGTGACCGCCGTGTGCTCGAGGATGCGCGCGCCGCCCAGCCGGGCCGCGGCGGCCAGCGCCTGCGTCACGTCGGTGGGATTGGCGATCCCGTCGCCGGGCAGGAACGCCGCCCCGACGACCCCTGACGGATCGAGCAGCGGCCACATCTCGGCCGCCTCCGCGGCGCTGATCGGATGGACCTCGAAGCCGCACACACGGGCCATCGAAATCTGCCGCCGCACCTCCGTCCAGCGCTCGTCGGTCGTGGCCAGGAGGATTGATCCCGTCCGGCGGAACCCGGTCTCCAGTCCGGTCAGCCGCTCCAGCTCCGGGAACAGCTCCGCGCTGTACTTGGCCAGCATGCTCATGTTGTAGGTGGCCCGGAGCTGGGTGACGAGGCCCGCCGCGTGCCAGGTCGTGCCCGAGGTGAGCTGCTTGCGCTCGAGCAGGACGACGTCGCGCCAGCCCCGCTTCGTGAGGTGGTAGGCGACGCTGCACCCGACGATCCCGCCGCCGATCACCACGACCTGCGCCTGGCTCGGGAAGGCTGTGCTCGTCGTCGCGGTCATCTGTGGTTCCGGTCGTCCGTTCGGCATCGGCGTCTCACCTTCCTAGTTGACGCCCGGGACATCTGGGCGATGTTCATGTGGGGGAACAGGGCGGAATGCTGCCGTCGCGATCCGGTATTCGGTCTGACATGAGGAACCTCGGGTGCCGGCGAGGAATTCAGAAGGTGGGGGGCGTCATGGCAAAGATCGCCTTCGCCGGCACCGACCCGATATTGCGGGCGATGTGCGGGGTCTGGGGCGAGTACGTCACGGCATCGCCGGCCTCGAGCATGTAGCTGTCCCCTCCCACGACGACCTCGAGCCGGC
>JANOIS010000218.1:0-1775 GCA_031407755.1 Chloroflexota bacterium | reverse complement strand
GGATCGTGGACACGCCGATGGTCCGCGGATCGATCGACGACGAACGGATGACGCAGGTCCTCGCTTCGATCCCGCTTGGTCGCCTGGCGGAGGCGTCCGAGGTGGCGGCGCTCATCGCATTCCTGGCGTCGGACGAGGCGGCCTATATCACAGGCGCCAATGTCGATATCCACGGTGGCGAGCTGATCATCGCCTGAAGGGCCGGGCGGCAGACGACGGACGCGCATGGGACCTCGGGCGCGCCCTAGGCCCACGGTTGATCGAGCGGCCCGGCCAGGACCACGACAGAAGGACCAGGCGCTGCCGTGGCCCGGGCCATCGCGGCTGGCAGGTCGACAACATCGTCGACCCGCTCGGCCGGCACGCCGAAGGACCGCGCGAACGCGACCAGGTCGGGGTTGTGCAGATCCGTGGCGAACGCGCGGCCATGGATCTGGCGCTGATACGCCGCGATGGACCCGAAGGAGCCATCGTCGTGGATCAGGACGGTCACATCGAGATCGTGCGCCACGGATGTGGCGAGCTCCGTGGCACTGAACAGGAAGCCCCCGTCACCGCACGACGCGACCACACGCCGACCAGGCGCCGCTACCGCCGCGCCGTTCGCCGTGCCGAGCGCGAACCCGAGGGTCGCCGAGCCCCACGGGAATATGGAGCCATCCGGCTGATAGACCGGCCAGAAGAAGCCGGTCCAGGAATTGAGGCGCGCGGCGTCATGGGTGAGGATGACGTCGCGGGGCAGCACCGCGCGTGTGGCCAGGAAGGCGTCACGCACCCGACGGTTGGCGGGCGTGACGCTGTCACGCACGGCGTCACGTGCCGCACGTGCGCGGGCTCGGCCCCATCCAGTGTCGTCCGGCTGGCCAGGACCGGCGGGCCCAAGCTCGGCGAGAAGCGCCTCGATGGCCAGACGCGCATCGGCGGCGATCCCGGCGCTGACTGGATACGAGCGCCCGATGACGGCCGGATCCACGTCGATCTGGACGAGACCGGGGAGCGGCAGGGTCCAGCGGCCGGTCTCGACGTCGTCGAGCCGGCAACCGACCACGACCACAGCATCGGCCTCCTCGAACAGCGCCCGAGCCTCTGGTCGACCGGCGACGAGGACACCGGCCGACCATTCGTCGTCGGCCGGGATCGAGCCGGCGCCGGTGATGGGCATGGCGACCGGCGCACCGATTCGGACGGCGAGCCGGCGTAGCGCATCCGACGCTCCGGCGCGCTGGACGCCGGCACCGGGCACGATGACCACCCTCGATCGCGACGCCAGCAACCGCGCCGCAGCCACGACATCCGCCCCATCGGGCGCGACCGGGTCGGGAAAGGCGACCGTGGGTGTCGGAGCGCTGCAGGTCGCGCCGAGCAGATCGGTCGGCAGCTCCGCGTAGGCGGGGCGCCAGCGGCCAGTCATCGAGGAGCGCAGGGCTTCGGCTACGGCCGCCGGCACATCCTCGGCAGTTCGGGGTCGCCCGACGAAGGCGGTCACGGCCTCGAACGAGCGACCCTGGTCCGGTGTCTCATGCAGGACACCGCGGCCCAGACCCTGCAGCGCGGAATCGATCTGACCGCCCAGGATGACCACCGGCGAGGAATCGGCCCAGGCCTCCGCGACCGCGGCCAGCGTATTGAACGTACCGGGCCCGGTCGTCGTGGACACGACACCAGGCGAGCGCGTCACTCGCGCGTATCCGTCGGCGGCGAACGCCGCACCCTGCTCGTGGCGGGTCAGGATGTGACGGATATCCGGCGCATCGGCCAGGGCGTCATACAGGCCC
>JANOIS010000209.1:0-4582 GCA_031407755.1 Chloroflexota bacterium | reverse complement strand
GCAGGTCCGGCAGTCGATGGCGCCACCGGCGCGCGAGCTCCTCGGCGGGCAGCGCTCTGGTCGCGTCCACGCTGGTGGCGATCACGACCGCCCCGGTCTCGCGAAGGGCATCGGCCGCGGCCAGTGAATCGATCACCCCGTCGACGTCCTTGTCCGCCATCACCGCGGTCACCAACGTGAGCGGCCCGGGCACGAGATACGGCCGCAGATCGTCCAGCGCCTGGGCGAGGGCGACAGCGCCGGCCGGGTTGTGCGCGCCATCAAGCAGGACCTCGCGTCCGTTGCCAAGGTCGAGCAGCTCGAGCCGTCCGGGCCAGGTGGCGCTGGCGTAGCCCGCGCGTCGGGCGGCCGCGTCAACGTTTGCGATACCGGCCGTTTCCAGCGCGTCCAGCAGCGCGTCGGCGACCGCCACGTTGGCCGCCTGGTGCCGACCACGCAGACCCACGCGGGTCCGGCCCAGCCCCGGCAAGTCCACGTCCAGCCCGTCGCGGTCCCAACCCCGGATCGTCGCCGGCTCCGCGATCGTCAGCGGGACGCTCATCCGCGCTGCACGTCGCCGGATGACCGCCAGCGCCTCGCCGTGGGCACCAGTCACGGCCACGTCCCCACGCTCGATGATGGCGGCCTTCTCGCGCGCGATCAAGCCGACCGTGGCGCCGAGGCGATCCATGTGGTCGAGATCGACGTTCGTGACGACCGCCACGCCGCCGTCCCAGGCGTGGGTCGCATCGAGCCGACCGCCCAGACCGACTTCGACGAGCGCGACGTCCAGGTCCGACTCAGCAAAGTGGCGGAAGGCGATGGCGGTCAGCAGCTCGAACTCGGTCGGCTCGCCGTGACGGCGCGCGACCCCATCGGCGACGGCGAGGACCGCCTGGACGTGCCGGGTGAAGTCAGCGACCGAGATCGGCCGGCCATCGATGGCGACGCGCTCGCGGTACGTGACGAGGTGGGGCTTGGGGGTTTCGCCGACCCGCAGGCCCGCGGCCCGCAGGGCGCTGCCGGCGAGGGCCAGCACGCTGCCCTTGCCATTGGTCCCGGCCACCAGCGCGCCTCGCACAGACCAGTGCGGATCACCGAGCGCCCGAAGCAGGGCCCGTGTCCGGCCGAGACCCAGCCGGATGCCGAACCGACCGCGCGCAGCGAGCGCATCGAGCGCGGCCTGGTAGTCGGTCTGGGGCGGGGTCGCGAGCGTCACTCCCGGGACAGCTCTTCCTCGTAGAAGACGCACAGGTTGAAGCGCGGGGTCAGGCACACATCGTTGACATAGCCCTGGTCCAGGTGGACGCCGCCGCGGAGCTGGCAACGAGAGACGTTCGCATCCTGGCGGATGAGGGCCTTGAGCAGGTGCGGCGCCTGGATCGGGATCGCGCCACGGGAACCGGTCATAAAGAAATGCGGGCAGACGTTCCGACGCAGGTTGGGGAGCCCGAATCCGATGCGTCCACCCATCGGCAGTGCGGGCGCTGCGGCAGCGGCCGCGCGTGCCGCCAGGGGCGACGGGCCCACGCGGGCGATCGGGCCGAGGCCGAAGCCTGGACGACCGTCGGCTGTTCGGGGACCGCCGCGCCCCGATGTGGAGCCTGGGCTCGGGCGCTGCGACTGAGCGTCGGCATGGCGCGGCGGCGGGTAGCCGGGTCCTGCCCCGGGGCGACGCGCCTGCGGGTAGCCAAGCCCAGGGCGCGACGGCGGGTAGCCAGGCCCAGAGCGCGCGGGCGGAGCCGTCGGGCGCGACGGCGGGTGGCCAGGCCTTGGGAGCGACGGCGGGCCGGTCCTGCGGTCCTGGGGTCCGCCGGGCCTGGCGGATGCCCGCTCCGGATGCGCCGACGCATCGTCCGCGGAATCACCACCGATCGGACGACCCGTGCGTGGATCTCGAGCCTGCATTCCCACCCTTCTGTGCTGAGGGCACGCGGCGACATCCGGCACGCGCGACCCCGCCAGAGTACATCGCACCGACCCCTTGTGACACGGTGGCGGCGGCGGCGCTTTCTGCCCAGGCCCTCGCAGTCACGGCCGTGCGACAATCTGGACCGATGACATCACGGCGCGGCTCGCGGCCAACTCACGTCCGGCCAAGGGCGCCATCCAGTGGCCGGCCTGCGCCGGTCCGGGTCCGGCCGCGCGCTCCCGCCCCTGAGCGTCTGTCGCTGCATTCGCCGATCCGTCGCAGTCGGGGCATCCCGCTGATCGGCCGATTGGTGCTCGCGGCGGGTGTAGTCGCGGTCGCGGTTGGCGTCGTGTACGTCGGCTCGGGCGGGCTCAGCACGGTGGCCGGCGCGATCGGTGGCACCTTCACGAACTTTATCGACGATATCATCGCGACCCCGGTCCCCTCGGCGACCCCGGTCCCGGCGATCGTGGCACCCTCGATCGAGTCGCCGACGGAGCCGTACACCAACCAGGAGGCGATCGATCTGGCGGTCACGGTGCCGACGGCCGTGGCCGGCCGGACCGACTACCGGATCCGCGTCTATCTCGCGCTCAAGGACCAGGCGCCTGCCGCGATCCACGAGGCGGAACTGGCCCCGACGGCGCGCACCATCATCCCGGTGACGCTGACCAAGGGCATCAACGATTTCTCGGTCACCCTCGTTGGTCCGGGCGGTTTCGAGTCAGAATCGTCGCCGCTCGCGCGCTGGATCCTCGACCAGACCAAGCCATCGATCAAGCTCAGCGCACCCAGAGACGGCGCCGTGATCAACCGCAAGGCGGTCACGCTCGAGGGCCGGACCCAGGGCCGGACCACGCTCATCGCGCGCAACCTGGCGACGGCCGATTCGATCAGCGGGACGGCCGCGAGCGACGGGACGTTCTCACTCAGCCTTCCCATCACCGCGGGCGGCAACCAGCTCCGCATCGTCGCGACCGATCCGGCCGGCAATGTCAACGAGGTCGATCTGACTGTGACGCGCGGCTCGGGAAAGTTGCAGGCGTCATTGAGCGCTTCCGCGTATTCGATCAAGCTCGCCAGCCTGCCCGCGGTGATCAACCTGATCGTGACGGTCGACGATCCCGACGGTAAGCCACTGGCCGGGGCGCGCGTGACGTTCACGCTTGCCGTCCGGGGCATCAAGGTCGTGAGCGGCGAGGCCGTCACGGACGAGAACGGACGAGCGGTATTAGAGATGACCGTCCCAAAGGGCGCGGACCCGGGTGGCGGCACGGCCGCCGTCCTTGTCCGCACGGACGAACACGGCCGGACGAGCGACGAAGTGCCCATCACCATCAAGAAGTAGGGCCGCAGCGCGAGACGCGCGGGGTCGACAGCGATGCGGATCGCAGCTACCATCCGGGGATGCCGATGTGGCGTTGCCCGCATTGTGGGACCCCCCAGGCCGAGACAGCCCGGTGCTGGGTGTGTCGGCGCTCCTCCACCGCCTGCGGCACCTGCCGACATTTCCGTCGATCCGTGGCGGTCCAGCTTGGCTACTGCGGCCTGGACCGACGGCGTCAACCATTGATCGGCGACGAGATCCGGCCGTGCTGGGACGCCTGGCCTGCGGGCACGGCTCCCGAGAGCGCGGTACCCTTCACCATGCGGCCGGCGGCGGCCGGCGGCGACGGTCCGGCACGACGCGAGTTCGTCGAGATCGTCGATTCGGCGGCGATCGACCGGACCGTTGCGCGGCCTGCCATCGAGAGCGGCGAACCTGGTTGGAGTCTGTGGGGCGAGTCCGAGGGTTAGCTCGGGTTCAGGGCGCCGCGGACGGGACGACGTCGGACGGGATCGGGGTTGGGGTTGGCGTGGGCGTCGGGGTTGGCGTGGGCGTCGGGGTTGGCGTGGGCGTCGGGGTTGGCGTTGGGGTTGGAGTCGGCGTTGGCGTGGGCGTCGGGCTTGGGGAGGGTGTCGGCTCCGGCCCAAGAGAGATCACATAGTCGACAGAGCGGCCTTTGTCCACGACTTCGCCTGGGGCGGGGACCTGGCTGATGATCAGCCCCTCGGGCACGGTCGGGTCGAACGCCTCGGTCCTTTGGCCGCGAACGAGCTCGGCGGCCAGGATCAACTCGACGGCGTCGACCTCAGACTTGTTGCGAAGCTCGGGCGTGGGCACGGTCTCCGACCCGCCCGCGACCGTCACCCTGACCGTGGAACCCTTGTCGACCAGGGTATCGACGGGTGTGCGCTGGTCGATGATGATGCCGACCGGCTGGTCCGATGTGACCGTCGTCGCGTCCAGCACGAGGCCGATGGTATCGGCTTCACGTGTCGCGTCCTCCAGGGTCTGCCCGACGAACTCCGGCACCGCGACCTGTGCAGGTGTGGGCGGTCCGCTCGGGCCGGACAGTAACTGGACGACGAAAAACGCGATCGCGGCGAGCAGGACGATGGCGATGATGCCCGCGAACCACACCGCGGGTCCGGCACCGGACCGCTCGTCGTCCGGATCGGCAGGTGGGCGCGTCCGAACGGGATCGCGTTCCGACCGATCGCGGACCGGGCGAGGGTCGTCGTCGCCGGCGTAGGCGTCCTGCGGGTACGACATCACGGTTGGGTTGGATCGGGCAACGGCACCGTATGCGGTCGCGGCCCCCGCGGCCGCCCCAGCCGCCGCGGCCGCCGCGGCCCCGGCGGCACCGG
>JANOIS010000200.1:0-2337 GCA_031407755.1 Chloroflexota bacterium | reverse complement strand
GTCCGATCGCCTTCCGATAGATACGGTCGGAGGTCATCGCCTCGTACGCGTCGGCAACGATGATGATGCGCGAGCCAAGCGGGATCTCCTCGCCCTTCAGGTTCTCTGGGTACCCCGATCCGTCGAAGTTCTCGTGGTGATGAAGAACGAGCGGAACGAGTGGGCGGAGCGCGGCTGATGGCTCGAGAATGGACGCGCCATAGATCGGGTGCCGTCGCATCAGCTCGGTCTCGTCGGCATCGAGTCGCGCAGGCTTCATGAGGATCCGATCCTCAACGCCGATCTTGCCGATGTCGTGAAGAAGTCCCGCGAGCTCGATCTGTTCGATGGACTTCTCCGGCAAGCCCATTTCGCGCGAGATGGCACCGGCGATGCGCGACACACGGTCCGCGTGACCGCGGGTGAACCCATCCTTCGCATCAATTGCTTGCGATAGAGCGCTGACAGAACCGAAGAACAACTCGCGCGTCTCGGTGTACTTGCTGAACGAATAACGCGCGAGGAGCAACGGGACCATGAACAGCAGCGTTGCCCATGATCCGACCGCAGTTGCAATCTCAGCCATCAACCAGCCGAGTGGCACTTGCGAGACGAGCCCGATCGCAATATTGCGAATAGAAATGGCCCAGACGCGACCGACCGGCAGGTGCGTTCTTGCGCTCGCCGCCAGCACGGCTAGCAGACTGTTGACCAGCGCGAATGCCCCTCCGACGAGCGCTATCTGTGCGACAACACCCAACGGATCTCCCGGTTGTACGGCAGAGTGCGTTAACCAGAGAACGACCCAGCCTGCGAACGCGGCCAAGACCCAGTTCGCGCGGTTGTAGAGGGTTCCGTACCAGGCGAGCTCGCGCCGGAAGTCCCGTGGCTCGAATGTTCCGATGAAGGCGACCCAGCAGGCCGCGAAGGGGTTCGGTAGGGTCGGATCGAAGATCGCTGCGAGGACCGGAGCCGTGGCGATCGTTGCCGAAACGCCTCCGGGAAGCGATACGGGGAATGCTGCCGCGACCAAGGTGATTACGACCCAGAAGAAGATCGGACCGAGGTTGATGTCGCGCGGAAAGTTGACGGAGACGCCGACAAGCACGGCCGCGCCCAACCCCACGACGGCAAGCACGAGGCCCCTCAGATTTCCTGGAATTCCGAACACGGGCCGGAGAATACGGGTTCGACCATGTGTTCGAGTGCTTGAGCAATGAAAAAGGGGCCCGAAGGCCCCTCTTCCGCGCGCTGCAACCTCTAGAGGAAGTTGACTTTAGAAGCCGTTGACGCCAGCCCCGCCGCCCAGAATGAGGGCCGCGAGCGCTGCCAAAGTCGCGACGATACGACGCATGTCGTCCTCCCTTCGCCCCTTGTCGGGAGGTACGTCGCCGCCTGCGCGTCAGGACTTTAGCCAGCCGACCAGTCCGATACGAAATGGATACAAGGGGCCTCTGGTGCGCGCATCAGCCAAGGCTGCCTACATCAGTCGTTGGCACCCTCGCCGCTGGTGAGCCGGCCGAGCCGTACTGCTGCGTCAGCTCGATTGACCGCGCCGAGCTTGTCCCGCGCATTGGCCAGGTGCCGGGCGATCGTGTGATGGCTGAGCGTCAGGCGCTCCGCGATCTGCCGGTTGGTGAGTCCGCGGCCAGCCAGGTCCAGGACCTGGATCTAACGGTCGGTGAGCCCGGCGGCACGGGGTGGTCGTGTCGCAGCGCGGCGCGCGACGCGCCCTACCGGGTCGTTCGCCCGCCCAAGGTCCGCCAAGATTACGCGTGCATGACTCGTACTGATCCTGGTGAGCGCTTCCACTCCCAGGACCCTTGTCGCCTCGGGCAGACTGCTATCTGACGCGTGACGGGCCGCGACCTCCGCCGCGGTCGTGAGCCGACCACTGGCCAGGGCCAGTTCGATGAGCTCCTGCCCACGAAGGCCAATTGCCGCCAGGCCGAGCACCGCATCGCTCAGGACTGACTGCGGCACGAGCACCGGTCGGCGCCAACCGCTCGCCCTGACGAGTCGGCACAGGTGCCTTCCAACACGGGGTGACGGATCGAGCGAGACCATCCAGACCATCGCGGAGATCTGCGCCCAGACGTTGCCGACCACGCGCGCAAGTCGCTCAGCCTCCTGGAACTCCGAGTAGCGACCGGACAACCGCGCACCGAGGAGTTGGGGTAAGACCCGCAGGCCCACATCGGCGTGGCTCGCACTCGCGAGTACTGCTGGCAGCGCTGTACGACGAGGTGGGCGGTCGGCCATCGCGATCTGTGCGGCGGGGCTGGCGTCAACGGCTTCTAAAGTCAACTTCCTCTAGAGGTTGCAGCGCGCGGAAGAGGGGCCTTTGGGCCCCTTTTT
>JANOIS010000166.1:0-2843 GCA_031407755.1 Chloroflexota bacterium | reverse complement strand
GCTCGATGAGGCGGCGGCATTGCCGGCCCCGGAGCGGCTGCCGCTCCATCTCCGAACCGCACCGCCCCTGCCGGAGCCGGACGCATCGGCGGACGAGTGGGTTGCCGCGATCCTCGCGCCCGTGCGCAGCGGGATGGTCATCGTCCGGGGCGACCTGGCGAGCGCCTCTCGCGATCTCGGTCTCGCCCTCCGGATGGGCGAGCGGGCCTATGCCCTCAAGGCGCTCTTTCAACAGGACGCGCCCGCCACCCTGGCCTGGCTGTCAACCGAGGCACAAGGCTGGATCACGCGGCACGAAGCCGCAGAGCCTCTGGTTGGCCAGATCGCTCTCTTCTGGAGGAGCCGCGCCGAGGCCACCCTGGCCGCGCTCCACAACCCCTGGGCGGCCGCCACAGAGGTACGAGACGATGTCCATCTCGCCAGTCCTTGACCACCACGTGATCGAAACGCCGACGCCCAGTGTCGGCGAGGAGGACGTGCGCCGGATCGTCCGTGAGGAGATCGAGCGCGCGTTCCGGAAGGACCCGGCCACGAAGCGGGCCTCGATCATCGCCTCGAAGGGAACCCTCGACTGGGCCTACCCTCCGCTCATCCTGGCGAGCGCCGCGGCGGCGTCGGGGATGGAAAGCTCGATCTTCTTCACGTTCTACGGGCTGAACATCATCCACAAGGATTTTGAGAAGCGGCTGAAGGTCGGCCCGACCGGGAACCCGGCGATGCCGATGCCGTTGCCGATGCCGGACATCGTCACCGGCATGCCCGGCATGGTCCCCTTCGTCACGGCGATGATGAAGCGGAAGTTCAAGGGCAAGGGCGTCGCGACGATCGGCGATCTTCTCAAGGTGTGCCAGGACTCAGGCGTTCACCTCATTGCCTGCCAGATGACGATGGACGTCTTCGGGTTCGAAGAGGATGACTTCATCGACGGCGTCGAGTTCGCCGGCGCGGGTGCCTTCCTGTCCGGCGCGCGGAAGTCGCACGTCACGCTCTTCGTGTAGCTGACACCACCACCATCACCCGCGATCTAACGAAGGAGTTCCCGATGGAGATCGTTGTAGACCGCCTGGTCGACGCTCGAGGCTTTCATTGTCCGATGCCGATCGTCATGGCCAACAGGGAGATGCAGCAGCTCGCGGCTGGCGGCGTTCTCCGAATACTGGCGACCGACAAGGGTGCCTGCGTCGACATACCGGTCTGGGCGGAGGACATCGGGCACGAGGTCCTTGACTCGGGCGAGCAGGATGGCGCCTTCTACTTCGTGATTCGCAAAGGCGAAGAAGACTGAGGCGAGGCCGCGAGGAGACGGAGTGACTGCGATGGACATCAAGACCTTCGTCACGCTGGGCCTGGGCGACAACTCCTTTCTCGTTGGCTCCGGCGACGAGGCGGTCCTCGTCGATCCACAGCGCGACGCCTGGCGGTTCACGGCGGAGGCCGAGCGGCGCGGCTGGCGGATTCGCCACGTCCTCGAGACACATGTCCATAACGACTATGTGTCGGGCGCGCTCGAGGTCCGCGCCGCGACCGGCGCCGAGATCGTGGTCGCGGGCAGGAGTGGGCCATTCGGCTTCGAGCACCGGCCGGTAGAGGCCGGTGACGAGATCGCGATCGGCGACATCCGACTGATTCCGCGAGCGGCGCCCGGCCATACCTTCGAGCACATCGTCTGGGAGTTGTGGACCGCTGATTCCACGACCTCGCCCGCGGCCGTCTTTACCGGCGGGAGCCTCCTCGTCGGCAGCGTCGGGCGGACCGATCTGCTCGGTGAGCAGATGGCCGACGAGCTCGCGCGTGCCCAGTACCGTACGATTCACCAGCTCGCCCTCCTGCCCGATTCGGTTCGGATCATGCCGACGCACGGGGCTGGCAGCTTCTGCGTGTCGAATGTCCCGTCGGCCGAACGGACATCGACGATCGGCGAAGAGCGGGTCGCGAATGCCGCCCTCCGGGCGGCGGACGAAGAGTCGTTCGTCCGCGATCAGCTCGCGAGCCTCGGGCGCTATCCCGCCTACTACCCGCGGATCGCGCCGATCAATCGGGCGGGACCGGCCGCGCTGGGGCGCCTGCCGTCCATCCCCTCGCTGGACCTCGACGCGGTCGAGCAGGCCGTGGCGGGCGGCGCCTGGATCATCGACGGTCGCGATCGCCTGGCGTTCGCCGACGCGCATATCCCGGGCTCGATCAATGTCGAACTCAACGAGTCGTTCGCCTCGTATGTCGGATGGATCGCTCCGTTCGAGACACCGCTCGTTCTCGTCCTGCCTGAGCCGCTCGCCGAGTCTGAACCCGAAGCCGCGGCCCAACTCTTCCGGATCGGGCGCGGCGCCGTGATCGGACAGCTGGCCGGCGGGGTCACGGCCTGGAGGGCCGCCGGACGGCCGGTTCGCTCGTACCCGACAGCTTCGATGAAGGATCTTTTCGAGACGGTTCGGAAGGGCGCCACCGTGTCGGTCCTGGACGTCCGCCAGCCGGTAGAATGGCGCGACGACGGGGCGATCCCTGGAAGCCGCACGATCTTCGTCGCCGATCTGGCCGCCCGAATCGACGAACTGCCGCGGCATGAAGAGGTATGGGTGTTGTGCACCTCGGGGCACCGCGCCGCGATGGGGGCCAGCCTCCTCGACCGGGCTGACGTCCCGGTCCGACTCGTGGCCCGTGGCGGAGTGATCGGCTGGATCGAGCGGTTCGAGCGGGCCTCGGCAGCAAGCGGCGCGTAGGGAGTGCTGTTCGGGCTCCTTGTCATCCTCGGCTTCGGGGGTGCCTTCCTCTCCGGGCTCGTCGGTGTCGGCGGGGCGATCGTGATGATCCCGCTGTTGCTCTATGTCCCACCGCTGCTAGGCCTG
>JANOIS010000139.1:0-4869 GCA_031407755.1 Chloroflexota bacterium | reverse complement strand
CGCCCTGACCGACGCCCTGCTCGTGGTGAGCGTGGATCCGGCGACCAACGAGGTTGCGATGGTGAGTTTCCCGCGCGATATCGCCGGCTTCGAGCTGTGGGACGGGCGTATCTTCAAGGGCAAGATCAATTCGCTGATGTCCCAAGCTGAGACACATCCGGACGAGTTTCCGGACGGCCCATCGGCATCGGTCAGCCGCGCCGTCGGCCACCTGCTTGGCGTGCCCATCCACTACTACGCGTCGGTGGACCTGGCGGGCTTCGCCCGGATGATCGATGCCGTTGGCGGTGTGACGGTCGATGTCGGCGCGGCGATCGACGATCCCACGTATGGTGGCTGGCAGGACGGGCGGGTCGGCTTCAGACTCGGCAAGGGTCGCCACACGCTCGACGGACCGACCGCGCTGGCCTTCGTACGCACACGCCGAGGCGTGGGCGACAATGACTTCAACCGCGCCCGACGTCAACAGCAACTCCTCGTCGCACTCCAGCGCAAGCTGGTTGAACCCTCGGTCATCCCGCTCCTGCCGGGTGTCCTGACGGAGCTCGAGGGAACCATCGTCACGAACTTTCCTCCGGATCGTCTCGGCGACATGCTGGATCTCGGACAGGCCGTCGATCAGGCCGCCATCCGGCAGATCGTCCTGGGCCCGCCATACAGCCGCCGACCGACGGATGGCAACAACGGCGGTCTGTACTCGTTGCGCCTGGACACGGCCCGCCTGGCGGCCCTGTCGGTCGAACTATTCGGCGCCGACAGCCGCTATCTGAGCCACTGACGCTCCGCTGGCCGAGGGCGACGATCGGGTCGTCAGTGACCGGGATTCGTGACCAGTGCCGGGATCGTCCGCAGAATGATCCTGATATCGAGCAACAAGGACCAGCCGTCGATGTAGCTGAGATCCAGTCTGGCCCGGTTGTCGAAGTCTTCGTCCATCCGAGCCTCGATCTGCCAGAGGCCCGTGATGCCTGGCTTCATCGACAAACGGCGGCGATGCCAAACGTCATACAGTGCCACTTCCCGTGGCGGCGCCGGACGGGGACCGACGATACTCATCTGCCCGCGCAGGACATTCCACAGCTGCGGTAGCTCATCGATGCTTGTCGTGCGCAGCAGTCGTCCGAGCCTGTTGACGCGCGGGTCGGCTTTCATCTTGAACGCAGCCCCTTTGGTGTCACTGAGCAGCGCGACCTCCTCGTAGCGCGCTTCCGCATCGGCCACCATCGTCCGGAACTTGACGATACTGAAGGGCCGTCCATGTAGCCCGACTCGCACCTGGCGAAACAGGACGGGCCGACCTTCCATGACGACCATCGCGGCCGCGACCGCCACGAACACCGGCGAAAGCACGATCAGTCCCACCAGCGCCAGGACGATATCGATGGCGCGTTTGGCGAGAAGGCCGACGACCCGATCCGGGCCGTACACGAGCGAAAGGATGGGTGTCCCAAAGAACTGCTCGATGCGGCCGCCAAGGATGAGCATGCCAGGCTCCAACTGGGGGATCCGCACGATGCGACCTTCGTCTTCGCACAGCCGTGCGATCGGCTCGAGATACGCGCGGTCGTCAATGTTCAGGCAGACGGCGACCTCGTCGATGACGCTGACGTGGAGCAAGGTCTCGATCGCATCGATGTCGCCGAGGATGGGCCGGCTGACCGTCGCGTCGCGACCCGAGGCCCGGTCGGCGGGACCGACCAGGTGTCCGACCGGGACGAGCCCAAGCTCACGATGGCTGGCGATCAAGTTCGCGAACGCTTCCGCGGCCGGGTTGGCCCCGACCACGAGCAGGTAACGGGCGAGAAATCCGCGTTCGCGGGCACGGGCGAAGATCGCCCGGATGGCGATCCGTGACATCAACGTGAGCACGATCTGGGCAGGGAAGAGCAAGAGGAGCAAGAGGCGGCTGACCTCCGGTAGCTTGAACAGGAAGAGTCCCGTGAACACGGCGAACGCGAGCAACGTGATCGCGACCACGACATCGGAGATCTCGCGCCGAAGGGACCAACGGACCCGGACCTGGTACAGCCCCTGCAGCCACAGCACGAAGACCACCGCAAGTCCGTAGGCTGACGCCGCGATCAGCGCGTCCACGCCGGCCCCCTCCCAGTGGTCCCGCCATCCATCGGGACCGAGGCGGACGATGGACAGCGTGACGAACAGCGCAAAGGCGGCCGTCGCATCCGCGATCATCAGGGCCACGTGCAGCGCGGTGGCGTGCCGGCGGATCATGAACTCCTCCCCGAACGCTCCCCGGGGGCTCTTGCTCTTGTCGCCCGGCATTGTAGGACTGCGGCGTCGTGCGGGGCGGAGGTGGGCTTCATTTCCGCCATCGAAGGACATCGCGGCCCGTCGCGAAGGTGTCCGCCAGTCCGTCAGCGGCGACGGCCCGCCAGCCTATCACCAGAGCGATCAGGACGAGCAGGCCGTTGAGTCCCACCGCATGGGTACGGGCCAGGAATGCGACGACCATGGCGCCCGCGATAAGGTCACCTGTGGCGGCCCGTCGGAGGCTGATGAATGCGCCAAGTCGCTCTGCAGCGACGCCCAGCAGCCCGAAGAGTCCGAGCCCGAGGACCCCGAAGTTGGCCCACGCCTCGCCTATCAAACCTGGAGCCGCATAGCCCGGCAGAACCTGGCCGGGGAACAATCGAGGATAGATCCAATAGCCGAGATTCGGGATGTCAGGCTGGTCCACGAGCGGGCCAAGGCGTCGGAACCACGTGAGTCCATCGAAATACGGACGTTCCGCCGGTATGATCGTCTGGATCGCCTCGAGCGTCCGAGGCTGTACCAGGACGACTCGGTTGATGGTGCGTTCCATGGCAAAGGACAATTCACGCCCAGCGGCCTGGTCGTACGCCCGGAGCACCTGGATCCCGCCAAAGGCCAAGATCGCCGTCAGTGCCCCAGCCACCACGAACATCCGTCGGAACCGCCAGCCGGCTAGCCCGACCCCGATCACCAGAATGGCCAGCATCTCGGCCGCCAGGTAGCGGCTGGCCAGGGTGATCTCCAGGGAAACCATCGCGGCCACGATCAGCCAATGCAGGAGGCGACCGCGTGCCTGGAGCGCCACTGCCAGCGCCAGCGCCGGGGCCGTCACCCGGAGCACCTGGACGATCGGCCCGGCGAGTTCGGACCGGGCACCCGTGATGTCCTCGACAAGGAACGGGACACCGACCCGGACAAGCGTGGGCAGGACCAGAATCAGCCCGATGCCGGCCAATCCGGCGACCACGACCGGCCGCACGGGGGCGGCATCCTCATGCCCGACGACATAGGTCGGCCTGGACACGCCACCGGAGCCACCCGCAGCCCGCCGGCCGGCAACCTTGTCGCTCATCGCTACCGCCGACGCGAACACGACGGCCGCCCCAGCCACGAAGAACGCTGGCCCTGGCCGCCCGCCAAGGGCCAGAGCCGCCGAGCCGAGTCCAAAGAAGGTCGCGTGAAGGACCAGCCACGCGACGGCTGGATGCCACGGACCCAGACCTGTCCGTCCGACGACCGGCCAGCACACAACGGCCGCCGCGCCGATGGAGCAGAGGACGACGATCGCGCCGAGGATGTTCACGAGTCGTCGCGCAGTCCGGCACCGGCGGCACGGGCGGCTTCGCCTGCCTGCCCGTGCGGCAGACGCGCCGAGAGGAACGCGTACGAGGCGACGCCAGCCAGCCCGAGTGGCAGCGTGGACACGATCCGGTAGCCGAACGCGATCGCGGCGGCCTCGGCGGCTGGTATGCCCGCGACCCCGAGAAGCGCGACGAGGACCAGATCCGCGGAGCCGAGGCCGAACGGCAGCAATGACAGGACCCCTGCCATGATCCCGAGTCCGAGCGCGCCCCAGGCGACGGCCGGATCGATATCCCGTCCGATGGCCGCCGCCACAAGCATGAGCTGGCTCGTGTACGTGCCGAAGACGACAGCCGTCCACCCGGCAAATGCGACCGCTCGACGCGGATTCGACAGCAGGTCGGCGACGGCAGCATCGACCCGCCTGAGGGTTCGGTCGACAGTGGCCCAGCGTTGCCGACCGATCAGCGGACCGAGCGGGGCGAACCGGAGCATGCCGGAAGGGCGGAGGCCCATCCGATAGACCAAGCATGGCAGCAGGCCGACGATCATCAATGCCCCGATCGTCAGCGGCGGCCAGAGTCCAACGAGCCAGCCGCCCCAGACGATGACCGCGCTCGCTCCCAGCAGGGCGATCGCCACGACGCGCTCCACGACCACGATCGCTGAGCCGGTCGTGTAGTCGACGCTGTGATGGGCTCGCAACAGGTACAGCCGGACCAATTCGCCCACCGATCCCGGGGTCACGTTGTTGATGGTGTTGGCGAAAGCGGTCATCGGGATGAGGGCCCGTATGGGCACGTGACGGCCGGTGCCGGCGAGCAGGTCGGACGAACGGGCGGCCCAGGCAAACGCGGTCAGGGCGTTCAGGGCGATCGCCACGAGGAGTGGTCGGAGGTCCACATCCCCGAGTCGATCAAGCACCTCCCAGGCTCGCGATCGCCAGGCGATCAACGTCAACAGCCCGAGCGATATCGACCCCCACACGAGCGGATGGCGAAGCCATCGACTCATGGAGATCGACGCCAGACGACCGCGTCCGGCGTTTCCGTCGCGACCGTCCAACCCACTGGCGGACCCGGATCGGGCAAGAACCCGGTCAGGGCCTGAAAGATCATCCGGTCGACGGCTTCGATGACGACGGGCGCCCCTGCCGCGCGGTCGACCGAGATCGTCACGACCGACAGATCGGCGCCGCCGGAGGCCGGGACGGTGACATCGACAGGTGCCGCGTTGCCCACATGCACACGGACACGGCCGTCCGTCCGGATCCCATCCGGACTGACGACGCCG
>JANOIS010000016.1:0-6989 GCA_031407755.1 Chloroflexota bacterium | reverse complement strand
CATCTGGTGGCTGTTCATCGGGTGGTGGGCATCCGGCGTCGTGGTGACGATCGCCTGGTTCGCGCTCGTGACCATCATCGGCATCCCGCTGGGCATCTGGCTCATCAACCGACTGCCCACGGTCCTGACGCTCCGGCCGCGGAGCCGATCCTGGGAGCTCGGGCAGGACGCCGAGGGACGGACGATCGTGTCCGAGCAAGGACGGCCGCAGGTTGCATGGCCCATCCGCGGTCTGTGGTTCGTCCTCGTCGGCTGGTGGGCATCGGGCTTCTGGATGGGGGCGGCCTGGCTGATTCAATTGACCATCATCGGCCTGCCGATCGCGCTGCTGATGTTCAACCGGACGCCCTTCGTCGCGTCCCTATATCGCTACTGATGTGCAGCGGCGACGGCCCCAAGGCAATAACGTGTCACCCACCTTCCGGGGTTGACGTCGCGTCCCATGCGCCGGCCGTTCGGCGTGGACGGTGTCATCACCGTGCTCGACGATCTCTTCCCGAAGGATCGAGGCCCCGGTTCTCCATTTCCCACGCATGATCCATGACGTGGTGAGCGGTGCGACGCACGAGGAACTGGATCGGCCAGGTCCGCGCCGGCCTGCCTTCGGCGTTGTAGGTGCGGATGGCATCGAGGAATTCCTGCCGATGCGTCTCGAGGCCGCCCGGGGTGAGGACGACGTCAAGCTCGGTTCGGACACCGACCTTGCGGGACCAGTTCGCGGGTTCCGTGCCGTGCGTGTGGCGGATGATCGAGTCGCGATTGCGCCCACCGCTGCGAGATCCGGGGCGGAGCTTGTCGGAGACCCGTGCCGCGACGTCGTCGAAGCAGGCCCAGCACGCGCGCAAGAGGTCGAGCCGCCTTTCCAGGTCGGCCGGAGACAGGACTTCACGCTCGATCTGTGACGGCACGTGCGCGATACCCCAGAAATCGGTCGAGCTCGATCCGGGTACGCGCTCGACCACCTCGATGTCGCGCGCCCGCGCGTACGCGCTACCCTTGCCGGCCCGTTCGGCGACGCCGGTGTACCGCGGGACGTAGGACGACAGCTTGTCGAGTGCGTCGTCCTCCGACGTCCCCCAGCGATCGAGCCCGGGCCAGTCCATGGCACCCGCCACGACCCTGCGCTTCGCGCCGACTTCCAGGACGCCGGACCTGCTCGTCTAGGGGTCCCGTGTCACTCACCTGCGGTATCAGGTCAGTCGGTCCTGAGGCAGCGGGACCTTCGTCCCTGTGGGGCCGGCCCGACGGCGTCGACGGCGTGCCTTTCGTCTATCGTCCGTCCATCACGGCATGCGGGACGGAGGGTGGTCATGGCTTGGCAGAACGCGATCTTCGCGCCCGGGTGGGTGTGGTCGATGCTCAGCATGGTCCTGGTGGTCGGCACGCTCGTCGGTCTCTACCGGCAGCTCCGCCTCCAATCGGCCCAGGGCGCGCGGGAGCAGCTCGAAACCCTGGATCGAGAGTGGAACACGGAGCGCTTCGACCGATGCAAGCTCGAGGTCTTACTGGTCCTCCGGGACTCCAAGGACGCCACGGCCGTGCCGCGGGCGGCCGCAACCGCCATCGCGACCTACTGGGAACGGATCGCGGCGCTGACCGACGGTGGCCACATCGACCTGAAGCTGCTCCACAGCTTCAACGGAGGCGCGTGTCCGGTCTGGTGGGTGGCGTTGGCGCCGTTCATCCGCAAGCTGCGGGCCCAGAACGCGGACCCGGCCGAGTACCTGGGCTTCGCCCGGCTCGCCGAATCGATGGCGGTTCTCGATCGCCAGACCGGAGCGAGCGCGTTCGACGAGGAGCTGCTCAGGAGCCAGTTGGACGACCGGATCGCGACGTATCACGACCGGATCCGGCTCGAGGAATCCCTCCGCTCGGCGACACGGCCGGCCGCCGCCGCCTTGTGACTCAAATAGTGTTGTTTGTTGCGGGCGCGGCAGCCGAGGTGCGACCGCACTGAGTCGGGTGGGCCGCGACGACCTAGTCAGCGGGGCTGAAATCGCCGAGCGCCTGGGCCTTGGCCGCACCTCCTCGAGGCGGCGAACCCAGTCAGGGTGGCCGGGGCGTCGGGGCACGAGCACATCAAGCCTCTTCCGCGGGGTCGCCAACGGCCAGAGCCGACACGATGAGGCGGAGTCCCGTGTCGAAGCGCGCATCAACGCTGAATCGGGCGAGCACGGGAGCCACTTCGAGGACGTGGGGATAGTCCGCCGGTGCGCCGCGCAGCGTCTCGGCGAGCCAGGCCTGAGTCGGCAGTTCGCGGCCAGCCGCCTCTTGGAGGACGAAGCCTAAAACGTAGGCGACGAGCGTGACCTGGGCAACGACCATCCGCTCCGGCTTTAGACCACCCCGTTTCAGCGCGGCCAACGATGCTTCCATCAACCCGAGTCGCTGAGCCCCCGTCGGCGTCCGCAGCGCTACCAAGGGGACTGCACGGGGATGCTTCAGCAGTGCCTTCCGATAGGCGCCGAATCCATCGATGAGCACCTGGTCCCACCGGAGTCGCGGGTCGGGCAGCTCCATCGCGGCGAGCACGCGCGCGACCACGGCGTCAAGCAGGGCAGCCTTGCTAGGAATATGGGCGTAGATCGACATCGGCTCGACTCCGAGGCGCTGAGCCAGCCCTCGGATGGTCAGTCCGTCGGGTCCGACTTCGTCAATCATTTCGAGCGTCCG
Organism: Chloroflexota bacterium; assembly: GCA_031407755.1. Taxonomy (GTDB): domain Bacteria; phylum Chloroflexota; class Limnocylindria; order Limnocylindrales; family CSP1-4; genus SPCO01. The sequence continues at coordinate 4,316 of JANOIS010000016.1, read as the reverse complement.
CTCGACAACGAGGTCGCGAGTCAGACCCTTTCGGTGTGACCGTGGTTCGGGCGAAGGTGTCACGCAATGCTCCTTGACATCCCTACACAGTAAGGATAGGCTTGCAATTAGTTCCTTACATCGTACGGCAGAAAGGAGACGAAGGTGCAGAAGGAGGCGAAGGTGCAGACTGCAAGCGTGGAAGTCGAAAGGCAGGGCACTCCCCGAGCCAACGCGAAGGTCGTGGAGGAGATGTACGCCGCGCTAGGGCGTCGCGATGTCGAACGGGTGCGTGCGTACTTCAGCCCGGACTACCGGCATCATTCGAACGGGCGTGAACTCAATTTCGATGAGCTGATGCAGACCGCGATGCTCGGATTCGCAGCCTTTCCTGACCTCACCTATGAGGTGGTCGAGACGCTCGCGGAGGACGAGCGGGTCATGGTCCGGCTGGAGGCCAAGGGCACGCACACGGGCGAGGTATTGGGCATTCCACCGTCCGGCCGGCCTGTGGCTTGGTCCATCCTGAACATTTTCGTGGTCCGCGATGGGGTGATCGTAGAAGACACTCCCTATTGGGACATCGAGGTGATCTTTCGCCAGCTCGGCGTGGAGGCGGCGTCCTACGGGTTCTGATCAGGGCAGGCAACGAATCAACCCCGATGGGCCGGCCCGCGACATGAAAAGCTCGACGGGCCGCCCGCCAGTCATGGTCGTGAAAGCCCACAGTCGGGCGTCGTGCACAGCTCCAGACTGAGCGCGGCCAGGCCCTCGGCCAGGGGCGTGAAGCCGAGGATCCCGCCGAAGCTTCGACTCGCCGCGCCGGCCGGCAGTCCCCGCACGAGCACGGCACCGCCCGAGTCACCGACGCCGACCTGGATGTCTACTGCGGCGACGATGCACGGGAAATAGTCGCCGTCGGCGATGGGGTCATGGAGGTACTCGCCCGTCTCCGCCACCGTGCCGACGCGGTAGATATCGCGCGCGTTTATCTCGACGGCGTCGCCGATCTCGATGTCCAGGCATGACAGCGGCGCCGTGCCCGGCTCGAGGATTCGCTCCCCACCCTCGCCCATGTCGACGACGTTGAGGCGGCCCCAGGGGATGCGATCAGGTGCCACCACGAGGTAGTTCATGTCCGACGGCCGGCACGTGTGCCCCTCGTGCGGGCATGGCGCCAGCAGGGCGGCTGGGCCGAACACGCCCCGCACCGTGCGACCGTCCGGTTCCCAGGCCGTCGTGCCCTCCGGGACGCAGTGGGCCGACGAGGTGAGGACGACCACGTCCTCGATGCGGGCATAGAAGCCGGCGGCGCAGGATCCCCAGAGCTGCCGCCCCGCCAAAACCGGCGGTTCGCCCGCCGGCATCGTGAGCTGCGAGAGTGCGTTCCCGGCGAGCATCACCCCTACGACGATCATGGCTGCCGTGGCGCCCGCGAGCAGGAACGGGCGCGCGCGTGCGCGAGACTGAACCTTCGGATCGAACATCGCCCCGAGCGTACCTCGCCAGGCCGGCTCGCTCGATCTCGTTCCAGCGGTCTCGTGGGGCTACCGTTGACGACGAGGGGCGACACACGTACCATTTGTACGAACCGTACGATGGTGAACTAGATGGCCAACAGCATCTCTGTGAGTGAGGCTCGACAGGACTTCGCGGAAGTCGTGAATCGCGTCGCCTACGGCAACGAACGGGTGACGGTCGTGCGCCGCGGTCGCGAGCTGGTCGCCATCGTCCCGATGTCGGACGTCCTCCTGCTCGAGGCGATCGAGGATGAGCTGGACCTGACCGCGGCCCGCGCAGCATTGGCGGATGCCGATGGGGCAGTTCGGATCCCCTGGACGGATCTGCGCGCCAAACTGGCGAGATAGGTGACGCCGACGGACGATTCGGCGGCCGATCGACCACGATACGAGATCGAGTTCCTCCCGAGCGCAGCACGCCAGCTCAAGAAGCGGTTTCCGCACCTGGGGCCCGGCGGCGAGCGCCCGATTCGATCACCACATCCCGCCGCCCGGAAGCGGCGTCGATAGGGGCGTCATCTATGTTGGCGGCGATCCGAACACGGCGATCGTGGAGGCGTTTCAACGGACCAGAGCTATCAACCGCACGCGAGACGACCCCTGGCTGGCCGTATTCTCGCTGCGTCGCCCGCTGCGACTCCTCGATCTGCGCGGCACCTGGCCGACCTACGCTGGCGCAAGTCAAGCGCTCACGGTCGCTGATTCTCCCGACACCGCCCGGGCCTGGTCGAGGGCGATCTATGACGCGTATGACATCGACGGACTGCTGTATCCCTCCGCGATGCGGGGCAAGCCGAAGGAAGCGCGTCCACCTGGCATCCACGAGGATCTCTTCTGTCAGAACATCGCCCTCTTCGAACGAGCGACCCGAGCCATGCCGGCGAATCCACGCGTCCACATTCCGTTGGGACATCGCGGTCTCGACAGGGACTTGGCTCTGATCGCCGTCGACTACCGCTTCGACCTCCTGTAGGAAGCCCCCGTGGATCGGCAGGCTACGGGGAGCGCCTGGCTAGCGAGCGCGGCCGGACGCTTGAGTTCGCAGGTCGAGTCTCAGAGACCATTGCCCGAACGCCGAGAGGCCAGATGAGCACGTTCGGTGCCGCTGCCGCCTCCAGGCCATCTGCACAGACTGAGCCCGCCGATCCATCATCGGCGCTCCGACAGTTGGACCAGCTTCGATCCCAAGGGCTGATCACGGGCGACGAATTCGCCGCCAAGCGCCAAGCCATCATCGACCGGCTGTAGGCAATGAGCGTCAGGGTGGGGGAGTGGGCGATGCCCGGCATCTTTCGCCAGATCCGTTCCATTGGATTATGCTCGGTACGTGACGATGAAAGCGGCGTCCGCACAAGCCACACAGTCGGCGGTGGCCGAGCAGTCCGCGGTGGCTTCGACGAGCTACTGGGTGCTACAAGGCGGCTCCGATCTCACCGAGGTACGTTCGGTCTTCCGCGTGCGGCGCGACAACAAAGGCGCGCACGTCGAACGTTTCGACCCGGGCACGAAGGGCTGGCTGGAGGGCCCCCCATCGCTCCTGCGCTATGTGATCGGGGGAGAGGTCGGCGCTGATCGGGTGTCGCGTGCTAGAGCGGTGAAGCTGGCCAACGTCCTAGCGGCCTCGCACCAGTAGGTTCGGCATTGCGATCGCGCCCGCAGGTGGCCGTGCACACACGGGCCTCCACGCCGCGCTGGTCCTGTCCCCGTCCTCGACCAGTCGGTGCCGCTGGATGGCGCGCGCCTGCTGTTCGCATTGCGCTTCGGGGCCAAAGGAGTCGTACTGGCCAGGTGTCGATTCCCGTGTCCAGCGGGCAGCCCGCAGCCAGGGAGATCATCGAGCGAAGCCGGTCGCCGTGGGGGCGTGGGGCATCGGGCGGAGGGACATCGCTCGCTGACGTCCCGGTGAATGTTGCGGGCGGTTCGACGGTCGAACCGCCCGCCGGGCGATCAACCCTTCGTGATCACGACCAGTCCGTCGCCGGTCTGGACGCCGGTCTCCATTGTGCCCGACAGAGCCAGCCCGGAAAAGAAGCCGCTCCCGCCGCCGCCGCCGCCGCCGTTGTAGCCGGCGCCGCCGCCGAACCACCCGCCGCCGCCGCCGCCGCAGAGGGATACGCAGGTGGGCGACCAACTACCGCCGGATCCGAACGAACCGTCCCCGGCATTGCCGCCGCTATCGCCCCCGCTCGTTGCCGTCCCGCCTTGACCGGCCGCAGCGCCGCCCGCTTCCTGGCCCGTACCCCCGACGGATCCGCCGCCAGAGCCTCCGTTGTTCGTCGTGGAGCCGCTGGTCGCGCCGCCGCCGCCGCCGCCGGCGACGAGCACGCGATCCCAGGGCGTGCAGGACGTGGTGGCCGCACACGACCCCGCCCGCACGTCCGTCGCGCCGCCGCCTCCGCCGCCGTGATCATCTCCGAGGGAGGCGCCGTCACCCCCGCCGTTGGAGCCGCCGGTCACGGACTCCGCGCCCTGGCCTCCGACATGGATCTCGAAGACCTCGCCGGGCACCACTTGGAATGTGGCACTCGCCTTGCCACCGAGGCCGCCGCTGTGTCCGCCGGCAGCGCCATAGAGTGTGAACGCCACTCGTCTGACGCCCTTGGGCACGGTCCAGGAGTAAGTGCCGGGTGTGTCCTGCTGGAACAGGACCTTCGGTGGCGGTTTCGCGGCGCTGGCCGTTGCCACGCTCAATCCCGACATCGCCAGCGCGACGGCGACCAAACCCACGAAGCGAGTCCTACGTCTGCTCATCGGTCCCTCAGCGACGCAGCTCCGCCTCCGCAACGCGCAGGCTCGAGAACGCCAGTCCCGCCGAGG
>JANOIS010000520.1:0-4788 GCA_031407755.1 Chloroflexota bacterium | reverse complement strand
TGATGTCGAGGATCTCATCCGCTCCGGCGCCCACGAGGAGCTCGTCCGTCCCCACGCCGTAGCGCTCCGCGGCGGCGGCCACGAGCCGGCGGTAGTCGGATGGCGCGTACTCCGACAACCGTGTCTCGAACCTACCCGCGGCGAGTACCCGCCCGGCGAGTTCTGGCGGCTGCGGCGACGTGTTGAGGTCGAACCGGACGATATCGGCGATCGGCAGCCCGTAGCGCGCCGCGACCTCCTCGTCGGTCGCCTCCCAGCTGTACGACGCCGGTTCGGTCGGCAAGACGAACGTGACCGCGGTCGGGCTCATCGGCCGGACCGATCGGCACGGTCCAGTTCGAAGCGGCGAGTCACGGCATCGCGGTGGGCCAGCAGTCCCTCGGCCGTGGCGAGCGTCGCGACCGTGTCACGGATACCGGCCAGGCCATCGCGGGTGATCCGCTGGACCTGGGTCCACTTGCCATACGCCTCGACCGCGAGGCCGCCCGACGAGCGCGCCAGGCCCCCGGTCGGGAGGACGTGGTTGGCACCGGTCGCGTAGTCGCCGGCCGATTCGGGCGCCCACGGACCGACGAAGATCGATCCAGCGTTGCGCAGCCGCGCGACGGTGTCTTCGAGCGGCTCGACATCGACCGACAGGTGCTCGGGGGCGTAGTCGTTGGCAAAGTCGATGGCGGTGTCGAGATCCGGGGCGATGACGATGCGGCCGTGGTCGGCCAGCGAGCGGGCCAGGATTTCGCGGCGCGCGGCCGTCGCCAGCAGGACGTTCACCTCGCGCTCCACGGCGTCGGCGAAGCCTGCGTCCGTGGTCACGAGGATGGCCGGCGAATCGGGACCATGCTCAGCCTGGGTGATGAGGTCGAGGGCCACGATCCGGGGGTCCGCGGGTGGCGCTGCGAGGACAAGGCCTTCGGACGGGCCGGCCGGCAGGTCGATGCCGATCTCGCCACACACCTCGATCTTGGCGGCCGTGACCCACGTGTTGCCAGGGCCGACGATGCGATCGACGGGATCGACACCGGCGACCGGCAGACCGTAGGCGAGGGCGCCGATCGCCTGGGCGCCACCGGCGATGATCAGGGTGTCGATCTCGAGCAGACCGGCCGCGCCAAGCAGGACGGGGTGCATCGCGCCATCGCGGTCGGCGGGGGATGCGACCACGATCCGCGGGACGCCGGCGACGCGGGCCGGGACGACCGTCATGACCAGGCTGCTCGGATAGGGAGCGGAACCGCCCGGGACGTAGGCGCCGACGCTGGCCAGCGGAGACCAGCGGCGCTCGATATCGATGCCGGCGGCGATGGTCGTGTGGGTGGTTGCGGGATGCTGGTCGAGGGCGAACATCGTGACGTTGGCGATGGCCTGGTCGAGCGCGCGGCGGACGTCGGCGGTCAGTGCGTCGCGGGCCGCGACCAGCTCCTCGCGTCCGACGACGAGGCTGCCATCGGCCCGACCACCCCCGACCCGGGCGTTGGCGTCGCGGACGGCTTCGTCGCCCCGTTGTCTGACATCGCCCAGCGTGGTGCGCACCGCGTCGCGCACGGCCGGATCCGGGACGGCGCCGCGACGGACGAGGGCATGGCGGTCGGCGCCTGCGTCTGGTTCGCCGGCAAGTGCGGCCGCGAGGTCCAGTCGGCGCAGTCGGAGGACGGCAGGCGGGGCGGCCGTCACGGGACGATCTTCTCGATGGGCAGGACCAGGATGCCCGAGGCCCCCGCCGCCTTGAGCTTCGGCAGGAGGGCCCACACGTCGTCCGAGCCCACGACCGAATGGATCGCGATCATGCCGTCATGGGCGAGCGGGATGATGGTCGGCGACTCGAGCGCTGGCAGAAGTGCTTCGAGCTCGGCCGCACGGGTCGCCGGGGCGTTCATCATCAGGTACTTTCGACCGCGCGCCGCGATGACCGCGCCGAGCATCGTATCGATCGCGGCCAGCTCCTCGCGCCGCTCGCGACCGGCGGCCGGATCGGCGACGAGGACAGCCTCCGAGGCAAGGACTTCGCCGATCTGGCGCAGGCCGTTCATGACCAGCGTGGAACCGGTCGACACCAGGTCGACGATGGCCTCGGCCAGTCCGAGCCGCGGTGCGACCTCGACGGCCCCCGAGATCGGGATGATCTCGACCGCGATGCCCTTGTCCTCGAAGAACCGACGGGCGGTATTGGGGTGGGAGGTCGCCACGCGAAGTCCGGCGAGCTCCTGGATCGACTGATACGGCGAGTCGTTGGGGACGGCAGCGGCGAGCCGACAGCGGCCATACCCCAGATCGCGTATGCGCGGGAGGTCAACGCCCGATTCCGACAGCAGATCGATGCCAGTTATCCCGAGATCGGCCACTCCGTCGCGGACGAACTCGATGATGTCGTTGGTGCGAACGAAGAGGATATCGAGGTCGTAGTTCTGGACGCGTGCGACGAGGCTGCGGTCATGCTCGTCAAACACCAGACCGGCGTCGTGGAGGAGACGCAGCGTGGGTTCGACCATCCGGCCCTTGTTCGGGACGGCGAGCCGGAGGCGATCCCTCACCGGTCGGGCGGGTGCCACCGACCGCTCCGGCGCCAGCGACTGCTCGGCTGTCATCGCCTTGCCCGTCATCATCGCGCGGCCGGCGTCGTCTTGCCCGTCATCATCGCTCCGGCGCGGTGCGGTATGGCGTCGTGCCGCTCCGCGAGTCTGCGTCGAGCTTGTCAAGCATCGCGCGATAGCCACCCTCGCCGTGGTTGAGCCACGAAGCGATTCGGGTGATGGTCGCGGTGCTGGCGCCGGTCGTGCGCGAGATCTCGGCGTAGTGGAGGCCAGCATCGAGCATGCGCACGACGCCCCAGCGCTGCGACATGTCGCGGAGTTCGTTGAGTGTGCAGAGGTCGCGGAAGAAACGTTCAGTCTCTTCGGGGGTCTCCAGTCGCAGGATCGCATTGAAGAGAGCTTCCGCGTCCGGCGTACGCCAGTCCTGGGCCATCGCCCTCACCACCTTGATAGCATGCTAACGTAGTAACGTGTTACTACACTATCACACGTGGAGAACCGATGACAAGCCGATTTGAGGTCCTGCCGGCGATCGACCTGCGGGGCGGGAAGGTCGTCCGACTCCAGCAGGGCGATTTCGGGCGCGAAACGGCATTCTCCGATGATCCGGTAGCGGTTGCCCGCCACTTTGTCGAGGCCGGCGCGCGCTGGATCCACGTCGTCGACCTCGATGGGGCCAGGAGCGGGGAACCGGCACATGCGAGCCTGATCGAGGACATCGTGGCAGCAGTCGGGGACCGGGCGGCCATCGAAGTTGCCGGTGGACTCCGAACCGAGGCCGCAGTAGCCGCTGTGCTCCGATCCGGGGCACGCCGCGCCGTGATCGGGACCGCCGCACTGCGCGACGCCGCTTTTGCCGGCCGACTCGTCGCGACCCACGGCCCGGATCGCATCGCCGTCGCCATCGACGTCCGAGACGGGCTTGCGCTCGGCCACGGCTGGCGCGATGGGGCGACCGGAATCCCGGCGGAGGATGCCCTGACCGGCCTCGCCGCTCAGGGCGTGACCATCTTCGAAGTCACGGCCATCGAGCGCGACGGCCTCCTCGGCGGGCCGGACCTCGATCTGCTCACGCAACTTGTGGGGCCGGGGCGCGGCGACGTCATCGCCTCCGGCGGCGTAGCGACGGTAGAGGACATCCGAGCCGTCCGGAGCATCGGCTGCACCGGTGCCATCATCGGTCGCGCGCTCTACGAAGGCCGCCTCGACCTGGCATCAGCCATCGGGGCCTGACTGGTCCGCCGTCGCCGTGACGCGATCCCGACTCCGACGAGCGCGGCCAGCGGCTGGATGGGCCCGCCCGTGCCGATGACCCAGTAGAAGCAGGCCAATTCCGGTGTGGACCGACCCGATGTCAGCCCCAGGCACTATTTCAGCACAGCCGTGCACGGTCCGCCCGGCGATGTCAGCCCCAGACACCATTTCGGCACAGCCGTGCACGACCGATCGCCCAGATCGTCGATTCGAGCCCACGAAGCAGCCGGCCACGCTCGTCTGTGCGAAAAACGTGTCTCACGCTGACATCCCGCCCCCCGCCCGCCGCGCCCCGCCGCGCCGCGCGCGCGCCCCCCGCGCGCCGCCGCCCCGGCGACGGTCAGTGACCGCCGTGGCCGCCCGCCGCTTCGACCGCCTTGCGATGTTCCTCGATGACCTTGTCCGCCACATGCGACGGCACGTCGTCGTAGTGGTCCAGCTCCGCGGTGAACGAGCCGCGCCCATGGGCGAGGGACCGCAACTCCGTCGCATACGAGAAGATCTCCGCCTGGGGTACGTGCGCCGTGATGATCTGATCGCCGCCATCGGTGTCCATCCCCAGGACCCGACCGCGCCGGCCGTTGAGGTCCCGATTGACCTCGCCCATGTAGCGGTCCGGCACCCGGATCTCAACCTTCATGATCGGCTCGAGCAGCGCGGGCTTCGCCTGGTGGACGCCATCCTTGAGCGCCATCGATGCCGCGATCTTGAACGCCATCTCGTTCGAATCAACGGCGTGGAACGACCCGTCGACCAGCGTGGCCCGGAAGTCGGACAGGGGATAGCCAGCCAGCACCCCGCTCTCGGCCGCCTCGCGGATCCCCTTCTCGACGCCCGGGAAGAAACCCTTGGGGACAGACCCGCCTACGACCTTCTCGGCGAACTCGATGCCGGCACCCGGGTTGGGCTCCAGTTCCAGCCAGACGTCCCCGAACATGCCGTGCCCGCCCGTCTGCTTCTTGTAGCGGCCGTGGACCCTGATCGTGCCGCGAATCGTCTCCTTGTA
>JANOIS010000197.1:0-3455 GCA_031407755.1 Chloroflexota bacterium | reverse complement strand
CCTTCGGCATGCGTAACCTCCCTGACTACGGCCAGGGCTTCGCCGATCCGCGCGATCAGGTGGTTCGGCCGCGCGATCTCCAGGCACACCACGCGACCGCCCGGCCGCACGACGCGCGCCATCTCGGCGAAGCCCTGGCCGTAGTCAGGGAGGTTACGCATGCCGAAGGCGATGGTCGCCGCATCGAACGACGCATCCTCGGCCGGCAGTTCCATGGCGTTGCCCACGACGAACTCGATGCCCGGTCGGTCGCCGTACGCGCGGCGCGCGCGATCGATCATCCGCGGCGCGAGATCGACACCCAGCACCCGTCCCGTCGGCCCGACCTGGTCCTTGAGTGAGGCCGCCACCTTGCCCGTGCCGGTCGCGATATCGATGACCGCATCGCCGATGCCGACGCCCGCCGCGAGCACGGCCCGCCGACGCCAGCGCGGTTCCTGGAACCCGCTGATGACGGCGTTCATGAGGTCGTAGACCCCGGAGATCCGATCGAACATGGCACCGACTTCGGCCGGCGGGGCGGCGTTGCCGTGGTCGGTCGCGCGGCCGGACGGGGTCGGGGCGGCGGTCGCCGGGGTCGGGCGGTCGGGGCCGGTCATGCAGGGATCTCCTGGTGGGCGGGTGTGGCGGTGCGCCGCAGGATGAGGTCGGCGATGGCGGCGGCGTCCGTGATGGGCGCCATGTGGGAGAGCCCCGGCAGCTCGATGCGGGTTGCCGCCGCCCCGATCCGCTCCGCGAGGACGTCCGCGATCGGCACGTAAAAATGGTCGCTCCCGCCGCCCGATGCGATGGTCGCAGGCGACGTGATCCGTTCCAGGCCATCGGTGGCCAGCCCCGGCATCGCCACATCGGCCAGGGCGCCACCACCCTGGCGGGCGATCGCCTCGCGCTGCCGTGGATGGAGCCCGTCCCACGCGCTCGGTCCGCCTACCGCGTCCAGGAATCGATGCGCCGCCGCCTCTGGTCCACCGGTCGAGAAGGCCACCGCCACCTCCTCGGCCATGACGGCCATCGCGGCGCGTAATGTCGGGTCGGCCACGGCGAGGTACGGCGGCTCCCAGACCACGACAGCGGCGACCCGGTCGCCATGCTCGGCGGCGATCCTGAGCGCGATCACACCACCGAAACTGTGACCGAAGAGGACGGCTCGATCAATCCCGAGCCCGTCAAGGACGGCGATCACGTCCGCCACGTGACGGGCGACCGGCACGGGCGCGGGGTCGGCCATCGGGCTTTCGGCGTTGCCCCGACGGTCGATGAGGACGACGCGGTAGCGGTCGGTCAGGTGGCGGGCCAGCGGCAGGAGTTGCGCCGAGTTCGAGATGGTGCCGTGGAGCAGGATCGCGACGGGAGCGTTGCCGGGTGCAGTGCGGTCCAGATCGCGGACGGCGAGCGGCTGCTCATCATCCGTCGTGATGGTCATCGCGGTCGGGTCTCCCTGTCGTGCGAGTCGATGCAGTCGTCGTCGCTCAACCTTGCCGAGCGGCGTGCGCGGCAGTGCGGCGACGCGGACGTACCGCGACGGTACCTTGAAGCGGGCGAGCCGCGCGTGCGCGTGCGCGGTGAGGTCGTCGTCGCTCAGTGCCGTGTCGGGCCCCACGACGACGATCGCGACGGGGACATGGCCCCAGGTCTTGTCCGGCATGCCCACCACGGCGACCTCATGGACGCCGGGGTGCGTGGCGAGGGCAGCCTCGACTTCCGCGGGCGAGATGTTCTCGCCGCCCGAGATGATGATCTCGTCCGATCGACCGTCAACGGTCAGCCGACCGTTGGTATCGAGCCGACCGAGATCGCCGGTCCGCAGCCAGCCGTCGGCGGTGAGGACCGCGGCCGTGGCGGCGGAGTCGTCCAGGTAGCCCGCGAAGACCATCGGGCCGCGCACCTGGATCTCGCCGTCACTCAGCCGAAGCTCGACGCCGGGCAGGGGATAGCCGGTGGTGCTCGGATGATCGGTCGCCTCGTTCGTCGGCAAGGCCACGACGCCGGATGCGGTCTCGGTCATGCCATACGAGGGAACGACTGGCCACCCGGCGGCGATGGCACGCCGAACCAGGGCCTCAGGGATCGGGCCGCCGCCGAGGATGACGGCGCGGATCCCATCGGGAGGCGACGCATCCGCGGTGGCGTCCAGGATGCCTCCGAGCTGCGCGGCGACGAGCGAGCAATGGCTCACGTGGACGCCCTTTCTCGACGCGTCGTCGATGGCCGCGAGCAGCGCTCCGGGATCCATGGCGGCGGGGACGACGATCGGTGCGCCGGTCGCCGATGCACGCCAGACGATCCCCAGGCCGGCAACATGCGCCAGGCCAAGGGAGAGGAGCCAGCCCGTAGCGGCTGGCAAGAAGGTATTCCATGCCCGCGCGCTCGCGGCCAGGCGATCCAACGGCAGCCTGGCGAGCTTGGGTCGGGCGGTCGTGCCGGACGTCGGAACGATGAATTCCGCAGCATCGGCCGTTTGGGCGTCCGTCGCGAGCCCCTGGGCACGATCGCCGGGCCCGTCGACCTCGTCGAGTCGGACGATTTCGACGCCGGGGGGTACGACGGCCCCGGTCCCACGATCGACTACGAGCACGCGACACCCCGCGGCTTCCAGGAGCGCGGCGACTTCTGGAGCGGACAGGCGTGGATGCACGAGCACGGCCGAGACACCAGCCCGTGGGACCCCGTGGAGGGCGGCGATCCCGAGGCCGGTCGCGCCGATGGCCAGGCCGACCCGATCGCCTGGCCCCAGGCCACGCTCGGTCAGCGCCGCGCCGATCGAGGCTGCGCGGCGGTCCAGATCGGCCCATGTCCAGAGGCCGTCCGCATCGACCACGGCCGGGGCGTCAGGCCGCTCGATCGCGTGGCGCCGGGCCAGATCGGGGAGCATCATCATCGGTCTTCACCGTTTCCTTCGAATTCGAAGGATGTAACGGCGGCGGAGTCCAGCGCGACGCTGCCGGCCGCCGGGACGGTCAGCCGCCCATCGCGGACCACCAGGGGCTGCGAGAGCAGGTCGCTTACGAGCACGTCGGCCGTGGCCAGGCCGTGGGCCTGGTCTGGCAGGCAAGCGGCGACGCGAAGTGCCGCGCTCAGGCCAACCCCGGTCTCCAAAAGCGTGGAGATCGTCACGCCCACGCCCGCGGCATGGGCCTCGCGCGCGATCGCCAGCGCGACGAGCGGCCCACCCACGCGACCCGGCTTCACGACCAGGACATCGGCGGCACGGGCCACCAGTAATGCCCGGGCGGTGGCAAGCGACGAGACCGACTCGTCCGCGGCGATCGGAACGGGACTCGCGGCTCGGAGCGCGGCGAGGGCGGCGGGGTCCGCTGGCGGGATCGGCTGTTCCACGTACTCCAGGAGGAGCGACGCCAGCCCGGCGAGTCGATCGCGCGCGGTTGCCGGACCCCATGCGCCGTTGACGTCGAGCCGGAGGGCGATCCCTGGTCCCGCGGCGTCCCGGACCGCGG
>JANOIS010000195.1:0-1690 GCA_031407755.1 Chloroflexota bacterium | reverse complement strand
CCGCGGTCCGGGACGCCGCGGGACCAGGGATCGCCCTCCGGCTCGACGTCAACGGCGCATGGGGTCCGGCAACCGCGCGCGATCGACTCGCCGGGCTGGCGTCGCTCCTCCTGGAGTACGTGGAACAGCCGATCCCGCCAGGGGACCCCGCCGCCCTCGCCGCGCTCCGAGCCGCGAGTCCTGTTCCGATCGCCGCGGACGAGTCGGTCTCGTCGCTTGCCACCGCCCGGGCATTGCTGGTGGCCCGTGCCGCCGACGTCCTGGTCGTGAAGCCGGGTCGCGTGGGTGGGCCGCTCGTCGCGCTGGCGATCGCGCGCGAGGCCCATGCCGCGGGCGTGGGCGTGACGATCTCCACGCTCTTGGACACCGGGGTTGGCCTGAGCGCGGCTCTTCGCGTCGCCGCTTGCCTGCCAGACCAGGCCCACGGCCTGGCCACGGCCGACGTGCTCGTAAGCGACCTGCTCGCGCAGCCCCTGGTGGTCCGCGATGGGCGGCTGACCGTTCCGGCGGCCGGCAGCGTCGCCCTCGACTCCGCCGCCGTTACATCCTTCGAATTCGAAGGAATCGGTGACGTCCGATGATGATGCTCCCCGATCTGGCCCGACGCCACGCGATCGAGCGGCCGGACGCCCCGGCCGTGGTTGACGCGGACGGCCTCTGGACATGGGCCGATCTGGACCGCCGCGCAGCCTCGATCGGCGCGGCGCTGACCGAACGTGGCCTGGGGCCGGGCGATCGGGTCGGCCTGGCCATCGGGGCGACCGGCCTTGGGATCGCCGCCCTCCACGGCGTCCCACGGGCTGGTATCTCGGCGGTGCTCATCCATCCGCGCCTGTCCGCACCAGAAGTCGCCGCGCTCCTGGAAGCCGCGGGCTGTCGCGTGCTCGTAGTCGATCGTGGGACTGGGGTCGTCGTACCCCCCGGCGTCGAGATCGTCCGACTCGACGAGGTCGGCGATGGTGCCCAGGCGCTCGCGACGGACGCCCAAACGGCCGAGACCGCTGAATTCATCGTGCCGACGTCCGGCACCACCGCCCGACCCAAGCTCGCCAGGCTGCCGCTGGACCGCCTGGCCTCGAGCGCGTTGGCATGGAATACCTTCCTGCCACCCGCGACCGGCTGGCTCCTCTCCCTTGGGCTGGCGCACGTTGCCGGCCTGGGGATCGTCTGGCGTGCGGCGGCGACCGGCGCACCGATCGTGGTCCCCGCCGACGCGGATCCCCGAACGCTGCTCGCGGCCATCGACGACGCGTCGAGCAAGGGCGTCCACGTGAGCCATTGCTCGCTCGTCGCCGCGCAGCTCGGAGGCATCCTGGACGCCACCGCGGATGCGTCGCCTCCCGATGGGATCCGCGCCGTCATCCTTGGCGGCGGCCCGATCCCTGAGGCCCTGGTACGGCGCGCCATCGCCGCCGGGTGGCCAGTCGTTGCCTCGTATGGCATGACCGAGACCGCATCCGGCGTCGTGGCGTTGCCGACGAACGAGGCGACCGCTCATCCGAGCACCACCGGCTATCCCCTGCCCGGTGTCGAGCTTCGGCTGAGTGACGGCGAGATCCAGGTGCGCGGCCCGATGGTCTTCCCGGGCTACCTCGACGACCCCGCCGCCACGGCCGCGATCCTCAGCGACGACGGCTGGCTGCGGACCGGCGATCTCGTCCGATCGACCGTCAACGGTCAGCCGACCGTT
>JANOIS010000382.1:0-2376 GCA_031407755.1 Chloroflexota bacterium | reverse complement strand
CGCTGGAGCATGCCACGCGAATAGGTGTCCGTCTTGTCGTCGGCCCGCGAGGCAAGTCCGACCTGTTCGAGCACTTCGTCCATCGTCGTCTCCGCCAGGTCGCGCGGCACGCGGTTGAGGCGGGCCGTGTAGCGCAGGTTCTCACGGCCGGTCAGGTCGCCGTAGAAGCCGACGCTATCCGGCATGTAGCCGACCCGTCGCTTGACCTCCAGCGGGCCGCGGGCCGGATCCAGTCCGACCACGCGCGCAGTGCCCGAGGTGGGCTCGGTCAACCCGAGCAGCATGAGGATCGTCGTGGTCTTGCCCGCACCGTTCTGCCCGAGCAGCCCGAAGATCTCGCCGGCGTGGACCTCGAGATCAAGATGATCGACGGCGACGAGGTCATCGTACAGCTTGGTCAGGCCACGGGTCCGGATCCGGACGGTGTCAGCCGCCGCGTCGATGGCCGGAGGGCCGCCCTCGATGGGCGCCGCGGCCAGCCGACGACCCGGACGCCGCTTGGGCGCGATCCGCCCGGGCGTCGCACTCATCGGCGACCGTAGGTGCGGAAGACGTAGAACAGGCCGCCCACGATGAGGACGATGATGCCGAGGCCGATCAGTGCCCACAACGGTGACGTCTCGACGGTTACCCGGACGGCCGCCGTCGCGTCGGCGCCACCCTCGGTGGCGCTGGCGGTGAACGACACACGGTAGTCCCCGGCCACGGCCTCCGATGACGGCGTGATCGTGGCGGTGATCTCCGCGGTCGCGCCGGGTTCGATCGTGGGGATACCATCGGCCGGGGCGTAGGTGACGGTCCAGTTGGTCGGCGCCGAATCCGTGAGCGTCACCCCGGTGATCGGCGCCGTGCCGGTATTGGTGATCACGAATGCCTGGGTCGTCGGCGATCCGGCCGAACCGCTTGCGGACAGCACCTCGTTGGGCGTGTCCAGGGTCATCGAATACGACCCCGTGATCTCGATCGCCAGATCCGAGCTGATGGTCCGATCGCCAGCCCGCGCCTCCACCTGGAGCGGGTAGACCTGGGCCACCGCGTTGGCCGGTGCCGTGGCCGTGACGGTCACGTTCTGCGAGGCGCCAGCCTCGACGACCGTCGAGGCCGCCTGGTTCTCACCGGTCAGAGAGGCCGCGACGTCCCAGGCCGCGGGACCGGTCGCAGCGACCGAAACGGTCACGTCCTGGGCCGTGCCGTTCTGGAACTGCAGGTCGAACGAGAAGCTCGCGTCAGAAGAACCGGTCAGGGCCGGCGTGGACGTCGTGAGGGTGATCTCGCCGGCTGCCTCGGCGTTGACCCGGATCTTGATCGGCAGCACGTCCCGGGCTCCTTCGCCCGTGGCCGTGACCGTCAGCTCTTCCACGACGGCATCCGTGCCCGTGACCGCGTCCGCCGGCACATCGACATCCAGCCGGACCGTCCCATCCACGTCCGGTGTGACGGACAGCCCATCCACCACAAAGCCGCCACCGAGCAGACTCGCGTCCCAGCCGTCGGGAATGCCGCCGACCTCGAGCGCGACCGTCACCGCCCGCGTCGAGGTGACAGTCAGGTCAAAGCTGACCGTCGTCCCCGGGGCGACGGCCACGGCGGGATACGGCGTGTTGACCTCGAGGCCGTCGTCCGCCGAGACGAGCGGCACGATCGAGGCGATGACGAGCGTCGAGATGATGAGCGCGGCCGAGATTCGAACGGGCCGCGCGATCCTCTTGTCCAAGGCGTCCTCCTGGTGACGTGGGCAGCAATGGGTGCCCACCGCGGAATCTGTCGGGAATCGCCATCACCCTGCGACCCCGCGGCGATCGAGGAGCGGTATCGATTCATCGATCAGGATCGCCGCCATGTAGGAGGGTACTCGACTTTCGTCGCTGATCCCGCCGACGGGCCGCGTATCCTTGGACGGTGAGTCTGTATTCCCTCGCCGTGCCTGGCAGCCCCGGTGATCCAGGCGATCTCATCGCGCCAACCATGGTCGGCGCGTTCGACGGCTGGGTCGACGCCGGCAGCGCGGCCACGATGGCGCTGGACCTGCTGGTCCAGGACGGCGCGGTAGTGGCGACCTTTGATGCCGATTCGCTGTTCGATTACCGGGCTCGGCGCCCGACCCTCGAGATCATCGATGGACGCCTGGCCGAACTCACCTGGCCGAGCCTCGCCCTTCGCCGCATGACGATCGCCGAGCGCGACCTGCTGATCCTGACCGGGCCTGAACCAGACGACCGATGGCAGACGTTCGCGGCTGCGGTCCTCGAGCTGGCTCGTCAGCTCGGCGTCGTGGAATGGATCAGCCTGGGTGCCATCCCCGCGGCCGTTCCGCACACGCGGGACGTCCCGATCATCGGCACCACGTCGGAACCGGGTCGCCTGCACGAGGGCGTG
>JANOIS010000374.1:0-2164 GCA_031407755.1 Chloroflexota bacterium | reverse complement strand
GCGGCTCGGGATCGCGCCGGGTCGTCACCGGTCAGGTACCGGACGATCACGGAGGTGTCGACGTACATCACCGGCGGCGTCGCCGGGCGACGGGCGTTGGCGGCAGCTGGGCCGTCTGCTCGGCCTCTTGGGCCAGATACTCCCGCCACTCCTCGGCGATCGCTTCACCGACGGCCGTATCGACTTCCAACGGTTCCGGAGGCGTGCGCGGCGATGGCCCAAGGATGCCGGCCAGGGACCGTGTGTGCGGCGCTACCGGACGGATGAATTCGACGACCAGGCGGCCGTGCTCGATCCGCTGGACAGCGACATCCTTCGGTTGGATGTCCAGCTCTCGGCGGATGTCGCGCTCGATGGTGATCTGGCCGCGCTCGCCGACGGAGGTGCCAAACGCATATCTCATGGCGTGAGTATGCATTTCGACGGGACGCTGGCAAGGAACGATTGGCGAGCGCCCCGGTGCCTTGATGCACCGCTTGATTCGACTGGTGCGGTCTGGTAGGCCAAATGGAGGATGAAACGCGACAATCGGGTAGTACTGTTGGCGACCTTCCGTCCGCCCAGTCGGGAGGGGCAACCGAATAGTCGACCCGCCCAGTGTCCGGGCGAGGCGAGACTCGGGCCGAGCGCGCAACAGCACTTATCTTTTATTCGATCTTTCGTCACCTGAACTGATCGACCCGAGCGACACAAGCGGACTGCGTCACCTGTAGTGATCGCGGACCGTGGTCTCGTTCTTTCCGCCGGACCTCGTCGGGTCTCCATCACGGACGTCGCCGCGTCCTGGGAGGCCATCCATGTCCGGTCGTGCCGGTCGCCGCTCCGCTGTTCTGCACCGTTTCCTTGTCGGGTTGCAGGTATTCCTGCTCGTCGCGTCGCTCTTCGCGCCGGCTGCGGCATTGGCCGTGGATCCATCGCCCGATCCGTCGGGTGCTCCGGCGTCGACGCCGTCCGCTGAGCCCTCCATCGAACCGAGTGCTGCGCCGTCTGCCGAGCCGACGCCTGCGCCGAGCGCCGAGCCAAGCGTGGCGCCGACGCCCGACGTCATTCCTGCCCCGACTCCCGACCCGACGGCGGTCCCGACGACGACGGCCCCCACCGCTGAGCCGACGCCGGTCCCGACTCCTGCCTACGCCCCCAGCGGCCCGCCCTCGATCGCGAGCGACCAGGCCGACTACCCGCCCGGCGGCACCGTCACGCTGACCGGCTCGAATTGGTACGCCGGGGAGAGCGTCCACATCTTCGTGAACGACGACTTTGGAAGCAGCTGGAGCCGGAACGTCGACGTGACAGCCGACGCGGGTGGCCGCATCTCGGATTCGTTCATATTGCCCGACTGGTTCGTCGCGACCTACCGCGTCGTCGCGACCGGCGCGCAGTCCGGGACCGTGACAACAACGTTCACCGACGGAAACTTCAACGTGAAGGCAGTCGGGACTGGTGGCATCAATTCGCTGGTCGATTGGGTTCGCTACAACAACACGACTTGCAATCCCGCGCCAGTCGGCGCGATCGACGCATCGGGCACGCTGATTGCGACAACAACCGGGAACGGCGGCAGCATCCCGGCAGGCGTCTCGAACACGCAGTCCGCCAAGCTGACGGCACAGCCGCTCACCGGTTTCGTGTTTGCGAACTGGAGTGGCGGGATTTCAACGCCAGCTCCTGACAGCTCGAATCCGATTTGCGTCGCCGGCCAGACACAGACGCGCAACATCGACGCCAACTACACGGCGATCGTGGTTCGTACCACGACGACCACGCTCAATCGCACGACGGGTGCATTCTCGGTCGTCTACGGAGCGCCTCTGACGTTCACCGCAACGGTCGCCGCCGCCGGCGGCAATCCCAGCAATTTCGGCACCGTGACGTTCCAGAGCGGCAGCAACGTGATCTGCAACGCCGTGGCCCTGAGTGCCAATACGGCGACGTGCTCACCGCTCCTCGATGTCGGTGGATACAACGTCACAGCAACCTACAACGGTGGGTTGAGTGGCGCGGTCCAGTTCAACTCGAGTACGAGCTCGCCGGCGATCCCTCAGACGATCACGGCCAAGAACCTGACCATCTCGGGCGCGGCCGCCCAGAACAAGGTCTACAACGGCAACACCACCGCCACGGTCGACTTCACCGGCGCCAGCCTGGTCGGCGTCGTCGGCGCTGA
>JANOIS010000348.1:0-9013 GCA_031407755.1 Chloroflexota bacterium | reverse complement strand
GCGGCTCGTGTTTGCGGCAGAGCCCGGACAGACTGCCGTCCAGCTGGTCACGGTCTACAACCAGGACGATGCCCCGCTCGACGTGCGGGTCACGGTCGGTGACTTCCTCATCGACGACAGCACGGCGCCGGCGAACACGTTCGCCGTGATCGATTGGGTGCGGACGGATGTCACCTCGCTCCGGGTCGAGCCGGAAGACCAGGCGACGATCCAGGTGATCGTCGAGGTGCCCGCGGGCGCCGCGCCGGGCGGCTACCAGGCCGGCCTGTTCATCACCTCGGCGCCCGCCGGCAGCGGCGAGATAGCCGTTTCGGGCAGGCTCGGCTCGCCCGTCCTCATCGAACTCGCCCCCGAGGGCCGCCCCCTCCAGCGTGAGATCCAGGTGACGTCCAACGATCTCTTCGCGGAGTTCCCGGATGAGTTGAGTCTCGATGCGTTCTTCGGTCCGAGGTCCCGAACCGAGACGCGCGTCGTAAACGTCGGCGAGACGTTCGTCCGGGCGGTCGCCGTCGACGCATACCGGTCGTGGACGGCGAGCGATCCCACCGAACGGCAGGCGCCCGCGACGACGGTCCTGCGCGGCGCGGCCGGCCGCTTTGCGACGACGGGGCCGACGCTGCCGTGGATCGGGCCCGCATCGGTGACGACGGAGATCGTGTACGAACGCGGCGCGCAGGATTACGCCACGATCGTGGTCCAGGCCGAGACGTTCATCGTTCCCTGGCGTTTCTTCGCCCTCGTCCTCGTGATCGCCGCCGCGATCGTGGGGTTCATCGTGTGGCGGTATCGGCGCGCAGATCGCATGCGACGCAGGATCGCGGGCATCGAAGGGACCGCGCCATGAGCGACCCGGCGGCGATCCGCCCGTTCCTCCGGCTCGTCGTCGTGTGCGCTTTGGTGGCGAACGGCGCCGCGGCCATCGTCGTGCAGGGTGAACGCGACATCCGTCCCTTCCGCGTTGCCGTCTTCCTTGACCGGGATCGCCTCGACCTGACCGAGGAGCTCGGAGCCTATGGGACGGCGGTGGAGAGGCTTCACGCGCTGATGCTTGAGGACACACGGCCATGAGCAGGCCGCGCCGAGGCGCCGTCTCAAGAAAACGCGGATCGAAGCCGATCCGGCGCGAGGGATTCCGGACCATGGCGCTCGTGCTTGCCGGCGGCTTGACCATCGCCGGCGTGGTGTTCGCGGTCTTCACGCTCGGAGCCGAGACCTGGTCGCCACCCGCGATCGCACCAGAGACGGTCGTCGCCCGCGTCCACGACGAGCCGGTGACCTGGGCCGCGGTCGCGGAGCAGCTCGAGGCCGCGGAAGTCATGGGCCGGGCGCAACCTCGAGACCTCACAACGTGGCGGACGGCCGTTCAGGCCAACGTCGACTCGATCGTCGGTGACGTGCTGACGCGCCACTTCATGCAAAGTCAGGGCGTGACTGTCACGGACGTGATGATCGACGCCGAAGTGCGAAAGGTCGAGGAGCGCTACGGCGGGGAGGCCGGCTTCGCGCGAGGCATGGACGAGATGCGGGTGTCGATGGCCGAGTTTCGGGAGACCCAGCGACGCGGCCTCTACCTCCAAGCGTTGATCGATCGGATCGTGCCGGCGAGCGAAGCCGACATCGACGCGTATCTTGCCCAGCCCGGCGCGGCCGGCCTGAGCCTTGCGGACGCCGCGTCGCGCGTCCGTTCGGAGCGTGCCGCAGAGGTGATCCCGCAGTTCCTCGCGGAGCTTCGCCGAGACCCTGGGATCTGGGTCATCGACGTGGAGGAACTCGGGTGAGCACCTGACGACGCGCAGCACACACCAACTCGCCGACATGCAAGGGAGTACCAGATGATGAGACACATGTTCCTTGGTTTCCGATCCTCATGGCTCGGTCTGCTCGCGGTTGCGATCCTGACCCTTGCCGTTCCTCTCGCGGCCCTGGGCGCCTCGTCCAGGACTGTCGATGTCACGGACGACTCCTACAACCCGAAGACGTTCTCGGTCAAGGTCGGCACGACGGTCGTCTTCAAGAACACGAGTACGTTGCCGCACACCGCCACCGCCGACAACGGGTCGTTCGACACCGGGATGATCGCCAAGGGTGAATCCAAGTCGGTCACGCTCAAGAAGACCGGCAAGTTTCCCTTCTACTGCCAGTTTCACGGCGCGGCGGGAGGCGTGGGCCAGAGCGGCACCATCACCGTGACCGCGGCCGCTGCGCCTGCCCCCGGCGGGAACTCCGGAGGCGCCGTCCCGGCGACGGACACGTTGCCGGAACTGCCGGGCGGTTTGCCCGGCCTCGGACTCCTTGCCTTCGCTGTGGCAGTGATCGGCTCCGTCGTCATCGCGCTCGCCATCGAGTCCGTACGAGGAGCGGCCCGCCGGCGCCCTGGACGCTGAGGAGGACCTGAAGGCGGCCGGGGGCGGTGAGGTTTAGAACCACCCGTCCCCGCTGCCGTCACGTGGGTCGCTGCGATCGCCGGCGTCGTAGGTGATCGTCGGCCCCGGCTGACCCTGCCAAACGGCCCGGCACGTCCGGGCCGCCACCCCCCGAATTGGGGGGTCCCGGTGGGCGGATGACCGGATAGTGTTGGTCGCGGCGATGCCGCAGCGTTCTCTGCAGGTAGGGCTGCGCCGGCGACGTCCGCGGGCGGATCAGGAAATCGGAGGATAGGGAGAACAACATGAGAACAACCTCACGCTCGAGGTTCGCGGTCGCCGGGATGGCCATGGCCGCGGTGTTGGTCGTGGCTGGGCTGCCGTTTCCGCAGCCCGTCGCGGCGGCGACCTTCAACGTCGCTGTAGGCAGTAACACGTTTACCCCACAGGACCTGGGCAACATCACCGCCGGCGACACGATCACCTGGACGCGGACCGCGGGAACGCACGACACGACGTCGGCCAGCATTCCCGCCACTGCGGTAGCTTGGGCGTCTCCGCTCCTGACCGCGACCAATACGACCTTCAGCATGACGTTCACCGTCGTCGGCAACTATCGCTACTTCTGCTCGCTCCACTCGGACGCGGCCACCGCGGACGCGACGCCCCAATCGACGACCGCGCAGGTCGGCCAGTTCACCGTCGTGGCCGCGCCCGCGCCCACGCCGACGCCTGCACCGACCCCGACCCCGGTGCCCACGCCGACGCCTGCACCGACCCCGACCCCGGTGCCCACGCCGACGCCTGCACCGACCCCGGTGCCCACGCCGACGCCTGCACCGACCCCCACGCCGCCGAGCGCAACGCCTACCCCCAGCGGGGATCCCGGAGGCGCCAGCGCAGATCCGACGGCGCCGGCGACGGACACGCTGCCGACGGACGTGCCGGTCGGTATGCCTGGCCTCGGGCTCCTTCTCCTCGCTCTGGCGGGAATCGGCTCCGTCGTCATCGCGCGCGCCATCAAGCCCGTACGAGGGGCGACGCGCCGACGTCCTGGACGCTGACGCCAGCGCCCGCTGCAAGTTCTGACGTGATGGCCGGGACGACCCTTCCTGGAGGCGAGGGTCGTCCCGGCTTCCGGGGGGGGCCATCGCCGAACGACCGCGTCGCTGGTCCAACGATCGTCCCTCGCGATGATCGCGAGGCCGAGATGCACGTCTCCATGGCCCAGCTGCGCGAAACGCAGCGCCGCGGCCTGTACCAGCAGGCGATGATCGACCGCTACGTGTCCGTGACCGAAGCGGATATCGACGGCTACCTCGCGACCCCGGGTGTCGCCGAGGTAACCCGCAGCGACGCGGCCTCGCTCCTTCGGAGCGAGGGTGCGTCCGAGCTCATACCTGGGATGCTGACCCAGCTTCGCTCCGAGCCGGGAGTCTGGGTCATCGATGTCAACGGCTTTGGATGAAGTCAACCAGATCGGTTGAAGGCAACCGATGAAAGGAGCACCTCGCATGTCGAACTCTGGGCCAATCGGCCGCCACATGATCCTCCAGTCTGTCGGCGTTGCCATGACGTTCGGGCTCATCGTCATGCTCATCGGCCCAGCGATCGCCGCCGCCGCCGCGCCCAAGATCGTCGAAACGCTCGCGGACTCGTATAGCCCCGCGACCTTCACCGTTACGGCGGGCACGAAGGTGGCATTCAAGAACACCAGCCAACTCCCGCACACGGCGACCGCCGATGACGGCTCGTTCGATACCGGCAAGATCGACGCAGGGGGGACGAAGTCGATCGTCGTCAAGCAGACCGGGCGGTTCGCATTCTATTGTCAGTTCCATGGCGCCGCCGGAGGCGTAGGCCAGAGCGGTACGATCACGGTCACGGCGGCCGTCGGCGCGACCCCGCCGCCAGCGAAGTCGTCGGGCGGCGGAACGACGCCGACCTCCACACTCCCTGCGTCGGACACGAGCCCGGTGCTCCCGGGTCCGATCGAGGGTTTGCCCCTCGCTGCGTTCGCTGGTGCCGCCGTCCTGACGATCCTGCTTGCGCTCGCGTTGGAGGGAGCTGGAAGGGCGATGCGTCGGCGTTCCTGAGACTGAGGCGGGCTCGGCGATAGATCGGACGGGCGCTGGCAGTCACCGACATCGAACGCGGCGATCGGATGCCCGGGCCTCCTGGGCCGGGCATCACGCCGATCCTGCCCAGACTCAGGACGCGATCGGCAGGAATGTGACTGACGACGTCACGTGACCCGGACGACGACGGCAACCGCGCCCCGGTAAGCCCCAGGGCCCGGGCGGGCACGACCACGAAGCGCACGCGCCAAGGCATCTCGATGGCAACCACCACGCATGCGCGTTTCGACGTTGCGCCAGCGCGGGTCGTCGCTCGGCGCTACCAGCTTGGCTCTGCGTACGGGCACGACCCTCCTCCTGTCGAAACCCCAACATGACTCCGGGCGCGGCTCTGTCCGCGTTCGGGGCGCTGCTCGCTGACGGGCCACAGCGATGAACCTGCGTCTCATGGGCCGTTGGCGTTCCGGGTGAGAGACGCGGAACAGCGAACGGCCCGGAGGGATCTTTGCCATCTGTCGTTGATGCAATCTCCAACGTGCCGTCCGTTGATGCAATCTCTGGACGCTCCATCTGTTGATGCGATCTCTAGGTGGTTCGGCTCTTGACCTCTCCGGGTCAACGATCACGTTGCCACACGCCGCCTGCGAGGGGTAGGGCCGAATGGCCCGATCGTCGGTGACGTCTGGCCCGTGCCAGCTCCGGGATGCGCCGAGGGCCAGGGTCATCGAGCCAGCTGGCGGTCCTCTTCATCACGGTCGTCCTGCCGGCCGTGCTCGAACTCGCCACGGCGCCCTTTCAATGAGAACGAATCCCGGCACGCCGACATGGGGCGGGCACCGACGTGACTCATTCAGCCGGTGGAGAGCCCTCACGGATGATGAGAACCGAGCACGTTGCGTGCTGGAGGACATTGCGGGCGACACTGCCGAGGACGATGCGAGTGAGGCCGGACCGACCGTGGGTTCCCATCACGATCAGGTCAGCGTTCGACGCGCTTGCCGCGGCCAGGATCTCGGTCGCCGCATCACCCTCTCGGCGATCGGCCTCAGCCCTGAGGCCGGCCGCGCGGAGCTCAGCCGTCATCTCGCTCGCGAGCCGGTCGCGCTGCTTGCGGGTGGCGTCGGCGGCGTCGAGGTAGATGGGGATCAGCTGTGGGGAGCCAGGAGCGGGAAGGCCGGTCCACCAGGGGATCTCGATGTCGGCGACGCTCACCACCTGCACCGCAGAGTCGGCGAAGATGGGCCAGGTGCGCAGGAGGTCCGCCGCGAGCGAGGCGCCCGAGGAACCGTCCCAACCCAGCACGACGCGCTCGATTCGGCTCCCCCGGGCGACGAGCACCGGCACCGGCGCGTGGTCGATCACCTCGGCGGAGACCGAGCCGAGGAGCATCGACTCGATCGTTCCGTGGCCTCGGCTCCCGACGACGATCAGATCGGCCCGCATGTCCCGCGCTCGATCGATGATCGCGGCGGCCGGCCGGCCGCGGAGGACCGCGCACTCGACCGTGAAGTCGGGCCGCTCGAGCTGCGCACGCGCCCCATCCACGGTCAGCTTCGCCGCAACACGCAATTCCGCTTCGAGCGTGTCTGCCTGGATCATGGCAAGTGCCGGATCCGGCCCACCGAACAGACCGCCTCCGAACTCGACCGCCTCGGCCACGAGGATCGCGGTCCCGGACGGCCAGGCAGCGTCGGCCACCAGGTCGACGGCAAGGTTCGCCGCCTCAGAGCCGTCGATCGCGACGAGGACTCGCATCGAATCGCCCCCCATCTCGGTCTCTGTCGACGTCATGGCTCGCCCCGGTCGAGCTGGCGCGGCGGCTTGTCGAAGACGCGCCGCGGCGGCAGTTGGGCCTGGCCCGATGGGCGGTCGGGCAGCGGACCGGTCCAGCGGTATGCTCCGACCGTCCGTCGACGCGTGCCCACGCCCGCGAAGGTACGGAGCCGCGCGATGAGCTGGCGATCGGTGAGCCGCGACGACGCCTCGCAGCTGACGCTGCGGGAGCGCTTGTGGTGCACGTCCATCGCGCGGACGTGTCGCTCCAGGCCTTCGCGCACGGTGCCGGGACCGAGGATGAACAGCTCATCGTCCGCGGGCAGCCGTGTCGCGATCTGTTCGACGAATCGCTCGAGGTGCTCGAGGCGGTGCGGCTCGCCGGCGGTCTGCGCCCGGCCGCCGCCATGGCGGACGGCGGGATCGTGCCGGACATGGCCGGTGGACCGGTGACGAGCCGGCACCTCCGACTCGACCCGCTCGAGTCGAACCCCGTCATCCTGCCAGCGGACGATGACGGCCTCCCGCGCGTCGATCCACACGAGAGTGCTGGGTTGCGTCATTTCGTTGGCCGCCTTCCTGCCCTGCGCGGGCCCGTCGTCACGAGCGGGCCCAAGCGGGCTCGGGATTGCCGGCCACGGCGAACTCGGCGTAGAGATCGGCGTAGCTGACGCCGCAGGCGCGCTCCCAAGCCGCACGCTCAACACGAACGCTGAAGCGGTGGCTGCCGGCGTTGAAGCTGATCTCCGGGTCGTCCCGCACGGCGTAGTCCGCGTACGTCGCCAGCCCGAACAGCGAGCCGACAGCCGGGATGGCGCCGACCGCGCAACCGGGTGCGAGAGCCGTCAGCCCGGCCTCGGAGAGCAGCTGAACGTCGCCCGCACCGAGGGCCCGGCGGGCCTTGTGAAGGTCGAGCTGGTCGGTGGCGTCGAGAACGACGAGGACATGGGGGCCGTCATGTCTCGCGACCCCGACGACCTTGGCGAACGTGCGCGGATCGACCCCCTCCGCGGTGGCGGTGGCGCGGGCCGTGAATGCCGGGTCGTGCTCGTGCACCTCGAAGTCGACGTCCTGGCTCTTGAGCCACTCGAGGAGAGGTGCATATGGCCGGTCGAGGGTCGTAGTTGCGTTCATCTGTCGCGTCCTCCAGCACTGCGTCCGTGCGTCACAGACTCGTGCCGATCGTGCCTCGAGCGCACCAGCCATTGGACAGGATAACGAGGGCCGAACGGCCCGAACGATGGAGTGGACGATATCGGCGGACGCTGGCAGGCCTCGTGTCGAAGACTTTTACATCGCCCCCGCGCGACATGCGGGCCCAAATGGAATGCCGGGCAGGCCATCACGCAGCCATTTACGTGACCGATGGCCCTACGCAACGGCGGCTCCCGCGACGAGAGTCAGCCTTGGAGGCCCGGACTGGAGCCGGTCGTCGTCGAACTGCCGCGCGGTGGGGTGCCCGTCGCGGCGGTGTCGTGCCCGTGCCGAAGGTTCAATCTCGCTGCGCGCCGGCTCCTCGGAGCGCCCAGGCGGCCAGGTTGACGCGCGGCCCCCGAACGCGAATCAGTGGGCGCGTGGATCGCTGGGTCCGGCCAGAGTCGAGTCGACCCCTCGGGGCGTGTGCGGCAGATGCTGGCGGGTCGCCTCGTGCGGATCGGCCACGGCATGCATGCACGGGTCGACGTGGACGGTCACATCCGAGATCTTCGGCACCGCGTGGAAGATGCCATGACGGACACCCTCGGCGATCTCGTGACTGCGGGCGGTGGAGAGGTCACCGTCGACCACGACATGCGCCTCGGCCTCGAGCTGATGGCCGATCCAGCGGATACGGATGCTCGACACTTCCTCGACGCCGGGCTGCCGGGCGGCCCGCTCCACGGCCTCGGTCAGCGCCGGATCGACGGCATCCATGAGCCGCGCGAAGACCTGACCGGCGGCACTCTTGAGAACCCACAGGATCACGACGGATATCAGCAGCCCGACGATCGCGTCCGCCGGCGGGAAGCCGAGCCAGACGCCCGCGGCGCCGACGACCACCGCCAGTGAGGTAAACCCGTCCGTCCGGGCGTGATAGCCGTCGGCGACGAGTGCTGCCGATCCGATCTCCTTGCCCACCCGGATCCGGTACAGCGCCACGACCTCGTTGCCGGCAAAGCCGATCACCCCGGCCAGGGCCACCAGTCCAAGCTCGGAGATCGGTTGCGGGTTGATGAGCCGATCGACCGCCTGCCATGCCGCCACGGCAGCGGACAAGGCGATCATCAACACGATGAAGATGCCGGCCAGATCCTCCGCCCGCCGAAAGCCGTACGTGAAGCGCCTGGTCGCCGTCTGCCGGCCGAGCACGAAGGCGACCCACAGGGGCACAGCCGTCAGGGCGTCGGAAAAGTTGTGGATCGTGTCGGCCAGCAATGCGACCGATCCTGTGATCAGGACGACCACCACCTGCACGCCGCTCGTGGCCAGGAGCGCGACGAGGGAGATCTTGACCGCCCGGATCCCCTTGGCACTTGACTCGAGGGCTCGATCCACCGAGTCTGCGGAGTCATGGCTGTGGGGCGCGAAGATCGAGCGGATCACTCCGACCACGCCACGCGGGTGCCCGTGCTCGTGGTCGGGAGCCTCGTGGTCGTGGTCATGCGCGCCGGATATGCTGCTCATGCGTGCGCCGCCTCCCGCCTGGTTCGTCGAGCACGGCTGGGGGATCCGCGTCCTCACTGAGTATGCCGTCCTACAGCCGGACCCGCCGCTCGCGGCGGTCGCATCGGCCCCCGACGAGGTGACCTTTGGCCTTGG